>JAKAFK010000066.1 GCA_021817985.1 Pseudomonadota bacterium | reverse complement strand
TGTCCATCAGCGTGCGATGGTGCGCGCCTTCCAGAGACAGTTCAGGCAGGTTCGCGCCAGCCAGGGACACGGAAGCGCCCGTGTTGATCACGCTCTGGTTAAAGGCCGCCGGATTGATGATGCCCGAACCCACTGGCGAGACACGCGCCAGGAAGGCTTCGCTGTTCCCGGAGGGGTCTGTTCCAAGCCCCACAACGACGCTGCCATCCGAGTTCGTTCCTGCTGCGGCCGTGAGCGCCCAACCGGCGGGCACCGCAACCTTGGCGGCGGCGAGCCAGGCGGCCACGGATTGCATGCCCCCCGCCTGCGTCCAGCGGAATGCGACGCCCGAACCGTTGGCGGTGATGTTGGCGGTTCCGACCACGACGCTGCCATCGGCAGAGACGCCGATGGCAGTGCTGCTGTCACCGCCCGGAAGAAAGCCCAGACCCACCATGCCGGTTGCCTGCGTCCAGCGGAAGGCTTCCGATCCAGAGACCCCGACCACGGTGCTACCATCGCTGGAAACGCCACCGGCTTGACTCGAAATCGAATTTGCTAGGAATCCCAGTCCCTGCATGCCTCCGGCCTGCGTCCAGCGGAAGGCTTCCGATCCAGAGACCCCGACCACGGTGCTACCATCGCTGGAAATGCCATAGGCTTGACTCGAAATCGAATTTGCTAGGAATCCCAGTCCCTGCATGCCTCCGGCCTGCGTCCAGCGGAAGGCTTGGGTGTTACTGCCGCCGGCGACGGCTCCGACCACGACGCTGCCGTCGCTGGAAACGCCATAGGCGTAACTTTCGGAGTAATCGGTCAGGAACCCCAGTTTCACCATGCCAGTTGCCTGCGTCCAGCGGAAGGCTTGGTCGTTATTGCCGCCGACGACGGCTCCGACCACGACGCTGCCGTCGCTGGAGACGCCTTGGGCGTAACTTCCGGAGTAACCGGACGGGATCCCCAGTCCCTGCATGCCTCCGGCCTGCGTCCAGCGGAAGGCTTCGCCGCCGGTGCTGTTGTTGGAGTACCCGACCACGACGCTGCCATCGCTGGAGACGCCAACGCCATAACTTCCGGTGTAACCTGGCAGGATCCCCAGACCCGAGAATGAGTCCGAAGTGGTGGCGGCATGAGCGTGGGCCGCAAACATTCCAGCCAAGGAGATCACCAACAGGGTGGGTTTTGGGGTGAGTGTGTGGTGTTGTTTTTGCATGATCCGTTTTCTCTGATTTGTGTGGCAAACAAGCGCCAGGGGCGTGTGACACGCACACAATCTAGGTTTGGAGGTATCCTCTGGCACCAAAATCAGAATTCGCAGTGATATACATCCACACAAATGGAGGCGCTGTAGTTATCAATCCTTTCTCCCCTTTGACGGAATCGTGTAGCGCGAATCGCTGACACCCTTGCGACAGGACCTTGCTTCCACTTTATCAGATTCGAAGAAACTGAATCGCCCCGGGTTTTGAGGAGGCTCCAATTCTTGAGAGAATGGAGTCCTTATGAACAAGAAATCCACCCCGAAGTATTCCCCCGAAGTACGCGAACGCGCTGTCCGCATGGTGCTGGAACATCGCAACGAATATCCCTCGCAATGGGCTGCCATTGAGTCGATCGCACCGAAGATCGGTTGCGTTGCCCAGACGCTGCATGATTGGGTGAAGAAGCACGAGACCGACACCGGTCTGCGTGACGGCATCACCAGCGACGAGCGCGAACGCATCAAATCCCTGGAGCGCGAGGTGAAGGAACTGCGTCGCGCCAACGAGATATTGAGGCTGGCCAGCGCTTTTTTCGCCCAGGCGGAGCTCGACCGCAAACTCAAGTCCTGAAGGATTTTATCGACCGGCATCGCGACACATACGGGGTCGAGCCGATCTGCAAGGTATTGCAGATTGCCCCGTCCGGATACCGTCGTCATGCAGCCGAGTTGCGCAATCCTGCATTGCGCTGCGCGCGCGTCCAGCGTGATGAAGTCTTGATGCCGGAGATCCGGCGTGTATGGCATGCCAACTTCCAGGTGTATGGCGCCGACAAGGTCTGGCGGCAGCTAAAACGCGAGGGGATGCAGGTGGCCCGTTGCACGGTTGAGCGGCTGATGAAGCAGCTCGGGTTGGAAGGTGTACGGCGCGGCAAGGTCGTCAAGACGACCGTGCCTGACAAGGCATTGCCGTGCCCGCTGGACCGGGTGAACCGGCAATTCAGGGCCGACCGCCCCAACCAACTGTGGGTGTCCGATTTCATTGTTGAGATCGCGCAGGGCCAGTCCCTGGGCAGGCGCTGGGGCATCGGCGCCGGCATCGAGATTCCGGGAGGCGCGGTCGCGGCGCACGAAGCAGTTGGCGTAGGCATCGACAGGCTTCGCGTGAACGATGAACTTGCCGTCATGCCAGACCTCGACGCCGCGCGCAGGAGGTGCGGCGGGATCGAAGCGCAGGATGACGCTCTTGCCCACCAGGAGGGCGTCGACCTCGAAGACTGTGCCATTCAGGCTCACGGTGCGGTCGCGCTGGACGCGGCGCTTGGCCTCGAACAGGAAGGCATCGTCGAGGTTCAAGGAGGTATCGGGCATGCGCACCTGATCGGCGCTGAGCGCCCATTGCTCGAGCGGGGTTCGGTCGTCCTCGAGGCCGCGGTGGGGCGTCTGGTGGTACTCGCCCTCGACCCAGGTCCATAGGCGCCGGTTGAGGGCCTCCAGACTTGCCGTGTCCTCATTCGTCAGGCGAGGCAGGAACTGGGCCCGTACTGTACGAAACCACCGCTCTTGCTTCCCCTTTCCCTGAGGCTGGTAAGGCCTGGCATGGATAAGGGCGATGCCCAGCTTGGCACACACCAGAGCGAGCTGCTGGGAGCGATAGTTCGCACCGTTGTCGCAATACAGGCGTTTGGGCAGGCCACGGCGGAGAATGGCCTGCTTGAAAACGGGCAGGAAGCTCTGTGTGTTCTCCGACAGTGCGAAGGCGCAATAAGGCACGAGACGGCTGGCGTCGTCGAGGAAGCCGATGAGGTAGGCCTTGCGGCGAACGCCCTTGGCCGTGGCGACGGTGGGGCCGTGCATGACGTCGCTCATCCACAGCTCATTGGCGGCTACGAAGGCGAAGCGGCGCCGGTCCTGGTCGGAGGGTTCCGAGCGATCCTTTTGCATGAGGCCCGCGCGGGTGAGCAGGCGATGGATGGTGGAATGGGCCAGCACGGTCGAGTCAGGCACCTTGCCCAGCTGTTTCGCTTCGCGCATGAGCATCCGGCCCGCGTTGGCTGCAACCTTCGCGGGCCACCCCCTTTTTTAAAGTCGACGACAACGCAAAGCTTACGCCGCAACGCTTCCCACAGGAAGGCCATCCGGTTGCTCGCGAAACGTCAGGTCTGGATCAGCCAAGCCATCCCACCGCTTTATTTCAGATCCACGCGCACTTCCACAACCGCGATTCGCCTCCCCATTGTTTCACCGCGACTCATCTGCACGCGGTGCAATATCGCACAGCAAAAGTGCCGGTGGATCGCGATTCAGTGCGAGCGCCAACACTGAGTCGCAAAAGCAAATTAACGACACGCGCGCCCTCAAGGAGCAGCTGATGGGAGAGCTCGCGTCCTGGATCCGGGACAATCACCTGAAACAGGACGAAGCGGCGCAAATCCTGCATATCAGCCGGCCGCGCGTTTCCGACGTGGTCAACAAGAAAGTCGGCAAGTTCACTATCGATGCCCTGGTCAATATGCTGACCTGAGTCGGCAAACCCATCAAGCTGGTGGTCGGCTGATGGGCAAGAAGCCGGCCGCTCAAACGGACCGAGCGCTATGGAGCTTGTAGGCAAAAAGATGCGCGGCGGGAAGCGCAACGCGCTTACCACGGCATGCGCTCCGGTGCGCCGCAGGCGCATTGTCCACAAATCCGGATGACCGAGAATTCGAGACGTACAGCTCAAGCCACTTCCTGAGGTAGCGCAAATTCACCGTGGCGGACCCGCCGCACGCGAACGGCTTCCGATCCGCGCGGAAATCGTGTGCAATAGCGGGATGGCCGAAAGCAAGAAGTACGAGGTTACCGTCACCGCGCGTGCGTCGTTCGTTCCGGAACAGTCCGAACGCGACAGATAGACCACGTGCGGGTTGCGCCCCTTCATGCGCTGCTTCGGGATGATCCAGGTTGCGTTCTCGAAATCGACCTCATCCCAGGTGGCCTGGATCAGTTCGCTTTTGCGCACTGGCGTCAGCAAGATCATGCGCAGTGCCAGCCGGATGGTCGGATAGGCGGCCACCGATTCCATCTGCCGCGCCATCAAACGATCTCCAACGGTAACAAAGCGCGATCCTTCGGCACATAAGGTGGCTATCGGCGCCACGCCCACATCCTCGGCCGGGCTGCCCAGCTTCTCACCGTGCACGGTGTCGCGAACAGGTGTCGCTGTGGTAGGCGGACCGCGTGCCTTCACCTTGTTGGCCAAGGCGCGCAGGTCGTCGGCAGTGATTTCGTTGAGCTGGCTGTCCTCGAACGCCGGCAGGATGTCCCGCTCGAAGATGCTCTTGCGTATGGCCTTCGTGCTGTCAGCCATGCGGCACCGGCCAGCCACTTCCCGGTCATTTCGCCGAAGGTCTTGGCGGCGGCCAGCCGGCACGGCTCGCGCTGCTTTTCCAGCGCGGGGGACTTCCCCCGGGCAACGGCCTTCTTGGCGTCGTTCAGTCTTTCGCCGGCGAGAGTCGTCGAAATGGTTCAATATCATCATGTTGGAAGAATATTGCCCACCGTGCGCACTGGTATAAAATGGGATTATAGGAGTCTGGTGTTCTCGCTGCTTGTGGGCGATGGGCGCCTCTATCCCTGTGGGCAAAAACACGGGCGCATGAAAAGCCGCCGGCCCCGAAAAATAACAAAAGGGAGGAACATGAGCCTCGACGACCCGTTTGAGAAGATTGCTTGGTTGCGGCCGCCGCAGCTTGGCGGGTGGGAATATCTGGTCGCCCACCGATCTCGCCATCTGTGGACCGTTTATCATGAGACATATGCCCTGTGCGCCGGTGTCCAATTGTGGGGCCAGTCCTGGCGCTATCGTGGGCGCACCCATACGCGCCTTAGCCCAGGGATGATGCTGATGGAGCCCGGGGAACTTCATCGCACCCTTGCGATGCCGAACGGGGCGCAGTTCAAGGTGGCGCAGATTTTGCCGGCCGCGGTAGCGAATGCGGCAGGAGAGCTTGGCATGTCGGGCGTCGTCCACCTGTGCCGAGCGCAGACCGACGATCCGGAGCTAACCGCGGCGGTGTGGCGGTTGGGGGAGATGGCCGAGCGCGGCACGGTAGAAACGCTCGAGGCGCAGACCTTACAGGCGGTGGTGCTGCGCCACCTGCTGAGCCATGCCGAGCGCCCGCCTCGATCCGCCGAAGGGGGCGACGAACCGGCTGCCATGGAACGGGCCAGGGAGTATTTGCGCACCCATGTCTTGGCTCAGATCACTCTGGACGAATTGGCCACTGTCGCCGGAATCGGGCGATTCCGGCTTCTTCGCGCATTCCAGCGGCGGTTCGGGGTACCACCTCACACCTATCACAACCAGCTCAGGGTCGAGCGGGCACGGGCAATGTTACGGAAGGGGATGACGCCCGCCGTGGTCTCCGCCGAGATGGGGTTCTGCGACCAGAGCCACTTCACCCGCCATTTCAAGAAAATCCTTGGGGTGACGCCGGGCGAGTATGTGCGCGGATAGCGCCGGCGATAGTGGGCACGCGGTCGGCTGGTTGCGGCCTCGCAAGAGGCCGCAACCACGCGCAGGAGATCCAGTTTCAGCGTCCAGCTGCGTATTTCGGCGAACGTGAACGGCCATTCCGGGCGATCGTCCAACAGCCGGTTCAGATCGCGGCTCGCTTCGCTCTCGCGATCTAACCTTATCCGTTATCTGCAACGCCATTCGCACTGGCCATAGCCGTTGCAACGGCCGCCGTGCGCGTAAAATTGCGCCCATGCCGCGTTCGTCTGGGGTTTCGGGGTGCCGCAATAAGGAGATTCACAACCAGAAAGCAGTACCAAGACAACAAGCGCGGCCAACACAAGCGGACGGCCATGGTCATCGTAGGCATGTTCTGTTGCCTTTCTATTCCATTGCTTATGGCTACCACTTGCGGCAAGACCATTGCATGTTGCCGTTTGCCTTTGTTCCAAACATGGTGGTGGCCACCAGATGGGTGTAGAGCGTATTTGTTGTCGGATCTAAAAGGTACTTTACAGATCCAGACGCCCTGACACCACTGAGGTAATGTGCCCACCGCACCGTACTGTTTTGGTTAAATTGCGCAATGGATGTAAACTGTGGTCCCGGGTCCCCAAGGACATTAACAGTTGAGTTTTCTGGATGTAATGTTACTATTACAGCCCTTATTCCATTATCATTGTTCTGGCAATAATATGACACTGCCGTTGCTTGCGCCAAAGCCTTGGTTGCGGTTGACACCAAGGCCAAACCAGTAAGGGCAGCCGTGGCGATAAGAGATGCGCGCTTCATTTTCGGGGTCCTCTTCGGAGAGGTCGCGGTATGTTCCGGGAATGCCCGGTGTTTGTCAAGATAGTTGACCGATTTCCTGATCACGCCTCTACTACTTCTGCTTCCGCCGCTGGCAGGTTCTCTGGATTGAGCCAGACTGTGCCTGCCGGCTGCCAGTCGCGCGTCCCGCCAGACCAGCGCTCTGAATGCTTAGAACGGGCGACGGCATAAACCGTTTCCCGTTTCGCCAGAACATCGCGATCGTGGCCGCGATGACGCTCATCCGGCGTCACAAACTTGATGCCGCTGTGGCGATGCTCGCCGTCGTACCAGGTCACGAAGCCGTGCACCCACTGCCTTGCGGCATCCAGGCCTGCAAAGCCCTTGGCCGGGAAGTCCGGCCGATACTTGCACGTCCGGAAGGCCGCCTCCGAGAACGGATTGTCATTGCTGACCCGCGGCCGGCTATGCGAGGGTTCAATACCCAGGCGTTCCAGCGTCGCCCGGAGGGTGGCGCCCTTCATCGGACTGCCATTGTCGGCGTGCAGCACCAATGGGCTATTCATGCAGCGCTCAGCCAGGACAGCGCGCTCTACGACACTGGCCGCATGTTCCCCGCACTCCCGTTCAAAGGCCTCCCAGCCCACGATCTTGCGGCTGTAGATGTCCAGGATCAGGTACAGGTAGTAGAACAGCCCCCGTACCGGTCCGGCCAAGTAGGTGATGTCCCACGACCAGACTTCGCGTGCCCTCGTTGCGCTGTGGCTTGTGGGCGGCCTGCGTCGCTCCGGTGCACGGCTGCGCCCCCGGTGGTTCTGCTCACCCACTGCGCGCAGCACACGGTAGAAGGTCGACTCCGATGCAATGTATTCGCCCTTGACCGCGCCATACATGATGCTGACCAGCAGGAACATCGAAAACAAGAGCGTCGCGGGACCATCGATGTGGGTTGTGCCGGACCCGTTCCACATCGCAGGAAACGCCACCTGAATCATGAGTCCAAGAAACCAGCTCACGGCGTCCAGCACGATGACAGTCGAGATCAGCCCGAACACCATCAGGGTTGGCCGGGCCAGCAGTTCGAGCATGAAGTTGTATCCGTGCCCGCTCTTGCCCGTCATGCCGTCGCCACCGGGGAGCGCATGCCCCGCGGATCCACAACGGGCCAGCCACCAGCACCTCGATGACCATGATGATCTCGGCGACGATGCCCATCGCGAACATGATCGCCGGCACCAGAGGCAGATAGAACGCAAGCATCGAACCACCGACAATGAGCGCGCCGGAGACCCAAAAATCGTTTCCGCAACCACTATTCGCCTTATAATGAAATCAATGAGATGGAAGGGCCGAAACAGCGGCGGTTGCGGAAACGAAAAGCAGATAACACATTGATTATACGCGATTTCTCTGGAGACTTGAAAACCGTTGTGGGGCAACCCACCGGGGGTTCGAATCCCTCCCTCTCCGCCATTATTGATTAACCTGCTGTATTTGTTGTGTAAAAAACGGCAGGTTAACGCGCAGGTGTCACTCATCGGTGACCCTCCTAACCCAGGAGGCCACCTTGAAACTACCGTCCAGACTGTTCCAGTCGCGCCACGGCGTGTTCTATTTCCGCATCCAGTATCAGGTCGAATCGAAGCGCATCGACCGACGTTTTTCCCTGCAAACCAAGAGTCCGACCCTTGCCAAGGCCAAGGCATTGCAGATTTCTGCGATAATGGCCAGAGGCAAACTGGATGTGGCTGACATGAGCAACTTCGATCCCGACGATCCTTCTACCTGGGCGAGCATCCTCGGCAACCTTGATTCGCTCCGGAAACTCGATCTCGATCTGCCGAACGGCATGATCTTGCGCAACATCAACACGCCGGAAGACATCGAGAATGCAAAGAAGATGCTGGAATTTCTCAACATCGGCTCGAGCGAAGATATGTCCCGCTTCGTCGGTCGATCAAATCCGAAGGTGGTTCCTGCTGCGCCACCTCCCCAGCCCGATGCCATCCAGGGGGGCATGACGTTGGATGAAGTCATTCAGCGCTACGCCACCCGCAAGGGGGGCAAGCTGGCGCCCAAAACCATTTACGAATATGGCAACTACCATCGGAAGTTTGCCGACTGGATCGCCCGTCGTAAGCGGAACAAGCATTATCCCATCAGGTTGATTACTCGCGCCGATATCGGCGACTATATCGACGATCTGAAAGCCCAGAATATCAGCGACAACACCATCCAGCAGAAATATCTGGCGTCGATGGGGGGCTTGTTCGAACTCGCACAAACCCTTGAAGCCTATCCGAAGGGTGATATCCCGACGCGGGGGCATGGCGTGTTCACAAAGAAGGACAAGAAGAAGGCGCAGTCCTTTACTGCCCGAAAGCCCTATACTCCCGAAGACCTTGCCTTGATTTTCAACCCCGATGTCTACCTGGAAAAGCGACACAAGCCTGATGATTTCTGGCTCCCACTGCTTGCGCTGTTTACGGGCGCCAGGATTTCAGAATTGTGCCAGCTTGCCATATCGGACGTCATGCAGATCGATGGGATTTGGTCGATTTCGATCAACGACGAGGACTACAAGCAAATCAAGACGCGAGCGGCTGAGCGCATCATTCCCCTCCATCCTCGTTTGCTGTCCTTGGGTTTTCTCGATTATGTCGAGGATGCGAAGCCGTTTGGAGGCGTGATGCTGTTTCCCTACCTCACGGCCGATTCCAATGGGAATTTCAGCGCAACGCCAAGCGAGCGTTACTCGGATTACATCAGGGACGTTATCGGCATCAAGGATAAACGCAAAGTGTTCCATTCCTACCGCTTCACCGCAAACAATGCGTTGAAACAAAATGGCATCCCGGAGGAGACGAGAAGCCAGTTCATCGGCCACGAGCACGACACCACCAATTCGACCGCCTACTCCGAGCCGCATTCCGTTCGATATCTCCTTGAGAATGTCGCGAGCAAGCTGGCGTATCCCACTATCAATTTCGACAGGCTGGCCTACCAAAAGGGAAGATTTTCTGACGATCTGGCGAAGCTGTGCAGGAACAAGGAGCGCATGGCTAACAACAGAAAAGCTCGGCTTGCGCGGCAGTCTCGAAAGCAGGCAGGCGATTGAGGCTGCCGCTCGGGCGGCAGCCTTGTCCACAGTTGGATTGCAAACTCGTGGATTTATCGGGGAGCGCGAGGGGTGTATGATTCAACGATAACAACAACTACGCAAAAACCATGACTTCAGCCAATGAAGCGTTCTCGCGAGTGGTGATCGATGCCCAGCTCGCAGGACAGGGGTGGAATACGCAGGATCACAACAGCGTTCGCTATGAAGTCGTCATGGCGGACGGAAAACGCGCCGATTATGTCCTGTGCGATAGGCACGGACGCTCATTGGCTGTCATCGAAGCGAAGCGTTTCTCCGTCAATCCGGGAGATGCCACCGAGCAGGCACGAAATTACGCCAGCCAACTCAAGGTTCCCTATATCTTTCTCGCCAACGGTCGTGAAATCCTGTTCTGGGAATGGGAGAAGGAAGCCTACCCGAGACCCGTCAAAACCTTTTTCAAGCAGGATGACCTCGAGCGGCGGTTCGCAAGTCTTCAGGTTGCGCGCAATCTGCTTGCCATCCCCATCGACCTGAAAATCGCAGGAAGAGAATACCAGCAGCAGTGCATCCAGACATTGTGCGAGGAAATCAAACAGGGCAGGCGCAAGCTGCTGGTCGAAATGGCGACAGGGACGGGTAAAACCCGGACGGCAGCGGCGCTCATCAAACGGCTTTTCGAAGCGAACGCCGTGACTCGGGTGCTGTTCCTGGTTGATCGTATTCCCTTGGCTCTCCAGACCGAGGATACCTTTGCGGAGCATCTGCCCGACTATCCCGCCTATGTGCTGCGCGCCGGACGTCGCTTTCAGGACGAGAAGCGCATCACCATCACGACGCTGCAAAGCATGATCAATATCTACGGCGACTATTCCGCAGGCTACTTCGATCTCGTGATTTCCGACGAATGCCATCGCAGCATCTATGGGAAATGGAGCGGAGTGCTGAAGCATTTCGATGGCATCCAGATCGGACTCACCGCGACGCCATGCGTCAACGATCTGGAAACGGCAGACGGCGAAGACAAGCTCTTCGTGCGCGACACTCTGAAATTCTTTGAAGTCGACAAGCCAAATTTCAGCTACAAGCTGAAGGACGCCATACGGGAGGGCTATCTCGTACCCTATCAGATCTATCAGGCCAAGACCGTGAAGACCGCAGCCGAGGGCGGGTTCGAAGTCAAACGGGATGAGCTTGACTGGTCGGCGATGAGTGATGAGACCAGGAAAGAATTCGAACTGATATTCAAGGACGGGGATTCCGTCATCATCGATCCGAACGCGCTGGAGCGGAAATTCACCATACCCGAGCGCAATCGAGCCATCGTCAGGGAATTCAGACAAGTCATGGAACAGGGCTATACCGACAAGAAGGGAGTCGTGCGCAAGCCTCTGCTTGGCAAAACCATTGTGTTTGCGGTCACCAAGCGTCATGCGGAAACGCTTGCGAGAATGTTCGACGAGGCGTTCGCAGACAAAAAGCCATCCCCTGAAATTCGCTATGCTGACTACGTGGTATCCGGCATGGGACAGGATGACACTGTCGATGGGTTTGCGAGGATCAAGCGCTTCAAGAAGGAAGCCTTTCCGAACATACTGGTGTCGGTCAACATGCTCGATACCGGATTCGATTGCCCTGCCGTGACGAATCTGGTGTTTGCCCGATTCACGAAATCGGCCATCCTGTATCAGCAGATGCGCGGCAGGGGAACGAGAAAGGCCCAGAACAAGCCGCTTTTCACGATGTTCGATTTTGTCGGGGTGACCGATTACCACGGGGATGACGAGGAATTCGTCCAAGGTGGCCTGATTACCACCGGGAAACCCAAAACGAAACCGAAGCCCAGGAAACTGCTTTCGCTCGACATTGATGACCATATTGACCCCACGACGCGGGAATGGGTGACGGTCGACGATGAGGGCAATATCGTTTTTCCGGAGGTATCCGAGCAGAAGGCGGAAGAACTCGGGGCGAGATTCGAGGCATGGCTGCTTGCGCAACCGGATCTCACGCCCGATCAGGAG
Organism: Pseudomonadota bacterium; assembly: GCA_021817985.1. Lineage (GTDB taxonomy): Bacteria > Pseudomonadota > Gammaproteobacteria > Burkholderiales > JAKAFK01 > JAKAFK01. The sequence goes on along the minus strand of JAKAFK010000066.1, from coordinate 8,321 downwards.
CGCCTGTTGCGGGTGGTTGGAAATCAGTTGAGGGCAAACGCCGACTCGATGGAGGAATTCACCATCGACCACTTCGCCTTCCCTCCGTTCAGTCTTTCAGGCGGGGTGTCTCAGGCTGTCAGGCTCTTCGGCGACCCCGAAACCTTGGAGGCTGTCCTGGCCAGCATGAATGACGCCGTGTTCGGCGAGCATCAAGCAGAGAGTTATTCAGACATATCCGAGCAACCCCACGTATCCCACTAGGAATTCCATGCCTTTGACTTCAGAAATGCGGCAGTCGATCGACTCGATCCGCAATTACCTTTACGGCGGCGGTTATCCCGACCCAATGAACAACGCAGAGCAGTTGTCGTTCCTGTTCTTCTTCTACTTGATCGAGGGCATCGACAACGAGAACGCCATGAGGGCGAAGGTGCTCAAGCAATCCCATGTATCGATTTATTCCGGGGAATGGAAACTGCGCAATCCGCTCAATGCGCCGGAAAAGGACGTCGAGACCATTGGAAAAGATCGCTTCAAATGGTCCGTCTGGGCGAAGGCGTTGAGTGGCGAATCCCTCGTCAGGTTCGTCCGAGATGAGGTATTTCCCTTCTATGAGGAAGTCGCCAGCCGTTCCGCCGTCAATTTCATGAACGGGGCAAGGCTGTCCATCGATGAGCCCACCGTGCTGACCCAGGTCGTGAATCTGGTGGATGGGCTGCATCTCGATCAGGCTGATTCGGACACCAAGGGGGATTTGTTCGAGCATGTCCTGAAACAGATCAAGCAGGCGGGCGAACTGGGACAGTTCAGAACCCCTCGACACATCATCAGGGCCATCGTCGAGATGCTCGATCCGAAGATCGGCGAGACAGTCTATGACCCTGCCGCTGGAACAGGGGGATTCCTGGCTGCGGCATTCAACCACATCCGGTTGTCGAACTCGTCTGCCAGTGCGATCACCGAAACGGAAGTGGACGGCAAGATGCAGAGGAGAGGGTTGGGCGATCTGCTTTCTGCCCCACAGGTGTCCATGCTGCAAAGCGCGACGTTCTTCGGCAATGACGTCGATCCCAAGATGGTCCGCCTTGCCACGATGAATCTGACTCTCAGGGGATTGCCCAATGTCCGTATTCTCTTGAGGAACGTGCTGACCACGACGCTGGATGCCGAGCAGAAAGAGGAGATCGGACTGCCTGCCGATGGCTATGCCGTGATTCTCGCCAATCCGCCGTTTTCGGGGAGGCTGGACAAGGACCGCATCGTGGACGACGTGAAGGTGGGAACATCCACTGCGACCGAGATCCTGTTCCTGAAATACATGATGGACAGCCTGAAACCGGGAGGACGCTGCGGCGTCATCGTTCCGGAGGGCGTGCTGTTCGGCTCGACTGGCGGCCACAAGGAACTGCGCCGCCAGCTCATCGAGAACAACAGGGTGGAGGCAGTATTGTCCCTGCCGGGCGGAGTGTTCCAGCCTTATTCCGGAGTGAAGACTTCCGTTCTATTCTTCAGGAAGGGCGGGAGCACGGAAGATGTGCTTTTCCTGCATGCGGACAATGACGGCTACAAGCTGGATGCCAATCACGATGCGCCGATTGCGGATGACGACCTGCCCGTCCTGATCGAAGCCTATCGCAAACGAGGCGATTGCCTGGAAAGATGGCAGGGGCGGGATCAGGCCGCCGAATGGCATGAGAAGTGGTGGATTGCTGACAGTGCCACGATCCGATCCAATGACTTCAATCTCTCCGCAGGACGTTACCGCCCCATGAGCCAGGCAGCCGTCGAGCATCGCGATCCCCGCGAATTGCTGGACGAGCTTGCGGCTATCGAGGCGGAAATTGCCGTAGAAGTGGAGGCGTTGAGGGTGGCACTGGCGGAATCCGAGTTATGAGATGGCCTATTGTGCCACTGTATGAAATAGCCGAGGTTTCCGCAGGTAATCCAGCTCCGCAAGAACTATCGGCTTTTTCGGAAAATGGTGTTCCGTTTATCCGAATGCAGGATGTAGGACGCGAGCATAGAACAATCAGTCTCATAGAATCGTCCGACAAGGTGAGTCAGGAGGCAATTGAAAGACATCGCCTTCGTTTGTTTCCAGTTGGAAGTGTGCTGATTCCAAAGAGTGGGGCTTCGGTCAATCTCAACCACCGCGCGATGCTTGGGCGAGAAGCCTATGTTGTATCTCATTTGGCTGTAATCATACCTAATCTTGAAAAGGTGCTGCCAGAATATCTCTATCTGTGGTCATTGGCTTATGATCCCCGTAGCCAAGCACAGACGACCAGCTTGCCATCACTTCCGCTATCGCTCATTAAAGTCGCTAGAGTTCTGTTGCCACCTTTGCCCGAACAACACCGCATCGTGGATATTCTCTCCCGCGCCGAGGGCATCGTGCGGCTGCGTCGTGAGGCTGAGAAGAAAGCGGCGGAACTGATTCCGGGGATTTTTCTCGACATGTTTGGCGATCCTGCCACGAACCCGAAGGGGTGGCCGCTTGAAGCATTAGGGCAGCATGTTGTAATTCCGTCAGTTGTGCGAATCCCAGATCATGTTATGGACGCTAACATCTTGTGCATGGGAGCAGACTCAATTGAAAGCATGAGTGGAAAGTTAATCTCCATGCCCACCGTATGCGAAGTGCTTCCGAAAAGCGGTAAGTATTGGTTCGATGCGAATGATGTTCTATATTCGAAAATTCGTCCCTATTTGGCGAAAGTAACTTTGGCACGCACCGGGGGTTATTGTAGTGCTGATATCTATCCCTTGCGTTGTGGGCCCAGACTTCGACCCCAATTCTTGCTGTTCTTGCTGTTGAGCAGAGCATTTACTGAATTTGCTACAGCTGAGTCTGTACGGGCATCAATGCCAAAATTGAACAGGGAAACCCTGTTTAAATATCAGTTCCCCTTGCCACCCATAGAGTTACAAGATGTTTTTTCTGCGCAGACAAGTGACATACAGTCAATCCTATCCCAGCAAGCCGCTGCGACAGCCAAGGCTCAGGCCGCGTTCGATGCGCTCCTCGCACAGACTTTCGCGGTAGGCGTCTGATGTCCATTTGTCTGCCAGACTATATGACTGTGCGCTCTGCGGCAGAGTGTATTGTGGCATGCAGGAATCTCATGGAGGCGACAGCCGATGTCGTCGTGAATGCCAGTCGATTGTGTTTCGTTGATCCCTTTGGCATGGCGTTACTGGGTGCCACCTTCCATACGATCAGAAATCAGGGCAGATCTGTCCAAATTTGCGGGCTCAGTGCAGAAATGGGCGGCTATCTTGAACGCATGGATGTATTCGAGGGCATCGAATTAGTGGATTGTGCGCCGATGCCAATGCAACGCCATAACCGTGGCGATTCGCTTGTGGAATTGACACGGCTTGGTGCTCGACGCGATGTGGATGAGGCGTCCTTCCGTTTGGCTCATGCAGTAGTTGGGCATATACCGGGGATCAATCCAGATGAGCCACCGGACGAAATGACCGGTTATACAGCTTTTGAGCGTCTTGTCGAGCCTGTACAGTATGCGCTCAATGAATTGCTGGAAAACGCCTTGACCCATGCAAAGGGGCATGGCTTTCCAGATGCCTGTGTTTGGGTTGCAAGTCAGTACTATCCCAGAAAAGGTATGATTCAACTGGCTGTGGTAGATGATGGCTGTGGCTTTCTGGCTTCGTTGCGCAACCATCCAGCACTCCGACGCGAGAGCCATATCGATGCCATATTCACGGCACTCATGCCGCGTATCAGTTGCAATCGTGACCTCGGCTTGTCCAGCGAATCCGTCAATCAGGGAGTGGGTTTGACGACAACTTTTCGAATTGCAGAACAGGCAGGAGGACGTCTCGTCATTGCAAGCGGTGATGCCATTCATGACACCGTAGGGAGAAGTTATCAGCTGACAGAGGACAATTTCTGGCAGGGTGTGGCGGTTGCCATGGAATGCCGCCGTGATCGTCTTCCCGATATTCGTTTCAGGGATCTTTTGCCGCCCCTGGATGCTCAGCCTGTTCGTAGACTCAGGTTCGAATAGAAGCAAAAAGTCTTGGATATCTCGATAAAATTGGGGTACGATTGAACAGCCATGATAACTCGTTCCAATTTTCCTCTGAGTAAATATGCGTACGGTCATTTGATCGGTGCGCGTGCCACTGCGTCCTCGCTGCGGGAGCAGGTGGAGGTGGCGCTGGCGCAGGGCCAAGAGATCGTCTTTGATTTCTCTGGTGTGGACGCAACTCAGTCGTTCATCGATGAGTTGATCGGTGTCCTGATTCTCAGCAATGGTCCAGAAATACTTGATCGTTTGGTATTCAAATCCTGCTCAGACAATGCAAGGGCTGTCATTGAATTCGTAGCTGCGGATCGCTGTGACCAGTTCGTTAAAATTCATTCGCATTAAACTCTGGCTGTATGGGCTACTGCCTGCCTAGATGAACTTCGTGATGCTGGAGGTTCGTTCCTGTGTTTGTCCGCAGCATTAGAGTGTCTACCTTTCATACTATATCCTGCAATCTGAAAGCCTATTGCTCAAGCGGTAGGCTTTCTATTCAAGTGATTAGATAAAATGCTTTGCCACCGTCGACAGGGCTGCAACTACAGGCACAGCCACGGCGTTGCCGAATTGCTTGCGTGCTTGGGTCGTGACAGGGTGTGGCTTGAAGGATTCAGGAAAACCCTGCATCCGTGCGCATTCCCTCGGCGTCAGGCTGCGCGCTTGCCCATCGATCAGATACTGTCCTGTCTCACCGGTGGTTAGTGTTACCCCTTGTCCATCGGGGTCCATGACGCGATAGGTCTGAAATCGCATTCCGTTAAGCTGACCTATGTGAATGATTCCGCTAGGGTCGATGTTGTGCGATTGTTTCGGCACAACAGGAAGTTTGCTGCGTCCTTCAGTGATGTTCGGTTCGAGAATGTCCGACACGACTTTCGAAGGCTTTTCCCCTGCCGGGAAAACGTGCGGATAGCGCATCTCGTGATATCGATCCAGTCGCGTGGCAATGATGAAAATCCGTTTGCGCATCTGAGGGACGCCGAACTTCGAAGCGGTCAGCAGCTGCATCGAAACGGCGTAACCGATTCGTGTCAGTTCCTCGAGTGCCCTGTCTGCGGTGTTTCCATTGTCATGAGTGGCAAAGCCCTGGACATTTTCGAGGATCAGCAAGGATGGTCTGCGGGCTTCCGCTATGCGCAGGATCTGAAAGAACAGCGCGCCTTTTTCAGGGTCGTCGTAGCCCAATCGCTTGCCTGCAACGCTGAAACTCTGACAGGGGAATCCCCCAGTCAGAATGTCGAATTCCGGCAGATCCTCCGGGTCGACCTTGGTGATGTCCTCGTACATCAGCAAGTCATGCCCGTGGTTGTCGAGATAGACCTGACGCGCAGCGGGATCGAGTTCGACGGCTGCAACGCATTTGGCGCCTTGCTGTTTGAGCGCTTCGTGAAACCCCCCGATCCCTGCAAAGAGGTCGACAAACTTCGTGCCCTCGAGCGGGAGCGTCGGCTCGGGATCGTCCGGTCGATTGATCAGATCGTTCGCCCATTCGATCAGCTTCCGCACTTCGCCCTGCTGTGCGGCGGGCAGATTGGCCATTCTGCCGCATTGCGCATAGATGTCCGTGAGCAGCCTATCCGCAGCGTCTGCGATCACTTCATGCTTCGTGCGATAAGGCATGCTGAACGTCGAAAGAGGCACCTTCGACCCCTGGAATTTTCCCATGCCGATGCGGAATGCATACTCTGCGATCCACTCGTTGCGAGTCCGGGCATACCGGATATCGGCAGTAGTCTTGCCGCTCGGCGAGATGAAATTTTCCAGGCCGTCTGCATCGACAATGGTCGAGCATGGATTGGCAAGTTCGGCGTTGCGATTGATGATTGCAGTCATGACGTTTTCTCCTTATGTGATTGTGCGAGCATTTTGTCACCATAGGGATTCGCTGAAACTGGATAGAAACCCGAGGTAAAAATCCATGTGCAGAACCTCAGATCTTCAGTCGCGGCTTCATGCGCTGTTCTGTATACAGCTCATCGGAATTTTTCGGCACCTCATCGAAGTCGAACAATAGCGCAGGCCAGCCGATGGACAGGGACAGGAACGCTTTGATCGGACGGTTTCTGGCGAGGAGGTAGAAAAACAGCAGCACCTTCAGCAGCACATCCTCATCCGATTCCGGCTTTGATTCGGGCTCGTCAGCTTCGAGCCTGCCGCCCGAGCGGCAGCCTGCCGTTCGGGTATCCTCGATTAGTCGCTCCCATGTTCTGGCAAGGTGGATTTCGTGCGCTGAATATCCGGCGAGTTGCAGTTTGATCTTGTGCATTTCGGCAAAAAGCTCGGTGCGAACTGCCGCGTAATCTTCATGTTTTGCGCCCCAGAGGGTGGTGAGTCCGGCAAGCTCCGCCTTGATCCAACGTTCCTCGACTAGAAGTTTCCGGATGGCCTTGATTCTTTCGGGCATGATGCGGTTCATCTGATTTTCCTCCGCTGTGCATGCTTCTTCGTCGCCAGACTGCTCGCGCGCATTTTCGCCATGGCAAGTTTGGCGTGCGCCATCTGCGCCTTCCGTTTCGCGGCAAATGCTGCCTGCTCGGCGCGTGCCTTCTGTTCCGGCGTCCTCGCATTTTTTAGATCGCCGAGCGCTTTGGATACGTCCATCTCTGCAATCGATACCTGCTGTTAGCGCCCGGTTTATTTCACCGCCGATATTTCACGCTTTTTCGTGATGGAGCGAGGCGAGGAGCCCACATATTTTCCCCTGGCGAACGATTGTGAGACGTGGGCGGAATGCGGAATGGCAAGCGTCTAGAAGAGGGGGAGCTGGTTTAGCTTAGGCCGTGGGGGGAAGGACTGCCGCAGATGGACGGCGAGTGCCGGGTGGAGCGGCCAGCGGGCAAGCAAGGCGGCGGAGTGGCTCAGTGGGCGCGACCTGAGCCCGGAGGCGTTGCGGATGGCCTCGACCAGGGCATGCGGGGCGATGTAGACGGATAGATTGGTGAGGTGGGCCTTCTCGACGACGTCGGCGGCATGGTCGGTGACGACCACGATGTCGCAGCCTGCGGCTTTGAGGTACTCGAGAAGGCAGGCGCACGCTTGTGGAGTGCGCTGCGCGGTGATGGGGCGACAGGCCATTCCGTCCTGATCGAGGGGGACGGCGATGAGGCGGTTTTTTGCCGCCCACAGTCCGCAAGGGCGGGCCGCCTGCCTTGCGGACTGTGGGGCGCGCTTCACTGGAGTTCCTCGAGGGCGGCGGCGACGTGCTCGGCGGAAACCTGCCTGGCTTTGGCGAGCGCCGCGGCGGAGAGCGCGTAATGGGCGGCGTGATTGAGCTTGCGCGGCAGTCCGCGGGAGGCCTGGAACAAGGCCTCGACGGCGGCATCCTCGAAGATGGGGAGGGTGCAGCCGGCAAGGTTGAGGCGATGGGTCAGGTAGGCGGGCAGCTCTTCACGGGTGAGGCCGGCGAGATGGTAGCGCACGACGATGCGGCTCGCGAGCGACTCGTGCACGGCCATGGAAAGCCGCCTGCGCAGCTCGGTCATGCCGACGAAGAGCAGGCACAGGCGGCGCTCGGCGTCCATGCCGTAGTTGGTGAGCAGGCGCAGGTCCTCAAGAACCTCGTTGCGCAGATGGTGGGCCTCGTCGATGATGAGGATGGGCTGGATCTTCGCCTCGCCGGACAGGCGGAGGACCTCGGTGTGGATGGCCCGATAGGCGCTCGCGCGGTTGCGCTCGACAGGCAGGCCCATGGCCCATGAGATGGCCTTGTACATGTCGAGCACGTTGCCGGTGGATAGAGTGACGTAGAACAGGCGGTACAGGCCCGGATGGAGGGATGCGGCCATTTGCCGGCACACCGTGCTCTTGCCGCTGCCCGACTCGCCGGTGATGAGGCCCAGCCCGCGCAGCTCGACGAGATGGGCAAGCCGTGCGCGGGCCTCAGTGGTCCCGGTTCCGGAGAACAGTTCGTCGGGCAGCAGTTCGCGCTCGAAGGGATAGTGGGTGAAGCCGAAGTGGGCGCGGTACATGCGGGCTACTCCTTGTTGTTCTGTTTGTTGAGATCGCGCAGGGCCAGTCCCTGGGCAGGCGCTGGGGCATCGGCGCCAGCATCGAGATTCCGCGAGGCGCGGTCGCGGCGTACGAAGCAGTTGGCGTAGGCATCGACAGGCTTCGCGTGAGCGATGAACTTGCCGTCATGCCAGACCTCGACGCCGCGTGCAGGAGGTGCGGCGGGATCGAAGCGCAGGATGACGCTCTTGCCCACCAGGAGGGCGTCGACCTCGAAGACTGTGCCATTCAGGCTCACGGTGCGGTCGCGCTGGACGCGGCGCTTGGCCTCGAACA
>JAKAFK010000065.1 GCA_021817985.1 Pseudomonadota bacterium | reverse complement strand
CCGATCTTGCCGACCTGGTTGAAGGCCCGGAACATCTCCAGGATGTCGCGTGCGTGCCCGCTGTCCAACTGGCTGGTCGGTTCGTCGGCGAGCACCAGCGACGGGCGGTGGACAATCGCGCGTGCGATGCACAGGCGCTGCTGTTCGCCGCCGGAGAGGGTGATGGGATTGGCCTTTTCCTTGGCCAGAAGGCCGACTTTGTCGAGCGCGGCGCGCGCCCGCTTGAGACCTTCGCGGCTGTCGAAGCCGCTGATCTCGAGCGGTAGGCGCACATTGTCCAGGACCGTGCGCGAGAACAGGAGCTTATGGTCCTGGAAGAGGAGCCCGAGATTGCGGCGCAAGTAGGGCAAGGCGGAGGGGCGAAGGCGCGAGATGTTTTGGCCCGCCACGCGCAGCTGGCCTCCGGTGGGCTGCTCGATGGCCGCGATCAGCTTCAGGATCGTGCTTTTGCCGGCGCCCGAGGGTCCGGTCAGAAAGGCCATTTCTCCGCGTTGGAGGTGGAAGGACACTTGCCGCAAGGCATCGAAACCGCCCGGAAAGCGTTTGGTGACGCGATCGAAGCTAATCATCCGCGAACAGCGCCTCGACGAAATCCTGTGCCGCGAACGGGCGCAGATCATCGATCTGCTCGCCGACGCCGATGAAGGCAATCGGGACCGGCCGCTCGCGCGCGATGCCGGCAATGACGCCGCCCTTGGCCGTGCCGTCCAGCTTGGTGATGACGAGTCCGGTGAGGGATAGGGCGTCATCGAAAGCCTTGACCTGGGCCAGGCCATTCTGGCCGGTGCCGGCGTCGAGCACGAGCCAGACTTCGTGGGGAGCGCCCGGGAGGGCCTTGCCGATCACCCGCTTGACCTTCTTGAGCTCCTCCATGAGGTGCAGCTGGGTGGGCAGCCGCCCGGCGGTGTCCGCCAGCACGACGTCCGTGCCGCGCGCCTTGGCCGCGTTGATGGCATCGAAGATGACGGCCGCCGAATCGCCGCCCTCTTGCGCGATCACGGCGACGTTGTTGCGCTCGCCCCACACCTTGAGCTGCTCGCGCGCCGCGGCGCGGAACGTGTCCCCGGCCGCGAGCAGCACCGACTGATGGCTTGTCTGGAAGCGCTTTGCCAGCTTGCCGATGGTGGTGGTTTTTCCGGACCCGTTGACGCCGACCATCATGATCACATAGGGGTGGGCGCTGCCGGTCTCCACCGGCCGCTCCAGCGGCGCAAGCAAGCCGGTGAGCGACTCCCGGAGCGCGGATTCGAGCCGGTCGGGCTCGCGCAGCGCGCTGCGCGCGACTTGCTGCCGAAGGCTTTCGAGGAGGAAGTTCGTCGCCGGGAGTCCGACGTCGGCCGACAGCAGGAGGGATTCGAGCTCATCGTAGAGGTCTTCGTCGATCTTCGCATGGGCGCGGAACAGGCCCGCGATGCGGTGGCCGAACTGGGCGCGCGTGCGGGCGAGTCCGGCCTTGAGCCGCGCCCCTATCCCGCGTCGGGCCGATTCCGTCCCTGGGGCCCCAGGCGCGGCCGGCGTGCTTGCCGCTTGCGGTTCGGGCGCAGCCGGACCGTCCCCGTCGTTCGCCTTGGGTCGTTTGAAGAAATTCAGCATGTGTCGATCGATCGTCCGCTGGATCCTGCCATGGCAGGCGATTGGGTCGCGACTTGCCCGCCTATCCCGTATAATGGCGGCCGAGCGCTCTACGCATTTTAGCTGGATTCGGGTTGGCGAGCTACCCGCGCCCGGCCCCTCCATGAGTCAAAGGCCAAGGCGGTCGGGCATGCGCCGCAATCACGTCAGAATAATCGGCGGCGACTTCAAGCGCCGCCAAATCGAATTTCCAGATGCGCTGGGCTTGCGTCCGACGCCTGACCGGGTGCGCGAGACGCTCTTCAACTGGCTCGGCCAGGATCTGGCCGGCCTGCGCTGCCTGGATCTTTTCGCCGGGAGCGGCGTCCTGGGGTTCGAGGCGCTCTCGCGGGGTGCGGGCCGGGTGGTGATGGTCGACAGCAATCCGCGCGTCATCGGCGCCTTGCGCGAGAATGCCGAGCGCCTCGGCGCTGCCCGTGTGGAACTCCGGTGCGAGGATGCGGTACAATTTCTCGCGCGCGAGGCCGGTCCTTTCGATGTCGTGTTCGTCGATCCGCCCTACGGCAAAGGCTGGGTGGGGCGCATCATGCCGCTGCTGCCGCGGCAGCTGTCGACCGATGCCTGGGTGTATGTCGAAAGCGAGGCGCCGATGGACCCGATGGGCGGCTGGGAGGTCCGGCGGCAGGGCCGCGCCGGCCAGGTGCATTTTCATTTGCTAAAGCGCGCGCCATGCTGAAAGTCGTCTACCCTGGAACCTTTGACCCGATCACGCGCGGACATGAAGATCTCATCCGGCGCGCGGCCGGGCTGTTCGACGAGGTCATCGTGGCCGTTGCGGCGAACCGGGCGAAGGTGCCTTTTTTCAGCGTGGACGAGCGCGTCGCGATGGCGAAGGACGTGCTGTGCGAGCTGCCCCGGGTGCGGGTTTGCGGATTTGAAGGCCTGCTCATGGACTTCGTCCGGAAGGCGCAGGCGCGCATCGTCTTGCGCGGTTTGCGGGCGGTATCGGACTTCGAATACGAGTTCCAGCTCGCCGGGATGAATCGCAACCTGTCTGCGGATGTCGAAACCTTGTTCCTGACGCCCTCCGAACAATACATGTTTATCTCGGCGAGCATGGTGCGGGAGATTGCCTTTTTGGGCGGCGACGTGAGTCGTTTCGTGCACCCCTTGATCCGCGAGCGACTCGATGCCAAAATGCGGGGAGATCCTGAGTAAATTACTGGGAAATTGATTATGTCACTACTGATTACCGACGAATGCATCAACTGCGACGTGTGCGAACCCGAGTGCCCCAACAGCGCGATTTCCCAAGGGGACGAAATCTATGAAATCGACCCCAACCGCTGCACGGAGTGCATGGGGCATTACGACACGCCCCAGTGCGTCGAGGTCTGCCCGGTCGACTGCATCGTGGTCGGCAAGGAAGAGACCAAGGACCAATTGATGGCGCGCTATACGGCGCTCACCAGCCAGACGGCCTGAAACGCCGCGCGGGAGCCGGGACCTCGCGTCCCGGCGCGCCTGAGCCTCAGGCGGTTGCCGCTTCCACCTCCCTCACCGCAGCAGAGGCGCGCAGGGCACTTTCGATGTGTTGGCGCAGGACGCCCAGGTCGTCCGTCTGCTGCCTGATGCTGCTGTCCATGTGCTCGAGTTCGGCGATCCGGTCTTCCAGGGTGTCCGTCGCCTTGTGGATGCGCTTGATGCTCTCGAGCCGGCGGCGCAGCTGCAGCTGGTGCTCGCGAACGAGGGTTTCCATCGGCGCCATGACGGCCTTGAGCCAGCTTTCCACGTCGTGGTTGGCGACCTCGTAGATCTGAACGACGCGGCTCGCGATGGTCTCGAAGAATTTGGCGGTGACCGCCGACTGTTCGTTGGTGAGCATGGTCAGCGCGCTGAAGTGTTCGTCGTAGGCTTTCTCGAGCCGCATCAATTCTTTCATGTATTTCAGCGTGGAGAAGGGTGCCGGCGCAATGGGGCTTAGCCCGTGCTCGGCGCTGAACTTCTTGTACATGGCCGCCATCAGCGTCTTGATTTCGTCGATCTGGCCCGACGATTTGGCGATGTTTCCCTTGATGTTCTGGAAGAACTGGTTCATCGCCTCCCGGATACCCTTGGTGAAGTGGCTCTTCACCATCGCGGTGCGCGCTTCCTTGACCTGTCCTTGCAGCGCCTCCATCCCCAGATAGCTGAACAGCGTGTTCGTCTGCTGCGAGAACACGCTGCGCAAGGCCTGAAATCGCTGCAGGCCCTTCTCGAAGTCCTCCTTCTCCTGGCGCACCTTGCCCATCATGTGCTCGATGACGTCTTCGTTCTTTCCGCGCAGGAGGCGAAGCTCCTCCGCCTGTTCGGTGACGTTGGCGCGCCGAGCATCGAGGATGGCGCGGCTGGCGTTCATCATGTCGTCGATTTCCGCCCCCGTGTTCTCCCGCACGATGTCCTGCTTGGACGGAATCAGTTCCTCGCTCAGCGCCTTCTCAAGCGCGGGCAGGCGGCTTTTGGCGAGCAGGGCCTCGTCTCCATTGATCTTGGCCGCCAGCCCCTTCTGCGCCGAGACCGGGAAGACGTGGCTCGCCTGGATGCCCAGAAGGCTCGCGCTCGTGTTCACCTGACGCTGGATCTCCGCGTCGATCTCTTCCGATGGCCGCAAGCCGTCCCAGAGGCCGTCGATCTTGTTCAGCACCACGATCCGGCCCCGTTGGCGCCCCTGCTGATTGCCGATGTGGTTGCGCCAGACCTCGATGTCCGACTGGGTCACTCCCGTGTCGGCGGCGAGCACGAACAAGACCGCGTGGGCATTGGGCAGCAGATTGAGCGTGAGCTCCGGCTCGGTCCCGATGGCGTTGAGCCCCGGGGTGTCCAGGATGACCAGCCCCTCCTTGAGCAGCGGATGGGGGAAATTGATGATGGCGTGCCGCCACGAGGGAATCTCGACCTTCCCTCCGGCATCGGCCAGCGCGGCGCCGTCGGCTTCCGCATCCTTGTACAGGCCGTAACGCTGGGCCTCGTCTATGCTTACGCGCTTGGTTTCGCTGACGTGCTGAAAGGCTTCCAGCATGGCGGTGCCGGAGCTGATGTCGAGCGGCACCACCCGCCACTCGTCGGGATAGCGCTTGTACTCGCTCGTCGTGGTGTCGGTGGCGCGCGTCTCGATCGGCAAGAGCTGGAGGCAGGGCTCCCGCTCCGGATCGAAGAGCAACTCCGTCGGGCACATGGTCGTGCGGCCGGCGCTGGAAGGCAGGATGCGCTGCTTGTAGCCGGAGAAGAAGATCGCGTTGATGAGCTCCGACTTGCCCCGTGAGAACTCCGCCACGAAGGCGACGCTGAGCTTGTCTTCCGCCAGGCGGTCCAGCAGGTGCTTGAGCCGCATGTCCATCTGGGCGTCATTGAGCTCTTGCTCGTTCAGCCAGTTGCAGAAGTCGCCCACGCGCCCCGCCAGGTTGGAACGCCATGTGCTGTAGGCCTCGAACTGCGCGACCAGACTATCGGAAGCCATCCTGTTCTCCGCCCGAATAGATGATTTTGGCATAATGTACCACAAACCGTGACTGCGCAAAACGATGGGTTCGTGGCCGATGGCGCGCGCCTGCCCGCTGTACGCCTTGTTTTCCCCCACCAACGATCCGGAGCATCGGCAGGTCTCCGTTTGGGTCAATTTAATGCAAAAGTCATGCCAGTGGCGATCTCATTTTTGGCATTTCGGGCAATAGAAGGTCGAGCGCGCCCCTTGGCGCATTTGCCGGAGGGGCGTCGTGCAGCGCGGGCAGGGCAGGCCCACGCGTCCGTAGACGCGCCATTGCACCTGGAAATACCCGCTCTCCCCGGTCGTGTGGACGAAGTCGCGCAGGCTGGACCCCCCGGCGGCCAAGGCGGCGTCGAGCGTCTCCCGGATCGCAGCCGCCAGGCGCTCGCAGCGCGCCCGCCCGAGGCGCCCGGCCGGCGTGCGCGGATGGACGCCGGCACCGAACAGCGCTTCGTTCGCGTAGATATTGCCGATGCCGGCGATGAACCGGCCGTCCATCAAGGCCTGCTTGATCGATCCCTTCTTCCCCCGCGTGTGCGCATAAAGCCAGCTGCCGTCGAACGGCGCAGACAACGGTTCGATCCCGAGATCCTTGAGGAGCGGGTGACCTGCCGCGTCAGTTTGTGTCCATAGCACGGCACCGAAGCGGCGCGGATCGCTCAGACGGATCAGGAGTCCCTGATCCAGGAGCAGATCGAGATGGTCGTGCTTGCGGGCAGGCGTGTCTTGCGGCAGGACCCGGAGGCTGCCCGACATGCCCAGATGAACAATGAGAGAGCCCCGCCCAAGATCGATCAGCAGGTACTTGGCGCGCCGCGACACGCTTCGAAGGGTCAGGCCCTCCAGCAGCGAGGGCAAGTCGGGAGGAACGGGCAGGCGCAGCCGTGCCTGGCGCACGACTACGTGCCGGATCGTCCGCCCGATGACGGCATCGCGCAGGCCGCGGCACAGCGTTTCGACTTCCGGCAGTTCAGGCATCGCGGCCGCTCTCGCCGGGCATGATGCTCAAGGCCGCCCCGGCACGGATGCCGTCGGCGGATCGAGGAGCCGCGCCGCTTGGGTCCTGGGCATGAAATACTCGATGCCCTCGTCCCGGCGCAGCACGATGAGCTCGGGCGCGCGGGCGAGCACGGCCATCGGGATGCGTCGCCCATCGGCAAGGCGAACCGTGAACGATTCCTCGGCACGTCGGCCGGCTTCCACGGGCTGCGCCAGGAGGGCCGAGGCCCTGCGCCAGCGGTCGGCGAACCCGTTGAGTTCGTTCTCATCAAGCCCGAGGCCCGCCGGGGTCGCGAACCATTGGCCCTGTCGGCGCGAGGCCCGCCAATGGGGGAAGTCGAAGCCCACCGGGACGTCGGTCGCCGAGAGCAGGTTCTTGGCGGCAAAATCGGCCGCTCGCTTGAGCGCCCCGGCCAGATAGGACGGGGAAATGAGGTAGATGGCCGAGCCCGCGCTCACGTACTGTTCCCCGGTGAGGGGGTTGAGCGTCCCGAAACGCAGCGTCACATGGTTGAGTTTAAGGGTGAGCATCGGCCGGTCGAGGTCGAAGCGTGCAAGATGGGCCGACGTGAGGCGCTGGGAAGGGCGTGCGGCGAGAATGTCGAGCACGCGGCCGACGTTGTTGGCATCGGCGCGCGCCGCGAAGGGGCGGACCAGGCGCCAGCCGGAGGTCGTGCGCTCAAGCGCGATCGCGGGCTGTCCCGGACGGTCGATTTCGATATGCGTCACCTGCGCTGCCGTCAGGCTCAACATCGGGGGGGGCGGGCTCGAGGCCCCGGGATGCAGGTGCCGGTAGGCCGCAAATGCCAAGGCCCCGACCAGCAGCGCAAGGGCTGCGTTGAGGGCGAGCCGGGCGCGCAGGCCGCTCACCGGCGCCGGCGCCGCCAGACCACGACGCCGGTCACGGCCAGCGTCAAGGGCAGTACCAGGGCGAAGCCGATCGAGATCACCGCCGCCCACGTCCGCGTGAGATGCAGTCCCGCGTCCCGCGTCGGCAGGGGCACGATGCTGATCAGCTGCTCATCGTGGGTGAGCCAATCGACCATGTTGAGGCCGAGGTTGAGGTTGGCGCCGTTGCCCAGGTAGCTGTTGGACAAGAAGTCGCCGGAGCCGACCACGACGATGCGGCTGTCATGCCCCTTCGCCTTGCGTTCCAAGGCCAGCGCCACCGTCACCGGGCCACGGATATCCCGCAGGCGATCGAACCGGAGGGGGCCTTGCGGGATGCTGGGGGCGATCCAGCCGTTTTGCGCCACCTCGACCAGGGGGCTCACTTTGAACGGCGTGTCGGGCCGGGCGCCGATCGCGCGAGCCAGCGGAAACACCGTGTCGAGGTCGAAGCCGCGCGTGATGGCCTGCGCCCCGTAGCTTGTCGCCAAGGCGAAGGTGGCGGGAGCGCCGATGTTGACGGCCGCGGGGTCGACCACGACGCCGGGCGGCAGTATGAGCCCCAGCGCATCGGCGATGGGGCTCAGGCCATGCAGCGAGCCTTGGTCGATGAGCCAGAGCAGGTGGCCTCCGTGGCGCACGTAGCGCACGATCTTGTCGACTTCGCCGCGGCTCACATCGACCGTGGGGCCCGCAATGACCAGGGCGGCGGCATTCGCGGGGACATCCTGGGCGAGCGCCAGGTCGAGGCGATCGAGGGTGAAGCCCGCGGCCTTGAGCCGCTCGCCGAAATCGCCCAGGTCATAGTTCGCTCGGCCCTCCAGGTTGCGCTCGCCATCCCCATCGAGGTACAGCAGCAGCCGCGGTCCGCGGGCAAGGCGCATGAGCAGGTTGGTGAACGTCTGCTCGTTGAGCTCTCCCTTGAGGGGTTCGAGGGTGGCCGTGCGGCCGCCATAGGCGACCACCATCTCGCCATCGCTCTCGATTCCGGCCATGCGGGCCGCCTGCGGGTCGGCGGTGGGATCGACGAACTTGATGTCGAAATTGCCCTTCGCGCGCGCATAGGGGGCGAGGAATCGGCGGATGGGCGCCCGCAGGTCGCCGTACTGGGGATCCTGCGGCGCGGCATAAATCGTCACCGTGACCGGGCCGTGCATCGCCCCCAGAACGCGCCGGCTCTGGCTCGTCAGCGAATTGCGGCCGTTTTGTGTGACGTCCCACTGGAGGTGGTCCACCTGCGTGAAATAGCCGACGAGCCCCAGGACGGCGAGATACAGAACGAGAAAGAGTCCGTCCTGGAGGGAGAACTGGCGGCGGGTGCGGGTATCGGTTTTCACGGGCGCCTCCTAGCCTTGGAGCCGGTCGCGGTCCAGGCGGCGGATCGCCAGTCCCAGGGCCGCGACGGTGAGCAGGAGATAAAAGGCGATGTCGGCCGTGTCGACGAGTCCGCGATAGAACCCCTCGTAATGGTCTCCCACCGACAGATAGCGCAGGATCGAGGACGGATCGGTGATGGCAAAGCCCATGATCCAGGAGCCCAGCAGCAGGCACAAGGTGACCACCGCGGTGATGATGGGGTTGCGCGTCGATGCGGAGACGGCCACGCCCACCGCCGCCAGCGCGGCGCCGAGCAGGACGAGCCCGCCGATGTTGGCCGCGAACAGCCCCAGATCCAGGCGCCCGCCGGCATACAGCGAAAGCGCCATGAGCACGGGCAGGCAGCACACCAGCCAGAGGAAGGCGGTCAGCGCGATGAATTTTCCGAGCACGATCTCGGTCATCGAGACCGGCGCCGAGACGAGCAGCGTCAGCGTGTGGTTCCGGCGCTCCTCGCTCACCGCGCGCATGCTCAAGATAGGGACGATGAGCACGAACAGCAGCCCCACGCTGCGGCACATGGGGGCGACGATCGCTTCAGTGATCCCGGGAGGGTTGGCCAATTCGCCCAGGCGCGGTTCGATCGCGAGATAGGCGTCGATCCAGGGCAGGAAAAAATAGAATGCGGTGATGAAGGCGGCGACGGCGAGCACGATCCACCCCAGCGGCGTCGCAAAGAGTGAGCGCAGGTCCTTGCGCGCGATGGTGGCCATCATGGGCGGCTTGCTCCTGTCGTTGGGCGGTCGGGCTCCTCCGTCGCTTCGCTTTGGGTGAGCTTGACGAACACCTCTTCGAGCGAGGCGTGCGCGGGTTCGATCAGCTGCAGCCCCCAGCCGTGCGCGAGCGACAGGCGCAAGAGGGCGTCGGTGGGATCCGCATCGGGGCGGAAGCGCACATGAAAGCGCCCGGGGCCCAAGGTCGCGACCTCGGTGATCCCGGGAATCGCAGTCAAGGCGGACGGTTCGGGGGGCGTTCGCCATTCGACCAGCAGTCGATGCTCGTGGCGACGCTCGCGCAAGCCCTGGATGCTGTCGCTGTAGACCAGGTGGCCGTGGTGCATGATGTGCACGCGGTCGCAGGTCGCCTCGACCTCGGGCAGGATGTGCGTCGACAGCAGGACGCTGTGGGCCCCGCCGATCGAGCGAATGAGCGCCCGGATCTCGCGAATCTGGATGGGGTCGAGTCCCACCGTCGGCTCGTCGAGAATGACCACGGGCGGATTGTGGACGATCGCCTGAGCGATTCCGGCGCGCTGCTGGTAGCCTTTCGACAGGACGCCCAAGCACCGGCGCCCGACCTCGGCCAGCCCGCAGCGTTCCTTGGCCGCCTCGACCGCCGCCTTGAGCGCACCGGCCCGGACGCCATGGAGGCGGGCGGCGAAGCGCAGGTAC
Organism: Pseudomonadota bacterium; assembly: GCA_021817985.1. Lineage (GTDB taxonomy): Bacteria > Pseudomonadota > Gammaproteobacteria > Burkholderiales > JAKAFK01 > JAKAFK01. The sequence goes on along the minus strand of JAKAFK010000065.1, from coordinate 10,277 downwards.
TCGTCGACCGTGAGCTCCCGGTACAAGGGGGCGATCTCGGGCAGATAGCCGATGTGGGCCTTGGCCGCTTTGGGTGCTTGCAGCAGGTCCACGCCCATGACGGCGATCTGGCCGTGGTGCGGCGCGAGATTGCCGGTCAGCATTTGCATCGTGGTGGTTTTTCCGGCACCATTCGGGCCGAGCAGGCCAGCCACTTCCCCCTGCTTGAGCTCAAGGCTGACATGGCGTACGGCGCTTCGGGAGCCGAAGCGGCGCGCGAGGGACACGGCGCTCAAGGTTGACGTGGAATCGGGCGGGCTCATGACGATAGGCCGCGACCGGAGCGGGTCCGATCTTGGGCAAAGTCCAGGTTGACTTGTGATGCTTGGCAAATATACCTAAGATGTCGGCATCGAGGGAAGAACCCTTGCGCAAAATCCGATTCTAACCTCAATTCGTCCTTCCTTTCAGGCACAACTGACTTCTAGATTGGGTATCCAATGAATCTCAGACCCCTTGCGTGGCTCGGCGTATCCTTAGGCATGGCCGCCTGCGCCCAGGTTCCCCTGCATCCGGGCGAGGCCGCGAAAAGCGCCCCGCCGCGGGAGGCGCGGGCCGCCGCCACGGCGCCCGGCAAGACGGTTTCCGACGCCCAGCTCCCGAAGGAACACCTGACCCCGCAGGTGCTCTACGAGTACCTCCTGGCGGAGATTGCCGCCCAGCGCGGCCAGGTGCGGCTGGCCGCCGACGCCTATCTGGATCTTGCACGCCGCACGCACGACCCCCGGATCGCCGAGCGGGCCACGCAGGTGGCGCTCTATGCGCGCGAGCCTGAAGCGGCATTGGATGCCGCCCGCATTTGGGCCCAGGCGGACCCGCACTCCCAGCCGGCCGATCAGACCGTGGCCATCCTGCTGGCCGGCACCGGCCACCTCAAGGCGGCGCGTCCTCGGCTCGAACGCCTGCTGGCCGCGCAGAAGGATCCGGGGCCGGTCTTCCTGCACATGGCGGATTTTCTTGCCAATGTCCCGGATAAACAGGGGGTCTTGAGCCTGGTGCGCACCTTGGCGGCGCGCTATCCCAAGCTCCCGGAGGCACACTTCGCGGTGGCCGAGGCCGCATGGGCGGCTCAGGAGCCGAACCAAGCGCTGGACGAGCTCCGACAGGCGGCCCGGCTGCGGCCCGGCTGGGAGCTGGCTGCGGTGGCGCAAGCCCGCCTGCTGGCCGCAACCGATCCGGCCAAGGCGCTTCAGTTTGATGAGCGGTACCTGGCGCGTTTCCCGCAGGCGGCGCAGGTGCGCCTTGCCTATGCCAAGCTGCTGTCCCTGACCCATCACGACGCCGAGGCGCGCGCACAGTTTGTGCACCTTGCGAAAGCCTTCCCGCAGAACCCCGAAGTGGCGCTCGCGGCAGGGCTTTTGTCCCTTCAGCTCAAGGACTACGGCGCGGCCCACACCTATCTGGAGCAGACCCTGAGTCTGGGGTATCGCCCCGATGGCGTCAAGTTTTACCTCGGCCAGCTTGCCGAGGCGCGCGATCAGACGGACCAGGCGAAGCACTGGTACCTCGGCGTGGATCAAGGCCCCTATTACCTGGCCGCGCGCATGCGCTATGCCGCGCTGCTGGCCAAGGAGGGCCATCTCGACGAGGCGGTGGATTTTCTCGGGCATGTGTCCGCGAAGACCGACGAGGAGCACGTGCAGATCGTCCTGGCGCAAGCGGAGCTCCTGCGCGAGGCAAACGACGCCCATCGTGCGCTCGGCGTCCTGACGCAGGCGCTGGCCACCCGCCCCGACAACACGGACCTGCTTTACGATCGGGCACTGACGGCGGTGAAGCTCGGACGGCTGCGCATGGCCGAGACGGACCTGCGCACCGTGATCCGCCTCAAGCCTCAGTCGGCCCAGGCCTACAACGCGCTGGGCTATACCCTGGCGGATAAGACGCGGCGGTTCGCCGAGGCCCGCCAGTTGATCGGCAAGGCGTTGAAACTCTCCCCGAACGATCCTTTCATCATCGACAGCATGGGGTGGGTCGAGTACCGCATGGGCCACTATGCGCAAGCGCTTCAGTACCTCAAGCGGGCCTATGCCGCTTCAGCCGACCCGCAGATCGCCGCGCATCTGGGTGCCGCGTTGTGGAAGGACGGCCAGCCCCAGGCGGCCCGCACGCTCTGGACGCAGGCCCTGAAGGCGAACCCCGGCAATGCGGCCCTCGAGCGCGTCATGAAGGAATTCGGCTCCTGAGGCCGGGGCTCATGCGCGCATCGACAAGATGCCGTGCCGTCGTCCTCGGCGGGCTCGTCCTGCTCGGCGGCTGCGTCGGCACGCCCGCGCCACGCCCGCTGGCGGGCCATCCGCCGGCGGCCCTTGAGGGCGTCAAGCGATTCGAGTTGACCGCGAGGATCGGCGTGCGCTATGACGGGCAGGGCTTTTTCGGCGGCCTGCGCTGGCACCACGGCCCGAACGACGACGGGCTTCTCCTCTTGTCGCCGCTGGGCCAGGGCGTTGCACGCATCCGGCGAGATGGCGCCGGGGCTTCGCTCACGACGGCGAGCCAGCAGGTGTTTCATGCCGCGGATGCGGGCAGTCTCATGGAGGCGGTACTGGGCTGGCGCTTGCCCTTGGATGGACTGCCGTACTGGGCATTGGGCGAGGCGGCGCCCGGAACGTCCGCCAACGCGCAGTACGGGGACGATGGGCGGCTCAAGACGCTGACCCAGAATGGGTGGCGGATCACCTATGGCGCTTTCGAGCCCGTGGGGGCGCTTTCGCTGCCCGAATCGATGGTGCTCTCCCATGGGGCCCACCTCGAAATTCGGGTCGTGGACGCCCGCTGGTCGGTGGGCGGGTGATGACGACGCGGGCGAGCACGGCCGGCCCGCGGCCGGGGAGGCGATTCGCCCATGCGTGAGGCAGGCCGAGCGTTCGAGTGCTTTCCCGCACCGGCCAAGCTCAATCTCTTCTTGCACGTGATCGGAAGACGTTCGGACGGCTATCATCTCCTGCAAAGCGTTTTTCGGTTCATCGATTTCGCGGACGAGGTGCGCCTTCGGGTGCGCACGGATGGGCGGATCCAGCGAGTGACCGATCTGGCGCAGGTGCCTGCCGAGCAGGACTTGTGTGTGCGGGCGGCATGGGCCCTCAAGAAGGCGTCGGGCTCGCCGCTGGGGGTCGATATCGGCTTGGACAAGCGGCTGCCGATGGGCGGGGGGCTGGGCGGCGGCAGTTCGGACGCGGCAGCCGTGCTGCTCGCCCTCAATCGTCTGTGGGCTGTGAACTTCCCGCGCGAAACCTTGCAGGCGTTGGCATTGGGGCTCGGCGCCGATGTGCCGGTGTTCGTGTTCGGCCAAAGCGCCTTCGCGGAAGGGGTGGGCGAGCGGCTGAGCGCGGTGGGCTTGCCGGCGGCCTGGTATGTGGTGCTGATGCCGCGGGTGCACGTGTCCACCGCCGCCGTGTTTGCCAGTCATGAATTGACAAGGGACACGAAACCGATCAAAATAACGGACTTTTCAGCTGGCTGCGGTCGCAATGATCTCGAGCCGGTGGTCTGCGCCGCTTACCCGGAAGTCGCGCGTCATCTGGCGTGGCTTAAGCAGCATGGCCCTGCACGCATGACCGGTTCCGGTGCCTGCGTGTTTGCGCCGTTCGAGAGCGAAGCGCGGGCGCGGGGCGTGGCGTTGAGCGCGCCGCCCGCTATCGACGCAGTGGTGGCGCGAGGGCTGGACCGGCACCCTTTGTGGGCTTTTGCGAGCTAGACGGGCGGCCGGCGCATCCGCAAGATTTTTGGGGAGTCGCCAAGTGGTAAGGCACCGGATTTTGATTCCGGCATTCGTAGGTTCGATCCCTACCTCCCCAGCCCGATAAGTCAAGGGGGCGGCTCGCATGCAGGCGAGCCGCCCCCGCCGTTTCAGTGTCTACAGGGTTGGTGAAGGCGTGGCATACGACAGCATGATGGTGTTCACCGGCAACGCCAATCCCAAGCTTGCCGAGGACGTGGTCCGACACCTCAACATCCACCTCGGGCGCGCGACGGTCGGGCGTTTCAGCGACGGCGAGGTGCTGGTCGAGTTGTTGGAGAACGTGCGCGGCAAGGATGTGTTCGTGCTGCAGTCCACCTCGACACCCACCAACGACAGCCTGATGGAAGTGATCATCATGGTGGATGCGTTGCGCCGCGCATCGGCCGGACGCATCACCGCCGCCGTGCCCTATTTCGGCTATGCGCGGCAGGACCGGCGGCCGCGCTCGGCGCGTGTGGCCATCACGGCCAAGGTGGTCGCGAACATGCTGGCTACGGCGGGTGTTGACCGTCTCCTGACGATGGATTTGCACTCGGATCAGATCCAGGGGTTTTTCGACATCCCCGTCGACAACATCTATGCGGCGCCCATCCTTCTGGGCGATGTGTGGAAAAGGGACATCAAGAACCTGGTGGTGGTATCGCCCGACGTGGGCGGGGTCGTGCGCGCCCGTGCGCTCGCCAAGCGCCTTGAAGCAGAGCTCGCGATCATCGACAAGCGTCGGCCGCGCCCGAACATCGCCAAGGTCATGCACATCATCGGTGATGTCGCCGGCCGCACGTGCGTGATCATGGACGATCTGGTGGATACGGCCAATACCCTGTGCGAAGCGGCGGCGGCGCTGAAGGCGCAAGGTGCGGAAAGCGTGCTCGCGTACTGTACGCACCCGGTGTTGTCGGGCAAGGCGATTGAGCGCATCGAGAATTCGGAGCTCGACGAGCTGGTGGTGACGGACACGATCCCGTTGCGCGAGGATGCCAAGGCCTGCCGCCGCATCCGGCAGCTCAGCGTAGCCGAATTGCTGGCCGAAACGATGCTGAGGATCAGCAACGAGGATTCGGTCAGCTCGTTGTTTATTGAATAGCGGTTTTTAGGGGTGGCCTTATGGGCTGCTCGGGTTGGGTAGGCGGTCTGGTCGCGGACGGCCGAAAGTCACGGAGATGAAAAACATGACAATGGAAATCACTGCTACAAGGCGTGGTGTACAGGGCAAGGGTGCGAGCCGCCGCCTGCGCCGCGCCGGGCGTCTGCCGGGGATCGTCTACGGCGGCGGCGTTGAGGCTGCCGTGATCGAGATGGATCACAACGACATCTATCACCGCCTGAAGCAAGAGGCCTTTCATGCCTCCATCCTGAGCCTGGTGGTCGACGGGGCGAAAGAATCGGTCCTGCTGCGGGACTTCCAGATGCACCCGTATCGGCCGCAGATCCTGCATATGGATTTTCAGCGGGTCGCGCAGGATCAGAAAGTGCATGTCAAGGTGCCGCTGCACTTCGTGAACGCGGACGTCGCGCCGGGAGTGAAGCTGGCGGCCGGCGTGGTCAGCCATATTCTGAACGAGGTGGACATCTCCTGCCTGCCCAAGGATCTGCCCGAATTCATCGAGGTCGATCTTTCGAATCTTGCGGCCGGGCACTCCGTCCACCTGTCGCAGCTCAAGCTGCCTGCGGGCGTCGAGATCAGCGCCCTGGCGAAGGGCGGCGAGGATCTTCCGGTGGCGACGATCGTCGTGCCACGCGGGGTGGTGGCCGAGGAGGCAGGTGCCGCGCCTGCTGCGGAATAGTCCGACTGCGTTTCCGGCGACGCCTGCCTGCGCGACCCTTGTCCGGCGCGAAGGCAGGCGTTTTCATTTGGGCGGGCGGACACGATGAAGGCGGCTGAAGCCAAGCGGCCTCTGGCGGGGCGATCGGATGCGGAGTAAAGGCGGGCCATGGCGGGTATTCGACTGATCGTGGGGCTGGGCAATCCCGGGGCGGAGTACGAGCTCACGCGCCACAATGCCGGGTTCTGGTGGGTCGAATCCCTGGCGCAGGCCGAAGGCGTGAGGCTGCGGGCGGAGGGCAAGTTCCACGGCCTGGTGGGGAGAATGCTCCGTGCCGGCAGCGAGGTATGGCTCTTGACCCCTCACACCTATATGAACGAGAGCGGACGCTCGGTGCAAGCGGTGATGCGCTTCTACAAGATTCTTCCTGAGGCGCTGCTGGTGGTCCACGACGACCTGGATCTTCCGCCGGGCGCGGCCCGGCTCAAAAGGGGCGGCGGGCATGGCGGCCACAACGGGCTGCGGGACATCATGGCCCACCTGGGCACCCCGGATTTTTGGCGATTGCGGTTGGGGGTTGGCCATCCCGGCGAACGGCACGCGGTGGTGGACTATGTGCTGGGCGTGCCGCGTCGGGAGGAGTTCGCGAGCATCGAGGACGCCATAGGGCGCAGCCAGCAATGCCTCCCGCTCATGGAGGCGGGCGATTTCGCCACGGCAATGAACAGGCTGCATTCGGTAGCCAAAGGAAAGCCTGCCCCCGCCTGATGCGGCCCTGCCAGGGCAACAGGGGCCCGGCGAGAGGATAGACATCGAGTGCCCGGCTTATTGCAGCGTCAGATCGTAGATGAGGCCGTTCGAATACTTGATGGCCACCGAGCCGGCGGGTTGCCAAGCGCCCTGCGTGTCGATGGCACGCGTGATCTGCGACGATGCGACAAAGGACGATCCGTTCTGTGCGGTGCTCACGATCATGAAGTCGGCTACTCCGCTGGGACTGCCGGTGGTCAGTTGCCAGGCGAGCGTCATGGTCTCGCCCGTGCTCGCGTCGGTATAAAGGCCGATTTCGCCGGAAGCGGGAGCCGTTGCCGATGGGGGGATGGCGGCGATCGCGGTGGACGGGGCGGCGGTCCAGGTCACCCCGTGCCAGTCCGTTAACCCGAGCAGCATTACACTGGCGGTGCCTGCGGCGTAGTAATCCGTTTCACTCATGGTGACGGTGGCGGGGGTGGCATTGGGCGAGGTGTTGTGAAGGGTCATGACGTCCTGTACCGGAATGACGCTCTGGCCACCAAACGTTGTCTGCGTCAGCGTGGTTGTGGTCAAGGTTCCCGTGTAGGTGTTGCCTGCCGAGTCTTTTCCGGTCGAAATAGTGTAGGCCTCGGTATAGCCGGGGACCAATTGGCCTGGCGCAAGAAGCGCGTATGGTCCGACACCGGTGGTGCCCGCGGTTCCGGTCAGATTGATCGTCAGGTTGTTCGCGTACTTGAGGACGGCCGTGGCAGCCGATTGCCAGTCGCCTTGCGTGTTGATGGCATGGGTGATCTGTGTCGAAGACACGAAAGTCGATCCGTTCTGCGTGTTGCCGGTGAGGGTGAAGTCAGCCAACCCGTTGCCTGCGCTCGACAGCTGCCAAGCCTCCGTGGTGGCATTGCCCGTGCTCGCGTCGGTATAGGTGCCGATGGTACCCGATGCGGGGGGTACGGCAGTTTGGGGAATCGTGTTCCCTGCCGCCTGCAGGATCGCACTATAATCGCCGGAGTCCGTCATTCCTAGCAGCATCAGGTTGGCCGGATCCGTGGAGTAGTAATCCGTTTCCGTCATGCTGGTGGCCACGCCGGTGACCGCATTTTGAAGGATGATGAGGTTTTGCATCGGGATGGCGGGCTGACCGTTGAATTGGCCTTGCGCTTGCGTGGTCGTGGTGAGCGTTCCCGTATAGGCGTCCCCGATGTTCAGATTGTCCGTCCCGGTGAAGGGATAGGTCTTCGTATATCCCGGTGCCAACACCGCGGCACCGAAGAGCTGGTAAGCCGTGGGCGGGTCGGCCGCCGGTGGGTCCGCCGGGGTCGAGCCACCGCCTCCCCCTCCTCCGCAGCCCGCCAATTGAAGGGCTGCGAGAATTCCCATCATTCCCATGACACGAAACGCGTGCTGCCGCATGCTCTTGTACTCCAGTCCATCGAAGGCCTGTTTAGCCCCGCTCGGTGCCACTCCGACGAGACAGCGGTGTTGCGTGCGCCGCGCCCCGCCCCGCCGTTTTTCCCGTACCGACGCTCGGGGATCGCAACCGGCCGGGCCCCGCAACGCACGACTTGGGAGCCTGAGCAAGCGCCGTGCCACATCGGCGGGTTCTAGGCCAGTCCTGTGTTCGCGGGGAGCGCGTAGCGCCGACGATTGTCCCAGCTGTCAAAATTTCCGACGAGATGATGAGGATCTGGTGGTTACAAATGCCGATGTATTGTAGGTAAATGCCAACATTTCAATGAGTAATAGCAATTCAGGCGCTGTCAAATTATTCGACGAGCCGGCGTCTTTGCGCTCGAAAATATGCGTCAGTGATGCGGCGCACATGCGGGCGCGTCCAGGCTTTGCAGAAGCGGCGGGAGGCGCGTGTCGCCGCGCTGAGTGAAGGGCGGTGCCGTCAGCTGCGGGTGCTCACGGCAAGCGTTTGGAGGCGGCCGGTCGGGACGTTGGCCGAGGCAAGCACGGCAGCGGTATCGACCATGTTCTAAAATGACATATAGGTCGTGAGGTCCCAGGACAAGGGTCGGTTCTCCGGGGGCCTTTTCTGCTTGAGAAAAAGGCGTAAAGGAGAAAGAAATGCGCTACGCGATGCTCCTCGTGCTGTCGCTCCTCGTTTGCCCGGTGAACCTGCCTCAGGCGCGGGCTGGCGTGAGCGTCGGCGTCAGCATTGGCATCAATGTCCCGGTGTTTCCGAATCTTGTCGCGGTGCCCGGTTATCCCGTGTACTACGCGCCGCAACTGGGCCTGAACTACTTCTATTACGGCGGTCTGTTCTGGGTGTTCGTCGATGGCAATTGGTATCAGAGCAGCTGGTACGACGGACCGTGGGGGCTCGTCAGCCCGTACGCGGTGCCGTTGTGGATCCTGCGGGTCCCGGTACGCTACTACGAACGGCCACCTGCATTCTTCCACGGGTGGGACCGAGACGCGCCGCCGCGCTGGCAGCAACATTGGGGCGAGCGCTGGCAAGAGCGCCGGCACGGGTGGGACGCATGGAACCACGAAGCGGCGCCGCGTCCCGGGGCATTGCCGACCTACCAGCGCGGTTATTCGGGGAGCCGCTATCCACGTACCATGGAGCAGCGGCGCACGATCGAGCAACACCAGCAGCAGCGCCGGTTCGAGCAGCAACGCCGCTTCGAGCAACCTGGGGCGGCGGGACCCCAACCCATGCAGCGTCGTCCGATGGGCGAGCCGTTTGGGCCGCGGGAGCCGCAGCGGCATTCGCCCGAGCGTTTCCAAGGTCCCTCCCGGGGTGGGCCGCAGGGCAGGGGGCCCACCCCTGACGGGCGGCGGCCGGACATCAAACGTGCCCCGGCAGGGCCCGCGCAGCGCGGGCGCGACAACGAAGGGCGTGGGGAGCGCCGTCGCCCTTAGGGCGGCTATGGCGCTGCAGAAGCGCCCATCGCCTCAGGACGGGCCACTTGCTGCTGTCCATGGCATAGGGGACAATAGGCCGGGCGCGGAGGCTTGCCGCCCTCGGCATGGCGCGAGCCGGTGAGCGCCGGGCCGCACCTGTCGCCGCGAAGAACGCGATGCGCGGCGCCTATTGTCCCTCACAACACATGACCCTCCTGCTGATCTATCTTCCCCTGGGAGCGCTCATCGGCCTGCTGGCCGGGCTTCTTGGCATCGGCGGAGGAGGGCTCGCCGTTCCTGCGCTGCTCTGGAGCTTTTCCCACCAGGGCGTGGCCCCGAGTGTGCGGGTCCACCTCGCGATTGGAACCTCGCTCGCAACGATCGTGTTCACCGCGTTGTCGGCCATCGTTGCACAGCAGAGGCTGCGAGCCATCGACTGGTCCGTCACCCTGATGCTTGCGCCCGCCACGGTAATGGGCAGCTTTGCAAGCGGCTATCTCGCGGGGTTCGTGCCCCCGACCGTGCTTCAGGACGCGTTCTCGCTGTTCCTCGCGTTGATTTCCCTGCAACTGCTGTCGAACTGGCGGCCGGCAGCGCACTGGATGCTGCCGGCCCGGCCTTTTCTGTTCGTGGTGGGCTTGGCCATTGGCGCCGTGTCGGCCATGATTGGGATCGGCGGCGGCAGCCTGACGGTTCCCTTCCTCAGCGCCTGCAACATCGACATCCGGCGCGCCATTGCGGTGTCCGCCACCCAGACGCTTTGCATTGCGATCTTCGGCGCCTCGGGATTCGTCCTGGCGGGTCTGCATCAAGGCGCATTGCCCCCCTGGTCCATAGGCTACCGGAAATCGCGCCCAGTGCTCCCGCCATAACGATCACAAAGCCATTGCGTTTTGGCGGGTGGTGAAAGGCGCGCAGCCCGTAGGGCTGCTTAGTCGGGCCGTTCCTGGTGTTCGATGTATTGCTTAATGACCGAGAGGGGCGCTCCTCCGCAAGACGAGACGAAGTAGCTGCGGCTCCACAACACGGGTTTGCGATAGACCCTGTTTAGAATCTCGCCGAATTCCTTGCGCAGGAGGCGGCTTGTGACCGTCTTGAAGTTGTTCGCCACCACGGATGGTGCGGCT
>JAKAFK010000144.1 GCA_021817985.1 Pseudomonadota bacterium | reverse complement strand
TCGGCCTCCACGCGGCAGGTAACGGGCGGCAAGCGCGGAATTTCGTCAGTCTCGGATTGTGTCGGCGGCACGATCTTGAACCGGCACCAGTGTGCTTCCAAAGCGATCCTGGCTGACAGCGGCACCGTGAGATGTTCAATGAAAAGCTGGCCGCGATTCCCGATGACCAGAGGTTGTTTGCGTCCGTCGATCCGCACCTCTGTCCCGGCCATGGGGAACGATCCATCTTCCAGCCGCACGGTGACGAGCGCGGCATGCACGTCGGCTGGCGCGAAATCTACAGAAACGCCGCTGTGGCGGCGCGGCACGACGATGCGATCCGGATCCGTTACCACAACACTCATCGGATAGTCCCGTGGCTCCACAGAAAGGTGATTGTCCTCATAGGCATTGAGATCGGGCACAAGTGCTTCGCCGTCCGGGCCTGAACGCGCGATGGGCCGGTTCTCGCGATAGATTTCGACACCCGGTGTGCCGGTCTGCACAAGCGCGAAGGCGTCGTTGCTCGTGTGCGACGCATAAAGCGAACCATCCATGAGGATCAGCGAGCCCGACGCACCAAGGCGGGCGGCCGTTTGGCCCCTGGCCGTGGCGACGCCCGCGTCCAGCCGTCCGTGGTCTTCGACCCAGGTGGCATCCGCCTCCGCGGTTTCTCCGTTGCCGGCCGAAAGCTGGGCGCCATAGCCCCACCCGCCATCGGGATTGGCGGGATGGGTCAGTGACGCCATTGTCGTGGTTGTGCTTGGCTGACTGGAAACAGAGCCGCCGAGATAGGTTCCACCACCGAGCGGAATGCTGATGAACGCTTCTGCCGAAAGGTTGCCGTTCTGGACATCGTCAACACCCGTCACGCCGAGATAAAGACCGCCGCCAAGCGACAAGGAATAGGACGCAGTGGCCAGTTGGGTGCGGGAACTGGCGCGATTGCGCACGTCGATCCAGGAAAAGGCGAGTGAACCGTAGGCATCCATCGAAATGCCCAGCCCTGCCTGCAAGCGCTGGCGCGCCGGTGCGAGCGCGTCGATGGAGCCGACATCGGCATAATATTCCGACGTCTGCGTGTAAGATGCAAACAGGTTGATGGGGCGGGTTTCGCTTTGCATCGCTGCATATAAGAGACTGCCATAGCGGCCGTTTGTATGGCTGCCGGCGAGCGATGCCTCGATAAGTCCATAGGGCGGGACCGCCAGCACACCGCCGACGCCGCCAAGCCAGACCCCTTGCGATGCTTCTATGTGGCTCTCAAGGGTGAGAATGTCACTTAGCCCATATCGCGCCGTAGCCTCGCCGACGACATTTGCATAATCGAAGCTGCGCACCCCGTAGCCCCGGCGCAATGCGCCGAAATCGAACGAATAATCGAACAAGCCGGGCGTCAGAAGCTGTGGAGCGGTATAGTAGGGGACGCTTTGTGTAAATTCCCGGCCGAGTTCGTCGCGCATGACGACATCGGCGGTGCCGCCGCCGGTGACAACCGGCAGATTGCGGATTTCAAAGGGGCCAGGCTGTACCGGTGTCTCGAGAACCTTCGCCGCATCGATGAAAACATCCACATTGGTGGGTACCGTCGTCTGCCCGAAGAATTGCGGCAGAGGCTGGGTGACGAGATTGGGTTCGAGTGAAAAGTCCGTGCCCACATGAACCCCCACGAAGCGCACCGGCCGCGACCAGATCAGGCCACCCGATACGGCATCGCCGATGAGCCATTGCCGTAGCGAGTTCTGGTCATCGATTTCAAGCGCCGTGTCGAGACGGATAAACTGGTTCTGTCCGCCACCGGTAGTCCCGAAGGCCGTACCGGTCAGCGCGCCCCAGGGTGTGAAGCCCGTGGCCTGCAGCGATAGGCCGGCCGACAGGGCGTTGCCGCGGTTCATCGCCGTGGCGACGCTGTCGTAATCGAGAATAAGTCCCGTACCGGCGCTGGCTTTGTGAAGTGCGGCCTCGGGCGGCTGCATATCGACCGTCTGCGGAATCAGCCGCTCGTTTGGTGCTTCGATACGCAGTATCTGATTGGCTTCATCGAGGGTCGCGGTGGTGCCCGGCAGGTTTGACAAATCGATGAAGCCATCGGTGCCAACATCCCGGGAGGCGTGACGGATGCCGATTTCGGTGAGTTCATTCGGGGCAATGAGTAGCCTACCGTCTTGATCCGTGACCTCCGCGATAAGCTTGCGATCCTGGCCATTGATCCACACCTCGAGCAGCAAATGGCGAGTGATGCCCGGCAGTGGCGCGCCATGCACTGTTTCTGCGCCTGCCAAAAGGAAGATCAGAGCCAGTGCGATCCCGGCGAGACGCACCGCCACTCACCGGCGGACCACGACCGTATAGTCGACTTTCACCCCGGCGCCTTCCTCAACTCCCTGGACATGAAGGCTCGTGCCGGGTGCAACATGAGTGCCAGAAACGGTCCATTCATGCGTCGCACCGGGTAACACATAATAGAACGATGCCGGTTCGATTGTCGTATCGCGCCCATCTGGAGCGACGACATGAAGACCAGCCAGCTTGACATGTCTGTCTCCACGATTGCTGACCCGTAGCACTAGGTTGTTTCCGAATTCCGTTGCGGTCCAGGCGAGCAGCCGCGGAGTTGTTTGTGCGCCGCCGACAAACACGGGAAGCCGGAATTGCAGCAAAACCCGCACGCGTCCCTTCGCCTGGTCAGCCGGGTTGGGCAGTTCGCTGACCACAAGGCGATAGGCCCGTTCCTGGGGTCCTGTCGGTTTGGCCGTCACCCGCACCCGAACAATCTGTTTCTTGCCGGGCCCCAGGCGGATGATTGGCGGGCTAATCTGCAATGTGGTACTCGGCGTCAGCACGTCCTTGCCGTTGTTTTGCTGCCAGTCGAACGCCTCGATCTGTGCGGCGATCGGTTTGTCTCCGCGATTTACAGCATTGAGGATGCCGGTATTGTTGGCCCCGAGAATGAGGTTGATCGGTGAAACCTGGAGAGAGTCTGCAACAGCCGCGTGAACTGGCACGATGGCAAAAAACGCCGCCATAGCCGCGGCGGAAATGTTTGGCTTGCCGCGCATGTAGGCCTCCCCTCAGTAGGTCAACGTGACATTGATCGTGTCGGAATAGACCCCACTTGGAACGTGCTGGTTAGTGGGGATCTGCCCATAAACCGTATGCGATTGCGCATCGCCATTGCCCGTTTCAGGAACGACGGACGTCGCAAGTGTCCCGTCTCCCCAGATCGTCGAGTGCGATCCGCTTGTGTAGAGGTTATAATCGAGCGTTTCCGCGCCGCTGGTCATTTTGCGGCCTGCGACGGTTGCACTGGCTCCGGCGCCTGCACTAAGCGCAATCGTATAATCTTGTCCTTTGGAGCATGTCACAGAAAGCGTGCTGGTTGCGCTATTATGGCTCGCCTGCGAAGCGTCATAATCACCGAAATTGAGATCGGTCGACGTCACCGTGCACACCGCTAATACGTTGGCGTTCACGCTGAATGTGGATGTCGCTGTTGCGGCAATGCTTTCAGATGAACCCGCGACGGACGGCGCAAGAACCGCCGCGAGGCACAAGAGCCTTCTGATGTGAGAGTTTGTTCGTGTCATCTGGGTACCTCTCAAGGATCAACCAGTCGAGGGCAGGTACCGAGCTCGCTTAGAGCCGGGCAACCTGAAATACCAGAAGTAGAAGGATGCGCCGATACTACTCTTTGATCAAGGAAAAATTGTCATTGAGCTGGGGCTATAGCTAATGAAGCACGTATGGCATGGTTAGAAATGATGAGACTTTGATCTGACGATCAGACGAATCGAGACCAGGCTGGCCTGGAAAAGGGCTTGCTCCATATGCATTTAACTCGATCGCATGACCGCAATCGAATCGGAACGGGCGGCGTCGAGAACCGTCTGGTCGTCCAGAGTCAGATAGGTGCGATTTTTTTGCCATCCGCCGTGCGCATCAGCGTCGTCTTGCCGACGCGGCGGTCCGGTAACGAGCACCGCGGGGTATCCGAAAGCGCTTCGCGCAAACGCGGCTCGATAAAACGCGTCATTGGGAAATAGTGGACCCGATGGGGTTGGGCTTGTGCCCCACCATATGAAGCAAGCTGTCAGGCTCGGACAACTGGGGCTTCTGCTCACAGGAATCACGTTTGGACGCCTCGCATTCCGACGCCGGATCATGGGCATTTATTTCTGCCAATGAAAGGAAGGAA
>JAKAFK010000143.1 GCA_021817985.1 Pseudomonadota bacterium | reverse complement strand
TATCTTCTCGTCCGCGTACCCGTTGCAGGCCTTGTTCTTCCAGGCCGTGGCCCGTCTGGCATCTGGCTGAGCGCGGGGATTTGGTGCTGTCCCCGGCACGCGATAAACAACGGGGGTAAGGGGGCGTGTGCCCAAAAACACCGCCACCTCTCCGTCGATGACCATCAAAGCACCGAAATGCCCAAATCCAATCAGTCCGCACCCACTCCGATGCCCACAGGCGTGCTCATGAAATATCCGGGTTAAGCAAAAAGCGAGACAGGGCCACCGCCCTGGGGATATTGGTTCAGATAGCTAAAGAGAACTCCCTCGCCGCAAGGGTCCACGGCGAGGGAGTCGCGCAAACTTGGCCCGAAGGCGCGGTTGGCATCAGAACTGCGGCGGCAGGTTGGGCAACGGCTCAGCGAAGAGCATGTGCTTGACCTCGGCGCCGGTTTGCTGGTAGACCCAGTTGCCTGATGTGTCCTTGGTGACGAAGTCAAACTTCAGGGCTGTCTGCCAATCGCTCGGGAATGGAATGGTTCCCTTGAAGTGGTTGAGCGTCTTGGACTGGGCGTCCCACCACGTCGCCGTCATCGTGCCGGCGCTGTCGTACTCCTTCACGATCGCGTTGTCGTGGCACTCAGCGCACCAGTCACCGCTCGGTTTATAGATCGTGTGCCCCTCGAACGGTCCCACGCCAATGCTGGCCTTGCCATTGTAGGTCACAGTCTGGATGTTGCCCGTGCGGATTTTGCCTGTTTGTGCGTCTTTGACCAGAAACTTCCAGTCGCCAAAGGCGCCGTACGGGACCTTCTTGTGCTGGTTCACCTCCGACTCGAAGTGGCAGTTGACACATGAAACGGTCTTCTGCACGTGACAGGCAGAGCAGTCGAAACTGGAGCCCGCAAAGTGCATGACCGAAGGATGCGAACTCTGGATCGTCGCATGGCAGCCGTCCTGGTCGCAACCTGTCTTGATCGCGCCCTGGAACATGGATCCGTAGACATGACCGTCTCCATGTGTGTCCTCGGCGCTGTGGCAATCACTGCATCCCATCCCCGCCGTGCGATGCACGTCTGTGAGGCCGAGCCTGACCTCCATGCCTTGGCGGCCGTGACAGTCCCCGCACTTCGAGTCGTCGACAGCCAGCACCGTGTCGCCCTGCAGGCCGTGGCACTTTCCACAACCGTCGGCTGAAACTTCCGGCTTGGCGTGGCATTCTTTGCATGGCAGAGCGCTGTAAGGGATGCCCGTGATCAGTTCGGTTCCCCCTTGTTCCTTGGCGTAGAAGTACCCCATTCCGGCGGTGCTGTTGTGCAGCGATGTCGCCAGCTTGTTCATGATTTCCTGCTGTTCGTTGGTACCGCCGATGCCTTTGTCGTCATCCGAGCAGCCGACAAACAGTGACAGCACCAGGAAGGTTGCGAGAACTGTCTTCATAACAAGACCTCCTATTTCTGACCCCGCGCTGCGATAGGCGAGGGCGGTTGTCCGGGCACACGGCTTGCGCCTGTCCGAATGATTGTGACTCTATTCACATGGATGGAGAAAGAAACAGCGATGGTTCCAACATGATGCATCAGGGCCTACTTTCGGCGGATCAGTCCGTTGACGTAGATGGGAATATTGTTGGCGATGACAACTTCGGGCTTGAAGGCCTTGCCCTGCACGCGCTGCCACAATTGCTGACACAGCGCGCAGTCCATCACCATGCCGACAAAACAACGCGCCGTGATGATCGGATTCACGTTACGGATCACGCCACGTCGCCGCAGCCGTCTGAGTTTGCGCGCCAGAAAATCCACAAAGGGGCGACGCAGGTCGGTGAAGGCCTGCTCGGCCTGGGGATGTCCTTCCAGCGAGCACTGCAGGAGCAGCCGTGACAGTTCGTTGTACTTCGTATACTGGCTGATGATAAATCGGGCTAATCCGGAGAGGACTTCGCTCAGATCGTCGCTTTGCTCCAGTTCGCGCAGGAAAGCGGCCACGTCGATCCGCGTTTTCACCGATCCGAGCACCGCGCCGTAGAGACTCTCCTTCGAGGGGAAATAGCGGTACAGGGCCGGTTCGGTGATCGCGCAGGCCCGCGCCAGCTCCTTCATCGTTGCGCCGGCGTAGCCCGCGCGGCTGAACAGTTCGGTGGCGGTCTCAAGGATGCGGACGCGCCGCGAGGCGCCATCGATCCGGCGTAGGGGTTTGGGCGTCATCCGAGGCATATTAGTGAATCCTCACTAACTACTACGGCGATGGCTACGCCCCCCTTGAGCCCCGGTCAAGCTCATCGTTGAGATTTTGACAAGAATTGCACAGGCCGAAAGCCCGTGCTGCCGAGCTATCCCAAGCATCGGGAAACGGTAGCACAGACTTTCAGTCTGTGACCGGCGCTCATGAAGCGCCGACCAAGCCCCGAAGTGGCGACAGATCCCGGATAGGAATCGCGCAGCGGATTCCAACGTGAGATGCCGGCACTCCGCTGGCCGGGAACGACCGCACCTTGACAATATTCGCTCAGCGCGCCGGCAAGACATTCGCGATCTTATTGTTTCTCGTTGACCGTGGCGCGAGCCTCATTTTAGAATGAATATACAATGAGCTTCTCAACCGAAGGAGGGGGTTTCAACCGAGGAGGGGTTGTGAGAAAATTGTTTGTCTCGGTCATGGTGGTTGCAGCGCTTGCCGGCACAGCCGCCGCGCAGAATTGTGTCGAATGCCATCAGAAAGTCACGCCGAGTGTTGTCAGCGATTGGCGTCTCAGCAAGCACGACGACAACGGTGTCGATTGCTCCGTCTGCCACGGCGGTGAGCATGTGTCGGCCGACGATGTCGCCAAGGTCAAGATCCCGACACCCGAGACGTGCGCACCCTGTCACGAAACTCAGGTCGAAAAATTCTCGAAAGGGAAACACGCGCTGGCTTGGACCGCCATGAAGGCGATGCCGACCGCGCACTGGCAGCCAATGGCGCTCATGGAAGGGATGAAGGGTTGTGGTGGCTGCCATAAGATCGGATTGAAAAGCGAAGCCGAGATCCAGGTAGCCAGGGGGGACGGCAGCGGGTTCGGCATGGCTTCCTGCGACGCATGCCACACTCGCCACGTTTTCTCTGTCGAAGAGGCCCGTCAGCCGCAGGCCTGCCAGACCTGCCACATGGGTTTTGATCACCCCCAGTGGGAAATGTACTCATCGTCGAAGCACGGCGTCCGCTACCTGCTCAAGCAGAGCGGAGTTCTCTCCGACAGTGTGGCCGCGCCGACGTGTCAGACCTGCCACATGCAGGAGGGCAATCACGAGGTCAGGACCGCGTGGGGGTTTTTGGCGACACGTCTGCCGATGCCGGAGGATGCATCGTGGGCTGCCGATCGCGCGACGATCTTGCAGGCGCTGGGCGTTCTCGATCCGCAAGGGCAGCCGACCGCACGTCTGGATGCTGTCAAAGCCGCCGACCTGGCGCGTTTGACTCAGGAGGATTGGCAACGCGAACGCGACAAGATGCTGGGCACCTGCAACCAATGTCATTCCGGCAACTTCGCCCGAGCCGAATTGGAAAAGGGCGACAACCTCATCCGTTCCGCCGACAGTCTGATGGCCGCAGCGATACGTGTGGTCGCCGAATTGTATCAGGATGGATCTTTAGCCAAACCCGCATCGTACGGCAGTGCGTTCCCCGACCTGCTCACGTTCCATGATGCTCCGACGGTCATCGAGCAGACGCTCTTCGAGATGTACCTGAAGCACCGCATGCGAACGTTCCAGGGCGCGTTTCACGGAAATCCGGACTATGCCCTTTGGTACGGGTGGAGCGAGATGGTCCGCGACCTGACCGAAATCCGAGAGGAAGCCGCCCGGTTGCGTGCCGAGAAACGCTGATATCGTCGGGCCGGGTCGCCCGGGTCAGTCGTCCAGACGGGTGGCCCTGACGAGGCTCTATCTCGTCAGGGTTTACTTAGGCGCCTCCCGATACACGGCGAAACAATTTCGACGACTTCGGATTGAGGAGAGATGTTATTGGTGCGAGGAGTGTTGAGCCCTGACACAAAAAGCGCATCAGGGCCACCCGCCATCAAATCATTATAGAACCTATCCCAAAAATGCTTTTCAAGTCGTTCATCGTGTAACAAGTTAGTGGTCAAGCCAAAGGGGGGCACCATGGCGTGGCAGAGATTGACCGATCGGCAGTGGGAGGCGATCAAGCCGCACTT
>JAKAFK010000142.1 GCA_021817985.1 Pseudomonadota bacterium | reverse complement strand
CCGCGTTCCGTATTTCATCGACCCCGCGGCGCATATCGACGTCGAAAAGAAGACGGTCGCCACCAAGTCTGGCAAGACCTACGCCTATGATTTCCTGGTGGTCGCCACCGGTTCGCGCATCCGTCCGGACATCATTCCGGGCATGGAGGAGGGAGCGCACTGGTTCTACGATCTCGATGGCGCACGCAAGATGCGCGATACGCTGCAGGGTTTCCAGGGCGGCAAGGTCGTGGTCAACGTCAATGCGCCTCACAAATGCCCAGTGGCGCCACTCGAAGTGACCTTCATGTTGCGGGATTTCTTCGCGGCCAAAGGCGTCCTCGACAAGACAGAGATCACCTACACCTATCCCATCGGGCGGTTGCACGCGCTGGAACCCGTGGCACATTGGGCGGTGCCGGAATTCGAGAAACATGGCATCAAGTCGGAGATATTCTTCAATACGAAATCGGTCGATGCCGGAAGCAAGACGATCACGTCGGAAGAAGGCGTGACGTTGCCATACGACCTGCTGGTCACCATTCCGCCGCACACCGGCCATCAGGTCATCACGGACTCCGATCTCGGCAAGGGCGGCTGGGTGCCGACTGAGCGCAATACGCTCCTGCGCGAAGGCTCCAGTGACGTTTTCGTGGTGGGCGACACGACCAATATCCCGATTTCGAAAGCCGGTTCGACCGCGCATTTCGAGGCTGATACTATTATCGACAACCTGTCGTCGCTCATCAAGGAAGGGCGCTGGGCCCGCAATTATGACGGCAAGGTGTTCTGCTTCGTGGAAACCGGCCTGAACAGCGGTACCTATGTCTGGTTCAATTACACGACGCCGCCCAATCCCGGCCCGCCGTCGCAGATGATTCACTGGTTCAAGCTCGCCTACAACCGGCTGTACTGGCTTTCCGCCCGCGGCCTGTTGTGACGAGCGGGAGGTTGCCATGAGCGACACTGAGCTTTCCGAACGGCGTTCGGCGGACGTGGTGCGTCTGGCCGAAGCCGCACGCGAGGCCTTGACCGATTCGATGGTCGAGCGTCTCACGACTACCAGTGCCAACGCGATGGAGGTGGTCGACCGGCTCAACGATCCGGGCACGAGCGAGGCCATCCATGCGCTGATCGACCGCGTGACCGAGTTGCACAAGGGCGGCGGATTGGATGCGCTGTTCGATCTGCTGCGGCTCGTTAACGGTGCGCGTGAGGCGGCGACCGACTCGATGGTCGAGCGACTGACCGTAACTGCCGGCAACGCGCTGCAGCTTCTCGACCACCTAAACAACGAGGACACCAGTTCGGCCATAGAGCAGACGGTTCATCGCTTTACCGAACTGCACAAGGCTGGCGCGGTCGACACCCTGTTCGACACGGTCATGCTGCTTCATGCGGCCCGTAGCGCGACGACCGACAGCATCATCGAGCGCGTGTTTGCCTCGTTCGAGCAGATGCTGAACACGGTGGGCACCGAGGCCCTGGGGCTGCTGGCCGAGAATGCCTGCCATGCCCTGTGCGAGGCAGCGGAGGAATCGGAGCAAACGGCGCCGAAGGGCGGGTTGTTTGCGATCCTGTCGCTGCTCTCGCAGCCGCAAACCCAGCGGTCGCTGTTGTTCCTGCTTAACTTCGGCGAGAAGTTGCGGCAGCGGACATCCGTAGCGCGTTAACGCCTGTCAAAGGTGATGCAAATTGCAGGGCGCGGGCGGTGGTCCGCGCCCCATTTTTCCGCCTTGGAACCTCCGCAGAGTACGAATCGAAACATTACCGGAGGTGCTGTCGAGGGTCTGGATCGGCTCTGCCCCGGTCAAGCCGCCGCACCGTGCGGCAAATAGTTTCATGAATATATTTGGATGATGTCGCATATAAACAAATAATTCTTCTTATGTCTTTCGTACAATCGCAAAAATATAAGTATTTGAAACGGAAATACGCGTAACTAACCAAGTATATATAGCTTAAACGTTTATAAACATAGAAATAATTCTATTATGTATCTTTTCATGTAGCGTAATTTCAAACATGTACATCTATTGTACTTATCATGAAATATAGATTTTATGCGAATAAATTGCAATGTAACGGCCATTTAACGGTAGGAATCTTACGTATTTCGGCGCCGCCGTCCGGGGCGTAGTGGGAGGTGCTCGAGTGGGGACTCTGGTCAGGACCGGTGTGGGACCACCCGGATGGACCGCCATCCGCTTGGGCAGTGACGTTTGGCGCAGAAAGAGCGATGAACCTTCCGCTTCAACTCGACCGACGCGACGTTGTTCCGCTGCAGGATCAGTTGTTCGAACAACTCCGTCAGATGATTGTGACGGGAAGGCTCAAGCCTAATTCCCGGGTTATTGCCACGCGTTTTCTGGCCGAGCAGGCCGGCGTCTCTCGCACCACGGTGCTCCTTGCCTACGAGAGGCTCATCAGCGAGGGCTATCTTGAGACGCGCCCGGCCATCGGCACCTTTGTCTGTTCCGCACTGCCTGATGAACCCAAGCCAAAATCGGTGCGCAACTCGTCCGAGGACATTCCGCGTCATGCCTCGCTGTACCCGGCCGTTTTCCACGGCTCGCTGACTCCCAGACCCTATGTTCCGGATCAGACGGTTGATTTCAGCCTGTCTCGGCACGACGCCAGTCATCTGTTGCCGCCCAAAATCTGGCTGCAAGGAGTGCGCAGCGTACTGGCGCGTGAGCCCAATGGAATGGCTGATCCGCTGCCGGCGGCCGGGGTGGCGTCGCTTCGGCGCGTGATCGTGGATTATCTTGCGGCGACGCGCGGCATCATGGCTTCGCCGGAGCAGGTGATCATCGTCGTTGGCCGGCGGCAGGCCTGCGGTCTTATCGCCCACCTGTTTCAGCGCCGGGGGGACCAGGTGGTTCTGGAATCGCCCGGCGACGAGGGCATCGCCAGCTTCTTCAAGGCCCGCGGCGCCGAGCTCGTACCTGTGCCGGTTGATGAACACGGATTGCAGACCGATCGACTGCCCAAGGGCCCCGTCTCTATGGCCTATGTCACGCCGGCCCGCCACAATCCGATCGGCGGAACGATGCCGCAGACGCGGCGGGCGGCAATGATCGGCTGGGCCCGCGAGGCCGGCGCCTATTTGCTCGAGGACGATAGCGACAGCGAGTTTCGTTACCACGGCACCACGCCGCTGCCGTTGGCCGCCCTCGATCCCTATGGACTGGTTTTCTATACCGGTTCCTTTGCCAAGACGCTCGGTGCCGGTGTCGGCCTCGGCTATCTAGTCGTGCCGGCCGAATTTGTGGATGCCATCCTGGCGATCAAGTCGATGGCGGAAGATGGGCGGCCGTGGCTCGAGCAGATGGTGATCCGCGACCTTCTGATCAGTGGCGAATACGAACATCATCTGCGTCGAGTTCGCAAAGTCTACCTTGAGCGTCGTGATTGCCTGATCGAGGCCTTGCGCGCGCATTTCGGCGATATCCGGCTTATCGGCACTGAAGTCGGTACCCAACTCACATGGGTCTTGCCGGACCAGTTTCCGTCAGCCCGCGCCGTCTGCGATGCGGCGCGCGTACATGGCGTGAATATCGAAAGAGTTGTCGCGACCAGCCCGGAAACCGCCAGGCTGTGCCGTTTTCACGACAGAGCCTTGGTGTTCGGTTACTCCGCGCTAACAACCGAACACCTTCAGCAGGGCGTTGCCCGTTTGGCCGATGCCCTAAGCGTTTGAATGGTAAGGTAATAGTCCAGACGTTCCGGAACGAATCCAGCTTGCGGCATTTTCGCCCGACAGGGGCTGGTATCATCAAGTTTCACCGTCTTGGCACTACGCCTTCCTTGCACACGCTGCCAGATATAGCGCGTTAACCGCGAAGCGAGTCTCTTCGCGAAGTTGGAAGGGGACGAAGGTGCAGTTCAAAGAAACGATGAATGGGTGGATCCAGGGATTGCTGGGATTTGTTCGGAACAATTCCAGGCTTCTGATTGTGGCCGTGGTATCGGTCGTGGTCGGTATCGGTATCGCAGGCACGTACGGCAGCCTGATCGATTATACGAGCCACCTCGAATTCTGCGCGCATACCTGCCACGAGATGGAAGCGACGGTGTACCAGGAGTACACCCACAGCAAGCACTTCAAGAATGAGTTCGGTGTCGTCGTGGCCTGTCCGCAGTGCCATGTGCCGCACAACGACTGGCCGGCCACGTTCCGCGCGAAGTTCTTCGCCGCGTTCGAAC
>JAKAFK010000141.1 GCA_021817985.1 Pseudomonadota bacterium | reverse complement strand
CCTTATGAACAAAATCTTTTCCATCCTCCTCATTCGCAACGAAGCCAGGCTTATCTCCGCGCCCGACTGGGAAACGGCTATCCGGGCCGCGAGCATCGTCTACGGCGATGCAATCCTGAGTGCGCACCTAGTCGGCACGCTGGACTTGGACGCAGACGATTTGACCGACGAGAAGGAGACGCTCCAGTGATCGATCCCGAAGTCTACGCACGCGCCAAGATGCCCGCTGGGCCGCGCGGGGAATACCAACCATCCACCACCCCTTACCGGAGAGACCAAAACATGAACGTCGGGATACCTGAAATCAGAGAAGCGCTACGCAGCGGCTCCATGACCCGCGACGAACTGGCCGCGCATTTCCGCACTGGCCGCGCAGTCGTGGCAAAACCCGTTTACAGCCTGATCCAATCTGGCGAGGCTATCGAGGAAGGGGGCCGCATTTCCCTCTTGCGTCGAGATTTGCCCTCTAAGCCATCCGAAGCGCAAGAGAGCCACCCTAGTACCACCCAAGGCGACCAAATCGATTCAAGGGCCGTTTCCGAGGCGGGAATGGGCATGTCTGGCGCCGGTTGTCTCGCGTCTCTTAACGATCTGGACAATGCGTGCCCGACCCAGGCGCAGTTACATGAACATCATGGCTGCTCAGGGTCAGAAACTCGACCCCATGATGACTTCCCAGATCCTGATTTTACCATTCTCAACATGTCCCGGGACCGCCAAGCAAAAAAGCTCAGGGACGCCCTCTCCCTGCTCATGGCCGAACTCCCCGCCCTGCTGGAGGATCGGGAGAAACTGCGGAAGTTGAGGGAGGTGTTGGGATGATCTCCACCCCCTACGCCCTCGCCTTCCTCGCGCTACAGATGCGTCACCCGGACATGCGCCTGTCGCTTACCCTGCGCGACGACAAGCCGCCTGTGAACGCGAACCAGGCCATCGCGTATATCCAGCTGCGCTACGAGCGCGAGAAACCTGCCGAGGGATGGTGGGCGTTCGCTGGCCGTGTGCTTCAGGAGCAAGCCGGTGGCGCTTGAGTCCTGGGAGTACAGAGACCCACTCGAAGTCGCCGAGCGCCGGGAGTCTCAATCGTGCAAAGGCTGCGTGTGGCTGACCACGGTGCATTGCTTCGGCCGAGTATTCGACCGCTGCCAGGCACTCCCAGAGCGCACCGAGCTACGGCGATGCCGGAGATACCATGCGCTTCCACAAGCGAGATGAGTATTACTCATCCACCGAGGACCATCAGTTCACGATCTGCCGGATTTTCATACGACAACAGGAGTTCTTCGAGGCATGGAAAGGCAAGCGACGACTGGGATTGGTGAAAGTCTACCAGGACCGGAGGGCAGCGTGGGATCAAGCCGTAGCGATGTGCGCGAAAGAATCCTTGAGTACCTGAGAGCAAGTGACGGGAACACGATCAGAGAGGTGGCAGAATTCTCCAAAATCTGTCCTTCGCAAGCCCTGAGATGGCTGCACGCGCTTGAGGGCGAGGGGAAGGTTGAGTTTCTGGTCATGAGGGGCCTATGGAAGATTCGCTGACGGAAATGGATCTTGCCAAGCGGTGGAAATGCTCAGCCAAAACACTGCGCACGATGCGTCGCAATGGGCGCGCTCCGAAGTGGTGGCGAGTCGGCAAGAACCAGATCCGCTACTGCCGCAAGGCCGTCGAGGAATGGGAGAGCCAGAACCAGTGCTAACCGAGGCCGATGTGGCGCGGATCCTGAGCAATGCGGCATGGTGCGCGCATCGGCTACCGGGGCGTCCAGGTCCACGGTACGCCAACGTCTGGCTGGTGCTCATGGATATGGCCCCGGTGGACGACAGCTACCCCGAGGACAAGCGCATATTCGTCCATCCGTCGCCGGAATTGATCGCCGACCTGGAGCGCGCCACGGAGTGGATGATCCCCCTTCCGGTTCGTGGCCGCCGTATCCTGTGGCTCCGCGCCGAAGGAAACCATTGGCGCTACATCGGGCGGCAGGTGGGCATCACCCACGTCTGGGCGCAAAAACTCTGGCGCAAGTACGCGCAGGAGATCATCGAACGGGACCAGATTGTCACCTACGGGCAGTTACGGGCACCTACGGGCAGCTAATGGCACCTACGGGCAGTTTACAGGATTCGTCGGTTGGCTATGCTTTGGGCATCAGGCTTGAATACTACGCCCTGACTCCAACGAGCCGGGGCTTTTGCGTTTCTGGAGGGCGATATGGGAGCCGGTAGACCGACGACCTATACACCGGAAATCGGTCTGGAGATTTGCACCCAAATTGCCCAAGGGCTGCCGCTGACAAAAATATGCAGGCAACCAGATTACCCAGACGTGGCTACCGTCTATCGCTGGCTTTTAGTGCACCCGGAATTTTGCGAGATATACACGCGAGCCCGAGAAGATCAGGCAGACACCCTGGCCGACGAGATCATCGAGATCGCGGATCAGTCCCAAGGCGAGAACATGCCCGGTGTCCAAGCCGCCGCTCTGCGCGTAGACGCTCGCAAGTGGGTCGCCGCCAAGCTCAAGCCGCGCCGGTATTCTGAGCGCCATGTGCAGGAAGTTTCCGGCCCCGGAGGCTCCCCCGTCGAAGTCTCCCACACCTTTCTGACGCCCATGCCAATCGAGGACATCGACGAATGGGCAAAGGCGCACAGCAAAAAGCCCGAGTAGCGTGGAGCCCGCAGCCAGGCCCACAGACGGCGCTCTTGCAGTGCCCGGTGCCGGACGTCCTGTTCGGCGGTGCGCGCGGCGGCGGTAAAACGGACGCCCTTCTGGGCGATTTCGTGCGGCATGGGGGCACCTACCCCAAGTCGCGCGGGATCATTTTCCGGCGCTCCATGCCGGAGCTTGAGGAAGTCCACCGCCGCGCCCGCGAACTGTTCCCGCTGATCGGCGCACGCTGGATCGCTGGTGCCCGCACCTGGGAACTGCCCAACGGCTCGACGCTCAAGATGCGCTGGCTCGAGCGGGAGCAGGACGCCGACCGCTATCAGGGTCACAGCTACCACTGGATCGGTCTGGACGAGGTGGGCACCTGGCCCACGCCCGAAGGAATCGACAAGCTACGCTCGACCATGCGCAGCGCCGAGGGTTATCCCTGTGTGATGCGCCTGACGGCCAACCCCGGGGGGCCCGGGCACGAGTGGCTGAAGGCGCGCTACGTGGACCCGGCGCCGCCCATGACGCCGTTCTTCGATGCCGAGCGGCGGGCATGGCGCGTCTTCATCCCGTCGCGGCTGCAGGACAACAAGGCGCTGCTGGACAACGACCCTGGCTACATCGACCGGATCAAGGCGTCCGGACCCGCGTGGCTCGTGCGCGCGTGGCTAGACGGCGACTGGTCGGCATCGGCGAGCGGCAACATCTTCTCCCGCGACTGGTGGTGCTACTACACGCTGCCGCCCGTCCTCGAGGACATCGTCCAGTCGTGGGATACCGGATTTAAGACGGGCTCGGAAAACGACCCGAGCGTCTGCACCACCTGGGGCGTGGCGCAGGCCGGATACTACCTGCTGGACTGCTGGACGGCCCGCGTGCCGTTCCCGGAGCTCAAGGCAACGGCCTTGCAGTTGGCTGCGAAGTGGACGCCATCGGCCATCCTGATCGAGGACAAGGCATCGGGCCAGTCGCTGATCCAAGAGCTACAGCGCAACACGCGCCTGCCGGTGCTGCCCGTCAAGGTGGACCGCGACAAGATCGCCCGCGCCTCAGCCATCACGCCGCTGATTGAGTCGGGCCGCGTGCTGTTGCCGGATTCCGCGCCGTGGGTCGCGGACTTCGTCGAGGAAGCATCCAGCTTCCCCGTCGGGGCGCACGACGACCGCGTGGACAGTATGACCCAGGCGCTGGACTACTTGAGCCACAAGGCGCCTCCGAAGCTCGTATTCGGCGGCCTACCGATTTAGGAGACGGAATGGGATTGATGGACACCGTGCGCGGGCTATTCGGCAACCGTGCCGCACAGCCGCGCCCCGATCCCGTCCGCGCCGCCATCGGCAACCTGTTCGCCAAAGCTCGGCCAAACCGCCCAGAGCGCGACAGCTACGTCTACCCGCGCTTCACGCCGCTGGGTGCGCCGCTGGTCGATCACCAGGCGGTCTACAAGCCTGTACCGATCAACCTGCGGGCGTTTACGCGCACGACCTACTGCCGGCGCGCGATCAACTGCATCAAGGACCCGATCCGGCAGCTAGAG
>JAKAFK010000140.1 GCA_021817985.1 Pseudomonadota bacterium | reverse complement strand
CCGGGGCAGCCCAAGGCGATCAAGGAGACCCTTGATGGCGTCTTCGCCGCCGCGCCCTATTGCCTGGACCTGATCGGCGCACCCTATATCGAAACCCGGCCCGAAATCATCCAGGCCTTCCGGCCCAAATCGGCGCTCCAGCCGGCGCCGCGGTGAAGGAACAGACGATGCTGATACTCTATTTCGGACGCCTGCGCGAAGCCTTTGGGTGCGGCAGCGAAGCACGGGCGGTACCGCAGGAGGCCACGGTGGCCGGCCTACTTCGGGAACTGCGGCTGCGCGGCGGCGTCTGGGAGAAGGAATTGGCGCGGGATGGCACCTTCCGGGTGGCGGTCGACCAGACGGTGGCCGCAGTGGATGCGCCGCTGGCGGATGCTTCTGAAGTCGCGATCTTCCCGCCGGTGACCGGAGGCTGATCATGCTTGAACGCATCAGCATCTCGGTGCAGACGGCTGATTTCGACCTGGCGGCGGAGTATGCCCGACTCGCGGCAGACGCCAGCATCGGCGCGATCGTCCAATTCGTCGGCCGGGTGCGCGAGCGCTGCGACGGCCATATGGTCCGTAGCCTGCACCTGGAACACTATCCGGGCATGAGCGAGAAGGTGCTGCATGAGATCGCCGGGCGCGCTATGGCGCGCTGGGACTTGCTTGGCATCCGCATCGTGCATCGCGTCGGCCGGCTCGAACCGGCGGACCAGATCGTTCTGGTCCAGGTCGCTGCCACCCATCGTGCGGCCGCCTTCGAAGCCGCCGAAGCGCTAATGGACTTACTCAAGACTGAAGCCCCGTTCTGGAAGCAGGAAGCCACTCCGGATGGCGCGCGCTGGCTGGATGCGCGCGAGACCGATGAGCGTGCCGCCCAACGCTGGCGGAAGGGGACGACTTGACCGGAAAACTGACCTATTTCGACGATGCCGGCCAGGCGGTCATGGTCGACGTCCATGAGAAGGCCGAGACCCACCGTCTCGCGCGGGACGCGGGCCGCATCCGCATGAAGTCTGAGACCCTCGCACTGATTGCCGACGGCCGCGCTCAGAAAGGCGATGTCATTGGCATTGCACGGATTGCCGCGATACAGGCGACGAAGCGCACCGGTGAATTGATCCCGCTGTGTCACCCGATGACCCTTACGCACGTGGCCGCCGAGTTTACGCTGGACCCGGACTTGCCAGGCGTCCAGTGCGAGGTCACGGTCGAGACCGTCGGCCGAACCGGCGTCGAGATGGAGGCCCTGACCGGCGTATCGGCGTGATCGAGAAGCGGGGTGGGAAATCGGGATACTGGCCGAGTTGAATCTCCACTACGTCGATCGCTTGGGCGTGAAAAGACTGCTGTCGACTTCACGACTTATGGCCGCGAACGGTTCGCTAGCTCACCCACGGCCTTGGTGTCGCCCCGGTTTGAACACGTCGTCGCTGCGATAAGCAAATGGGACGTTCAGGCCGGAAGCACATCTTGGCCTAGGGCCTGTCACCATTTGAACCCTCGGCCCTGGAATCCGGTCTCATATGCAGTAGACGAAGTTGCGTGCGCAGCACGCTGATGCCATGAGACGATACGGATTGAGGGACGACCAATGGGAGCGGATCAAGGATCTGCTGCCTGGTCGAGAAGGCTATGTGGGTAGAACAGCCCGGGACAACCGGCTGTTCGTCGAAGCGGTACTGTACCGCTACCGCGCAGGGATCCCTTGGCGGGATTTGCCGGCGCGCTTTGGAGATTATCGCGTCATTCATACCCGGCACTCGCGCTGGAGCAGGACCGGCGTGTGGGGGCGCGTGTTCAAGGCGTTGGCCGCCGACCCGGACAACGAGTATGCGATGATTGATTCCACCATTGTGCGCGCGCACCAGCATAGCAGCGGCGCAAAAAAGGGGGGCCTGCAGAACACGCCATCGGGCGCTTCCGTGGCGGATTGAGCACCAAGATTCATGCGACGGTCGATGCCCAGGGCAACCCGACCGGCGTTTACTTGACCCCGGGGCAAGCCCACGACCTGGAAGGGGCGGATGTCCTGCTCCCCGACGTGAAGGCGGACACCGTGATCGCGGACAAGGCTCAGTGGGAGCGAAGCTGCGATTTGCGACAGTGATGATCGCCAGGTCCGTCTCAGACAGCCACGCGCACGGCACACGCGACACGCAAATGCGATGCTCAAAAGGTCGGCAGTAGACGGTCGCGTTACTGAAGCGTGTCGGCCGCACCGGCCTCATGCCGAGTTGGCGAGCCCAGCCGCGTTTTGGTTGGTAGGAAATTGACGGGGCGGGGCCAAGTGAGCACGAACACCGACGAAAAAGGGCTTGAAAGCCTGATCGTCACCGCCATAACGGGCGGCGGGGTGCCATGGCCGGCGGACGCTGCCATTTGGGCTTGTAAGCCCAAAGCGAGGTTTGGGGAGTAAGGAACGGAAAACCGGCTTAAGCCCGTGAGTCGGTATCCTTTGTGCAAAACGGCCGCAATTCGCCCTTGGCCACGATCAATCCAAAGGCACTGGGTCTTGGCAATATAACCATTGCCGAACTTATCGCGCGCATCGCCCAAGCGTATGACCTGGATATACAGGCGGGATGAGGTGCTCTTTTTGTTGCTGTCGGCAGATGTAGGCGCTGGACAGCTTGATGTGCACCCATATTAACGGCGAGAGGTGCTCCAGCAATTCGTCGATCATGTGCCTTCGCGCGCGCGTCGTTCCGCGCCCTTGATGGCATATAATGGCGCGATGATGAAAATCGGATTTTAATATGGCGACACCCGGGCAAGCCTCCTTGTTTGACGACGGAACGGATAAAGGCGTTCGCATTGTCGAAGTCCTGAATCGTGCAAAACCTGCCGACAAGGCGCAAGCGACTTTTCAGCGCCTGGTCACTCAGCTCGAACAGCAACGTGCCTTGCTCCAGCTCTGGCACGACTATCTTGTCCGCTACAACCAGCGGATAAGCAAAGAAATGATGCCGCTGCAAAGCCGGTATCGGCAATGTCGGCGCGACTTGGCTCTGTTATTCGACGATATCCTGGGCCGGCCTGACGGCTTGCGCGGAAAACGCCAACGCGCGCAACTGCAGCGCGAACTCATCGGCTTGATCCAGGACCTGCTGTCGGAGAGATCCGACAGCGAATTGGAGGCCATTCACGACAGGCACAGCGCTATGACCTATGCGGAAGACCAGGAGCTGGAGAAGGCCCTGTCGCAGGACATGCTCGAAAGCATCCTGGGCATAGACCTTGGCGATCAGCACCATGCCGAGAATCTTGACGAACTGTTTGCCAGGGCAGGGGGCGAATGGCATGCCCACCAGGCACGGGAACAGCAGGAACGTGAGCCGCGGAAGGCAAGGAAGCGCAAGACGCGCAAGGCTGAGGAGGCCGAGGCCAAACGCGCTCAGGCGGCGAAGGAACTCAGTCAGTCGGTACGTGACGTGTATCGCAAATTGGCCAGTGCGCTGCATCCCGACCGTGAAACCGACCCTGCGGTCCGGCAATACCGAACCGAGCAGATGCAGCGTGTCAATCGGGCATACGAAGCCGGCGACTTGCTGAGCCTCCTCAACATCCAGTTGGAGATCGAGCAGATCGACGCGAGCCATCTGGCCTCACTGCCTGCCGAGCGGCTCGCGCATTACAACCAGGTGTTGCGGGAACAACTGGCCGAACTGAGAGCGGAGAACGATTCGGTGGCTGCACCGTTCCTGCAGATGGTGCCTTACACGCAAAACCTGACGCCGGATAAAGTCGATCGGGCGCTGACCGAGGCGGTCGCCCATATGGGCGCGCTGATCGAACAGGTCAAGGGCGATCTTGTGAATTACAAGGATCCAAAGAGGCGGAGTGCTGCGCTGAAAGCGTTGAAATCAAGGCAGGAGCGACATGCATTTGCCGACCTCGACCTGGACGACATTGATGACTTGGATTTCTGAGCGGTAACATCGCCGACGATCCGGATCGAAAGCCACGCATGAGCAATGTTTATCGATTGCTACCCAAGTTGACGCTGAACCGCCGGTTCGTGACGGATTTCCTGGACTCGCCGGCACCGTGCTGTGCGCTCGGCGTCATCGAGGAGCGCAAGCAGATTTTGCCGCTGGTGGCAGTGCGCCCTGGCTGGCCAGTTCCATCCGGAGCCACAGTACACGGTTTCGAGTTCGGTCATTCGGTGCTGGGTGACGACAGCTACGAGATTGTGCACTTTGCGCTCGAGTTTCGCCCCCGATGGCCACC
>JAKAFK010000139.1 GCA_021817985.1 Pseudomonadota bacterium | reverse complement strand
GTGCAGGCGCTTTCGCTCCATATCGGCCCGCAGCCCGCGGGCGATTTCGAGCCGCCGATGGGTTATTCGGAGGTTACCCTCCCGCCGCAGATGTTGGCGAGCCTGCTGGGGCAATGAGGCATGAGGGGCTGATCCGGCGTATTTTGCGACTTCCTGCCAATTTTCATTTTCATAAAATATCGATCGATCATGTCAAAATACCGATTTTCAATTGCCGCCTGTGCCCGTTGGGAGTCGCGGTTCATAGTTGAGTGGCTAAATTATTATAGAATAATTGGGTTTGATCATGTTTTTTTGTATTGTAATGATGATGATCCTCGTGAGTTGTATAGCAAGGTTTTGCCATATGTGCTCGGCCCGGAACCGTTCGTCACCTTTCGGCATTATCCTTTGCAGGGCGAACAATTGCGGATGTACAGACATTTTCTGCAGAACGACCTGGAACTGACGGAATGGGCTGGTTTTTTCGATATCGATGAATTTCTCCGCCTGCCTCCGGGCAGGACGATTGCCGAGTTTGTCGATGGCATGGGCGAGCAGGTGGACTGCGTTCTATTCAACTGGGTCTTTTTCGGGCCGAACGGCCACAAGAATGAGCCAGGCGCACGCATTCTCGGCGATTATACATTCCGGCAAAAGGCGATTCATCCGCTGACCAAATATGTCGCCCGATCGGAAATTCTGGCTGGCTTAAAAGCGGATTCTCTATCGCAAGGAATTGCGTTCTGGCACTGCCCGATTGGCCATGTCGATGGTCGCGTACGTGCCGTGAATGTGATCGGCGAGGACATGTCGACCTATTATGACGGTTTTCCGCAGGCGTCCGCCGCTTTCGCCAATGATCAGCGCCGGAGCGCCGCGCTGCTCGAAACGGCGATCATACATCACTATGCGTTCCGGTCCGAGGCGGCATTCCTTGAGAGGGCGCGGCGAGGGCTTGGTGGTGCGTTCGGTGATCAAACGATCTGGAGCGATCTTGCGACCAGTGACGGGTTCGCGTCGTTCCTCGCCGGTCTTCATGAGGTCGAGGACCGCTCGCTCGCCGAATTCTGGCCGAATCAATTCGAAAGCGCCAAGGCCACGACGATCGCCGTGACCCATCATTCCGATCTCCCGGTCAGTCGGGGCAGGGTGGCAACGCAGAGTTCGATATCAACATGGTCGGAGGGGGGCTCGCCCGAAGCCGATGCGATCCGGGCGCTGAATGGCGTGATCGACGGCCGGGGCAAATTTCACACCGATCTCGAAGATACACCCTGGTGGCGGGTCGATCTCGGCGCGGTTCACGGCATCCGCGAGGTCAGGCTGTTCAATCGGATGGAGCTGCCCGGCATCGCCGCGCGGGCGAACCGGCTCGCCATCGATATCGGTTTCGATCCGGAGCACCTCATCGAGGTATTCCGCCGCGAGAGCGGCGAACCCTTCGGCGGCGTCGATGGCCACCCGCTGGTCTTCGCGCCCTCCATTCCCATCCCCGGCCGCTTCGTGCGGGTGCGCCTGATGGAGCGAAATTACCTGCACCTCGATCAGGTGGAGGTTTATGGCGAGGTGCTCGCCCAGTTCGGTTAAGCCCAGCGCGACAGCCTGATCATCGACCCGTCTTCCGCGTTTGGATGGCGAGCGCTGCCGCGCGGAAGGCGGACATTTCCCTGGGCAGGCCGGGAAACCGGGGGATGGCCCGGTCCCGCGTACGTCAGGTCGTGCTGCCCGAAATCAGGAATGTGGCTTTGCGATGCGCCCCTTGTCCCGCGCCAATCTCCCAGGAGAGGACGATGACGGATGGCACGTTGAACGGCGCCTGATCGGGCCGCAGGGCGCGCCATCCGCCATCGTCAATGTCCTGATTGAGGTCCCGCGCCGGCTCAAGGTCATTGGTCACCAGCAGCAGTCTTGCCTTGCTGCGGAGATGATCAAGGAAGTAGGCGACCTTGTCATTCGACAGATGCTGGAACACATCCTTGCAGATCACCAGATCGACTTGCGGCAGTTTCGAGACGTCCTCGAATAAACTGAAATGAATATCGGGTGTGCTGTAGCGCTGGTTATTGGCATCGATTACCGAAGTGACCAGATCATAGCCATGATATTCAATTCCTGACCAGTCGATCAGATGGGTAAAACCCCAGTCGCCGCAGCCGAAATCAATGACGGAGCGGATGGCGTTGTCGCGGAGGAATGACTGCAGGAAGCGTCTATAGTCCTCCGTCGTTTCCGGCTTCGAACCGCTGCCGCTTCCGCCGCCCCAGACGTTGTTGGCGTAGATGGACTCGAATGTCGCCCGAGACTGCCGCAGGCGGGCCGTCCGTTCGGCGGCCGCGATGGCCTGGAGGTGTTCGGCGTCGTCGTGAATGAAGCGGCGGGCGATACGGTTATAGGCGGTATCGATCCTCGTGACCTGATCATAATCAAGTTGCGACAGATATCGCCACGACAAGGACTCCCACAAATGGATCGAGTAGGCGTGCGGAAAGGCACCGTCATCCACGAAAAGGGATTTAAGCCCGTCTTCGTTGCATGTGGGCCAGAAAAAGGACTCCGGTGGCTCGACCCGCACAAGATCCGGGTATTGCCGTGCCAGACGCACGGGCAGGATGACGGAATGTTCATTCCATTTAGTACCGTCGAAACTCCGGTATTGATCGAGCCAGATTTTCAGGAATTCTGCGCCGGGCGGCGCGATCATTGTCGCATTGCAGAGACCGATTGCCGCGTTACTGTCCCACTGGGCGATACCAGGCTGAGCCGATTCAATGCCGAGGACCGTCTTGCCGCAGAGAATGGGTTCGAACGAGCGTTGGCAGATCGTGTCCATATCGAGATAGACGCCGCCATGCTCGATCAGCGCCTGCAACCTGATGACGTCCGCCTTGTGGGCGAAGTGGGTCACGGGATTGCCGAATATCTCGCTGGGAGCGGTCGTCTCCACGGTTGTCACGAAGGGTTTGATCAGATCCCAATAAGGTCCCGTCGGCTCGTATTGGTAATATACCAATGTATTGAAACCGGGATTGACCGCCATGGCGGAGTGAATTGCCATGTAATGCGCGAAATTGAATGGCTTTCCTCCGAAATCGGCGGCGAGGCCGGTAACGAAAATCAAATTTTTCATTTTAATAATCTCGTCTGAAATGCATTCGTGGCAGATTGTTAACCGTCTATCAGGTAATCTTATCCCAGTTCCGCGTCTGCCGGAAGATCGAACGATGCGGTGGCCGCCATCGCAGGCGATGGCGGCCCAAGGCTTGATCATCAATGGCAGCGACCAATGCGGGGCGGTGGCGACCGTTCCCGCCGCCTCGTGAGGCGACACTTGCCATCGGGGCGGGTTTGCGTCATGGAGAAAGAATCAATGGGTTGATCCGCGGAGCGAAAATCCGTGTGGCCCCTATCCACTGATAGATGGGCGCCGAAGGGTCTGGTTTGACGGGCCGCGAGGTGCCGAAACGCCTCGGCCGGGGTGCGGAGATGCCGCAGCCGGCCTACGAGACAAGGACCGATGACCGCGCTTTCCGTCGCATATCTTCACAGCAGCGCCTTTCCATCCGGCGTGTCCCGCGACCAGCGCACCGGCCTTTGACGATGATCAGAACGACCACACGCCAACATCCGCGCCCGCAGGCAGGGGACCCGATGGTCCCGCCGCTGGCGCGCAGGAGTTATTCCCCCCATGACCAAGACCATGCTCATCGACGCCAGCCACGCGGAAGAAACCCGCGTTGTGGTGTTGGACAACAACCGCCTCGATGATTTCGATATCGAGGCTGCCGACAGGAAGCAGATCAAGGGCAACATCTACCTCGCGAAAGTTATCCGGGTAGAGCCCAGCCTACAGGCCGCCTTCGTCGAATACGGCGGCAACCGGCACGGGTTTCTCGCCTTCGCCGAGATTCATCCCGACTATTATCAGATCCCTGTCGCCGACCGGCAGAAGCTGCTGGAACTCGAGGCGGAGGAGGCGAGGCGCCGCGTCGAGGCCGAGGATGCCGAGGACGAGCAGGAGGCGGCGCTCGCGGCGCCGCGGCCGCCGCGGGTGACGGAAATCGCGATCGGCGACGCGCCGCCGGATGCCGAGGGCCAGGTTGACGCCGAGGCCGCCGCCGCGCCGGCTGAGGCCGGTGAGGCCGAGGCGGACTCCGGACCGGAAGCCAGTGGCGCCGGCGCGGGCGAGGACCGGGCGGGTGAGGGCGCAGAGGCGACGGCGACCCCGCCCGAGCAGGTCGGCGGGGATGACGGCGTCGACGGCGCGGAGGAGGCGCAGGAGCGCCGCCGGCTGCGCGCCCTGCGCTCGTACAAGATTCAGGAAGTG
>JAKAFK010000064.1 GCA_021817985.1 Pseudomonadota bacterium | reverse complement strand
CTCCAAAGGGGTGTCGAAATTCTTGCCGATGTTGATGCCGAGGATCCCTGGGTAGCGGGCCCTTTGCACGTTCTCCACCAGACGTTCGACACCGGCGTTGTTGAAGCCCATGCGGTTGATGAGCCCCTCGGCCTGCGGCACCCGGAAAAGGCGTGGCGCCGGATTTCCCGGTTGCGGGCGTGGTGTGACGGTGCCGACTTCGATGAAGCCAAACCCCAGGTCGGCAAGCGCCGCAATATGCTCGCCATTCTTGTCCAGACCAGCGGCAAGGCCGACCGGATTGGGGAAGGAAAGTCCCATCACGGTGCGCGGACGGCATGGGATTGCGGGCGTCAGCAGCGAACCGGCGCCTCCGGCATGGCGGGCATCGAGCAAGGCGAGCGTGAGGTGGTGCGCCGTCTCGGGCGGGAGGCGAAAGAGTAAGGGGCGCAGTAGACGATACATCCGCCGATTCTATGCGAAGGGTCGCGCCATGCGCAACGGGCCCGCGAGACGAATTCGAGAAGGCTATTGACGTCTGCCGCCAAAAGGGGTATAAACCGGATGCGTGTTTGGTTTCAAGTCCTGTTTGGAAATTGGTTTAACGCCTTTCTCAGCCTTGAGATTTAAACATTTCCTGGGAACCCCCGATTTTTTTAGTCTTTGAGGTAGGTAGAATGGCAACTGGTATCGTAAAGTGGTTCAATGACGCCAAGGGATTTGGGTTTATCACGCCTGACGATGGGAGCGAAGATCTGTTCGCGCACTTCTCGGCGATTCAGATGAACGGATTCAAGACGCTCAAGGAAGGGCAGCGAGTGTCGTTCGACGTGACGCAGGGTCCGAAGGGCAAGCAGGCCTCGAACATCCAAAACGCGTAGTCGAAAAGCGGATCAGATTAAAATGCCACCTTAAGGGTGGCATTTTTTTTTGGGGCGCCAGGCCGGCGCACCAAAAAAAACGGCCACGGAGAACTTCCGTGGCCGTGGGTCGCCGTCGTGCGGCTTATTTGTGGATCTTCAGGGCGTCGCGCCAGCCGGGGTAGAGCGTATCCGCATCCCAGGAGAAGGACTCGAAGGCGCCCTTCAGTTCGGGATGCTCCTTGGCGTAGTCGACGAGGTTGATGCCCTTCTGCCAGGCGTCATGGGCCTGCCGCAGGGACTTCGCGCCCGCCGTGCCGCCATCCTTATGGCCGAATGCGCCGCCACCGGAGGTCTGGATCACGTTGGAGTGGCCCAGGTTGTCGAAGAAGCCGGGCAGGCGCAGGGCGTTCATGCCGCCCGAGATGATCGGGGTGGTGGCCTTCATCCCATACCATTCCTGATGGTAGAAGGGGCCGTCCGCGCTGTCGCGTTCCAGCATGAAGGCGATGTTTTTATCCTTGGCATCGCCTTCCATCTTGCCGTAGCCCATGGTGCCGGTATGGATGCCGGACGCGCCTTGCAGGCGGGACATCTTGCAGTGGACGAAGGCGGTATAGCCGCGCTTGGCCTGCGGCGAGGTCACGGCGCCGTGTCCTGCGCGGTGGTAGTGCAGGAATTGATTCGGGAAGTGGCGGCGGCAGGTGGTCACGGCCGTCGGGCCGGCGACATAGCCGTCGACGAGGAAGGCCACATGGTTCGCGTTTTCGCCGAACGCCGACAGGATATATTCGCCGCGGGCGATCATTTCGAACGGATCATCCGCCGTGATGTTGGCCGAAAACAGCTTGGCTTCGCCGGTTTCGTCCTGCGCGCGTTTCATGGCGTCGGCGACGGCGGTGATCGTTTCCTTGAGCGGTGCGAAGACCTGATTGCCTTGCGGCTCGTCGTTCTTGATGAAATCGCCGCCGAGCCAGAACTGATAGCAGGCATCGGCAAAGGGCTGCGCGCGCAGACCCAGCTTGGGTTTGATGATGGTGCCGACGACCATTCCGCCGTTGACCATCGGGCGCCCGAGCACGCGCCACATGTCGGCGATGTTCATCGCCGGGCCGTCGAAGAGCTGGAGGTACTTGGGCGGCACGTAGAAATCGTACATCTTGGCGTATTCCACGTCCCCCATTCCCTGGTTGTTGCCGATCGTGAGGGTGAGGAATGAAGCCAGCATTGCGCGCCCGTCGATGATGTTGCGATCGAACAGCTCGATCGGGTAGGCGATCTTCATGACCTCCTTTTCGGGCTCAATCGCATACACGAGTGCATCAACGCCTTTGGTGAAGGCGTCCGTGGTGCAGACTTCAACGTTGGTCCCCGTCGAGGACTCCGCCGCGAAGTGGGCGGCGGTGGCGAGATATTCATACCCCGCCTTGGGCTTCATGATGTATGCGCACAGCACGTGCCGGCCGTCGCGGATGAGATCGGCTTCCTTCAGGTTTAAGTTCGCGTAACGCCCAGACTGATCCATCTTTGCTCCTAATTTTATCAATGCCATTCCTGCGACAGGCTACCGGATCTTTCTGAGAAAAGCCATTAAACCATGTCGGAAATGGGGGAATAGTGTACGGAATGGGCTGCATAAACAACAGTCAATATTAATTATGATAACAATAAGAAAAACTGACTATATTGCCGCCAACGCCCCATGCATGGGGCGGGGCCGAAGGGGTCGGGCGTCGATGATCGACGCTTTGCGGGCGGAAGGACGTGCGCATCGGTGATCCGGGGCGGGTGGCAAGCCTGGGCGCCATGGCGCTTCAAGGGACCGGATAGCGGCGTCCGGGCAACAGGATCTCGCCCGTGACGGTGACCTGGATCGTGCTGGTTCCGGCGCTCAGCGCAGGGGCGGGCACCGCGTCAAACGCCGCCTCCCCGCGAATGGAATACGGGGGATGCATGAGGGCGCCTGTACTGAGATTCAGGATCCGGTAGGAATGGGCACCCAATGCCCGCGCCGTCGCGGCAGCCTGGGAAAGAAAGTCGCCGATGGCGCGCATGCGCAGGCGTGCCCGGGCGGCGACCTTCTCGCTCTCCGACGCCTGATAGCGTAAGGAACGCACCTGCGCGCCATCTTGCTCGATCACCTCGACCCACGCCGCCACCCGGCCGAGGTTGCGACTGGTGACCTCGCCGGACTGCGCCAGTTGCCACCCATCATCGACTTGCCGGTGAAGGGTGTTATCGTAATGGGAAATCGGACGCAGCACCCGGTCGGTGGTGCGTTGCGTCACGCCGGGTTCCAGATCCAATCGATGCTTGATCTTCTCGCTGATGCCGTTGATTTGACTGCGCAAGGCCCCGGGATCGGCACCCTTGGCCTCGATACGGTATTCTACGACCGCCTCGTCGTTGGGTATCGCCGCCTCGGCGCGGGCGCTCAGGCTGACGTGCGTTCCGGAGGGTGCGTCGGCGCGTCCGGCGACAGGAAGCAGCAAAAGCAAAAGGAACAGCACGCCGGTGGCATTCGGTCGCAGGTGCTCAGAGCGCATGGTCTCATCCTAGGGCCGGGCGCCGCGAGGCGCTCGCCGAATCTTTTTTCCAATACCCGCTGTTCTGTCGGGGGGCTCGGCACCTTACGCCGACGCCCGCGTGCTGTGGCGTGGTCGGTCTCGTTGCCGCGGCTCTATTATGCCGAGAGCGAAGCCGCCTGAAAACCGTTCGTTACCAGCGCAATCCCGGTACGCAAAGCGCTGTCACCCCGGTTCCGAGAGCATCTTGGACGACGCTCCAGCGCGACTGGCCGGCTTGTCCTTAGTCTATGCGTTCAGGAACGGTGTCCGTGAGCCCTTTGGCACGCCATGAGCGGGGCTTTCGGGGGACGATTCTTCATGCCGCAAGCCAGTGCTCGAGAATCTCTGCCCACCGTTCGAGCACCATGAAATGACCGTCCGTCGGGAGAATACGGGCACGGCAGCGCGGCAGTTCAGCGGCCAGGTAGCGTCCTACCGTCACAGGGACCGAGGTGTCAGCCTCGCCGTGCCACAACTGCACGTCGGCGCGAACTTCTTCGAGGCCGAATCCCCAAGGCCGAGCGAGGAGCGAGAGGTCATGAATCATGCCCTGCGGGCCGCCGCGAAAGGCTTCGGGCAAGTCGGACCGGAACATGCCTCGCACGTCGGGGCGTGCCAGAATGGCGCTGTCGATCGGCGCCAGGGTGTGGCTGAGCCGATCGAGGTATCGGTCAGGGGATTGGCGTCCCGTTTGCGCCATCCATCTCGCCAATGGGCGCAGCAGACCGGGCGTGTGGCGTGCCAGGGTCAACGCGAGCCGTGGGGTCCGGCCCATGGCCGCGTTGCGGAATGCTTCGTAGGGGCCGGCTCCGCTGACGATGAGCGTACCGTCCAGCCGGCTGGGGAACTTGCAGGCGCATGCCAGCGCATAAGGGGCGCCGCCGGAGACACCCGCCACGCGAAAGCGCCCGACGCCCAATCGATCGGCCAGGGTGAGGACGGTGTCGGGCCAATCCAGGAGCCTGCGCCGCGGGTTGAAATCCGACTGTCCAAAACCGGGCCGGTCGATCCCGATGAGGCGCAGGCCAAGCGAGGTCGCGATGTCCTCGTTCGGGTGCTGCTGCAGGCGGGACCCCGGGAGTCCATGGAAAACGAAAACCGGCGCGCCTTGCGGATGGCCCGACTCCGAGAAACCTAGCCAACGCCCATCGTCCAGGCGGATCCGATCATTCAAGCGCGGCAAGGCTTCAACCCTCGTATCCGGTGCAACAGGCAGATGCGCAGAACGTGGGTGCCGCGCCCCGGCCAAGTCCATCCTGGCGCGATGCCCTCGCGCCGGGCGAAACGCGAACCCGCATCCGATGTGCGGCGCCGTCTTGCTGAATTATGGCCTAGGTGGACGGCGCTTGAAAGGCGAGACCCGCCTTCCGCTCGCCTGGAGTGCACCGAAGGGTATGCGGGGCGCGCACCGAGGTCGAGGCGCGCCGCGCTATTTCTTGGCGGCGGCGGTGCGGCGCAGGCGGGCGCTCAGACGTCTCGCCAGTTCACCGAAAAGTTCCGTTTGGGTGGGGTGCGGGTGAATGGCATTGGCGACCTGGGAGAGTGTCATCTTGCCGGAGACCATCATCACCGCTTCGCCGATCAGGGTATCGGTGTGGTCAGCCAGCAAATGGATGCCGATGATGCGTTGCGTCGCCTTGTCGGCCACCATCTTGATCATCCCATCGGTCTCGAGCGTGATCATCGCCTTGGCGTCGATGCTCAGGGGAATCTTGGCCTCGACGGCGTCGATCCCCATGGCCTTCGCCTGAGCAAGGCTCAAGCCGACGAACCCGGCCTGTGGGCGGCTGAAGATGACGCCGCAGTCGACTGCCTGGTCGTAGGTGGCGGATTCGCCGAGGAGATTCTCGGCCGCTACGCGCCCCTGCGCGCCGGCCGTGTGGGCCAGCATGTAGCCGCCAATGACGTCGCCTACTGCATAGACATGCGACACGCTGGTCCGACAGCCGCCGTCGACCTTGATGGCGGCGCCGTCCATGGCCAGTCCGAGCACGCCGAGGTTGAGCCCCGCGGTATCGGGACGCTTGCCGGTCGCCATGAGTACATAGTCGCATGCGAAGTTGTCCGGTTTTCCGTCCCGGTCCGCATAGGCGAGGGTCATCGCGCCCGGCGTACCGCCGATCTCGGAGATCTTGGCGGCGGTGACGATTCGCAGGCGCGGTTCCTTGCCCAGAAGCGTGGTGAGCGTCTGGGCGATTTCTTCCTCGACCTCGGCCAGGGGACGTTCCTTCGCTTCCAGGAGCAGCACCTCGGCGCCGAAGTCATGAAAGATCTGCGCCATTTCGACGCCGATCGCACCGGCGCCGATGATGCCCAGCCGCTTCGGCGGCCGGGCGAGGTTCCACACCGTATCGCTTGTGATGATGCCACCCGCCGCCAGGCCTTCGCGTGCGCCCGGGATGGGCGGCACGAAAGGGGGGGCTCCGGTCGCGATGACGGCGGCGCCAAAGGTGAGTGAGTAAGGTTCGCCCTCGGGCGGAACGATTTTCAAGGTGTGGGCATCGACAAAGCTTGCGAAGCCCGTGCGCATGTCGATCTTGACGCCCCTGTCCGTCTTGAGAGCCATTTCGCCGCGGGTGTTGAGGATGTGTGCGCGGTGTCCTTCCAGCGTCTCCCAGACG
The DNA here is from genome assembly GCA_021817985.1 of Pseudomonadota bacterium. GTDB lineage: Bacteria > Pseudomonadota > Gammaproteobacteria > Burkholderiales > JAKAFK01 > JAKAFK01. Next base: position 14,659 of record JAKAFK010000064.1, on the reverse strand, counting down.
AGTTTGCCCTTGTCGGTCCCCTTCACGCCCAACGCCGCGTCATGGGCGCGCTCGCGCAGCCGGTCGGCTGCCGCTCGCCACGTCTTGGAGGGGATGCATCCCCGCCAGAGACACTCCCCGCCCGGCAGCGGTGCATTGTTGACCAGCGTGACCTTCGTGCCGTGGTCGGCCAGATGGCGGGCACAGTCCTCCCCCCCGGGACCGCCGCCGATCACGACGACCTCGGTGTCCCATGAGCCGGCCGGAATGGGGCTCGCGACTTGCGCCTGCGCCTGCGCGCCGAGCCAGTTCTCCGGATTCTCCACCACCTGCTTGAGTTCGGCGAGGTAGGCGGCGACGTGCGCGCCGTTGACCACGCGGTGGTCGGCGGTGATGGTCACCGGCATTCCATCCGATCCATTGGCCGCGATGGCCATGATGGCGGCGATGCCAGGCGTCGGGATGGCGGTAAAATGGGCGACGCCGTACATCCCCATGTTGGAGATCGTGAACGTCGGATTGGCATACTCGGCCGGCGCGAGCTTGCGCACGCGCGCACGGGGCATGAGATCGCTCCATTGCGCCTGCAGAGATTCCAGCGATTGGCTCTCGACGTTGTGGAGGATCGGTACCACGAGTCCACCGCCATCGGCGGCCACAGCGACGCCGAAGTCGTGGTTGTCCCGTTCGACAATGCGGTCGATTGGCTGATAGGCGCTGTTCATCCAGGGATGCTTGAGCATGGCGACCGAGCAGGCCTTGGCGATCGCAACGGTCACCGAGATGTTGCGCGCCTTGGCGGCGGCGATCAGTTTCTCAGGGCGGATCAGCAAGGTGACCTGGAAGGTCGGCATCGTGAGCGCTGCGGTCATGGAGTGCGCGACGGCCTTCTCCATCGAGGTCATGGCGCGTCCCTGCCCGGGGACTTGCACCTGCGGCAGTTGGTGGGCCACTTCCGCCATGCTGGGCAGGGCATGGGCGACGTCGGCCGACACGATGACCCCGTTGGGCCCGCTGGCGGAGATGCGGCTCAGATCGGCTCCCGCCTGTGCAGCGAGGCGGCGCGCGTAGGGGCTCGCATGCCGGTTGGCCGGACGGGGCGCAGGCTTGGCGCGGGTGTGCGGGATATGGGACAGGTCCCCGGCGGCCGGTTCCGCGGCTGCCGGAACCGGTGAGGGCGCCGCCTGCGGATGCTGGTCGACCACCTTGTGCTCGGCGGAGACGATCACCTCGGAGGTTTTCACGCGATCGGGGTTCTCGACGATGAATCCGAGCGGGTGCCCCACGGGAATGACGCTGTCGACCCCGGCCACGGGGCCTGACAGGTAGCCCTCCTGGAAGACCTCGACGTCCATGATGGCCTTGTCGGTTTCCACCGTCGCCACCACGTCCCCGCGGTTCACGCGATCCCCGAGCGCCTTCTCCCAGGTGACGACCGTTCCTTCGGTCATCGTGTCGGACAGCTGCGGCATCAGGATCGGGAGCCCCGCATCATGCGGAATGATGTCCGCGGAGACCTGGCGGGTGACGACCTCGTCCTTGGGGATCGCGAGCTCGCCGGGGACGTCGCTGATGTACCCCAGCGTGCCCCCCACCGGCACGGTGGCGCCGGCCTCGGCGAGCGGACCGGCCAGATAGCCATCGTTGAACACTTCGACGTCCATGATGGCCTTGTCGGTCTCCACGGTCGCGACGATGTCGCCACGGGAGACACGTTCCCCCGGCTTCTTCTCCCAGGTGACGACAATGCCCTCGGTCATCGTGTCCGAGAGCTGTGGCATCGTGATGGCGTAGTGTGATGGCATACGGATTCCTGATCGACTCGATGGAACAAAAGGCCCGCCCCGCGAAGGGGCGCAAGGGTTTCAGGCCTTTCCGAATAGCTGCAGGACGGCCTTGACGATGTCCTCGTGATCGGGGATGGCCGCCTGCTCGAGCGTGTGGTTGTACGGGATCGGTACGTTCGCGGCATGCACGCGAACGGGCGCCGCATCAAGTTCGAAGAAGCACTCTTCGTTGATGATCGCGATAACCTCGGCACCCACCCCGACGGGCCCTTCGTCCTCCTCGGCGATGACCGCGCGGTGGGTCTTGGCGACCGACCGCTTGATCCCTTGGCGGTCCAGGGGAGACAGCGCATACAGGTCGACCACTTCCGCGTTGATGCCGTGCTGCTTGGCCAGGATCTCGGCGGCCTTGATGCACCAATGCACCGAGATGTTGTAGCCGAAGAGCGTGACGTCGGTGCCCGGGCGTGCGACTTCGGAGCCCTCGAGCGGATGAAAGTATTCATCCTCGGGCACATCCCCCTTCATGTTGTACATGAGTTCATGTTCATTGATGAAGACGGGATCGTCGCTACGGATCGCGGATTTGAGCAGTCCATAAGCCTGTCTGGGACTGGAAGGGGTGACCACGCGAAGGCCTGCGATCCCCATGAAGACCTTCTCCATGCGCGCAGAATGCTGGGCGCCCAGCTGATGGGCGGTACCCCCGGGCGACCGGATGACGACCGGGGCGCTCAGTTGGCCGCCGGACATGTAGCGGACTTTGGCGGCGGTATTGATAATCTGGTCCGTTGCCAGCCACGCGAAATTGACCGACATGATCTCGATGATCGGGCGAACGCCGAGAAAGGACGCGCCGATGCCGAGCCCGGTGAAGCTGTTCTCCGAAATGGGCGTATCGATGACGCGCAGCGGCCCGTATTTCTCAAACAGGCCCTTGGTGGCTTTGTAGGTGCCCCCCGCCACACCGATGTCCTCGCCCATGCAGATGACGAGCGGATCACGCGCCATCTCCTCATCGTGGGCGCGCCGGATTGCCTCCCAATACATCATTTCTGCCATGCTGTGTCCTTTCAGGGTCGCACCTTGCGTGCGGCGCGTTGGGCTATGCCAAGACGTACCGCGCGAGTTCGCTCACATCGGGTTCGGGAGATTCTTCCGCGAACTTGATGACTTCGTTTTCGATGTAGGCGTCGATTTCCTTCTCCAGGGCGACAAACGCCTCCTGTGTGAGCGCGCCGGCGTCGATCAGGCGGTCGCGCAGAATGAAAATCGGGTCGCGCTGCTTCCAGAGTTCTTCCTCTTCCCGTGTGCGGTAAGCACGCGAGTCGGACATCGAATGCCCGCGATAGCGGTAGGTCATCACTTCGAGGAAATAGGGTCCCTTGCGGCCGCGCACGTGGCTTACGGCCGCCTTGGCATGTTCATACACGATATCGAAGTCCTGGCCGTCGCACTGCGCGGCTTCAATGCCGTATCCGCACACGCGCTTGAACTGGTCCACCACTGCCGTCGAGCGGTCGATGGCGGTCCCGATGCCGTATTGGTTGTTCTCGCAAATGAAGAGGACCGGCAGGTTCCACAACTTGGCCATGTTCATGGTCTCGTGGAACGTGCCCTGATTGTTGGCGGCATCGCCCAGGAAGCAGATGCAGATCTCGTCCCCGCCCTTCATCTGGATGCCCTTGGCGATGCCCGCCGCGAGCGGGAAGGGGCCACCGACCAGGGCATAGCCTCCCATGAAATGGTGCGCGGCGTCGAAGATGTGCATGGACCCGCCGCGTCCCTTGGACGACCCCGTTTCCTTGCCGTAGAGTTCGGCCATGACCGCCTTCGGGTCGGCGCCGCACTGGATGGCATGGACATGGTCGCGGTAGCCGGTGATCACATAGTCGTAGCCTGGCCGTGCCGCTTCCATGACGCCTGAAACACAAGCCTCCTGGCCGGGATAAAGGTGCAGGAAGCCGCCGATCTTGCGTTCGATGTACGCTTGATAGCATCGCTCTTCGAAGCGTCGTGCGAGGACCATTTCCCGCAGAACCCGTTTCTTATCATCCAATTTCATCAGGTCGTCCCTTATAACTCACGCGAAGCCCGCGTGCAGGCCGGCGTTCGCGCGCTCATGCGGCTGAGGCGGGCGGTCGTCCGGCGAGAACGGTTGACGCGGTTTCCCGTCAGGCGCGAGGCACACGCTTGCACCTTGCCTGAGGGCATGCTAAACCCAGATTGTCCCAGATCATGCTCAGGCGAGGCATACGCAATTGACCCGGCGTGATCCGTTTGATCCCTGCCTGGAACAAACCAGCTATCATCACCAAAGTGGGCGCACAGGTCAAGCGATGCATGCAGCGCGCGGACCGGGATGCGCCGCGCGATATTGAAAAAAGTAACAAATAACCAAATAGATACAACATCTCTGCGCGAAGGGATGGCGGTCATGGCCTGGGCGCCCGGGCTCAGGGAATACGGCGCACGATCTTTCCGCGTGCGTGTCCGGTGTCCAGTTGCCGATGCGCGCGGGCAGCGTCCGCCCGCGGCAGGACCTCCGAGACCATGATCTTGAGGTGCCCGTCCTCGATCAAGCGCGTGCCTTGTCTCCAGGATTTCGCGCTGGATGATGCGCAGCCGTGCGCTCTTTAGAGCGCGTGCTCCTGTTCAGTGATATGGCCCCGGCCGCGCAGGTCTGTCGCGAGTCGGCTGCCCGCAGGGGCCTTTCCATTGGTCCCCGTGGCACCCGCCGTTTTCTTCAACGAGCCGCGCCGCCGTCCGTATCTGCTTGACAGTGCTTGGATTACCGGATCAATATGGGCCATCTGTCAAAGGCAAACCCGACCGAAAGGCGGGGGCGCAAAATTACCGGTCTAAGGGGCTGCGGCTCTATGATGGCGGGGTCGCCAGACGACTGGCTCGAGCACCCGGAATCTTACGGGCCTCGTTGCTCCTTCTTATGCGCGTCGTTGTCGCGTTGCCGCTTCCTGCTGCATTTGAGCGGGGCCGCACGGATGGCGACAGGCGCCGGTGCCTTCAGGCTGGATCAGCCTGGCCGTTGCGACAAGGCGTGGCGCGCCTCGGCGGCACGCCCGGCAGGCAATGGGACGCGAGCATATCAAGCGGGTCGTCGATGGAGGACTGGGCATCATGGCGGGTGAGCGCAAGGGCAAGAAGCCTGTGGCGTGGGATTGGCGGGAGCGGGGCCGGGGGGAGGAAACGCGCCGGGGCGACGCGCTGCTCGAGGAGACGGAGGCGCAGTACCAGCTTGCCGAGGCCGCCCGCATTCGCCCGTTGAGCGCACGCGAGGACCTCAGGCTCGCGCGTGCGCTCAAAAAGGGGAACACCGCTCGCGAGAAGCTCGTCAGACATCACCATCGGCAGGTGGTACGCATCGCGGTTGGGCATCTTGGGCATGCCGGCGTCGCGCTGACCGACCTCATCGAAGCCGGCGAGCAGGGATTGCGGTTGGCCCTCGACATCTTTGACCCCGATCGCGGCTTCCGGTTTGCCACCTATGCGACCTGGTGGATTGGTTGCAGCATCGAGCATGTTTCCCGGGCGTCCGGTGTGGGCTGTTTGCCGGGACAGGTTTGCCAGGGGCTGAGCATTTCTTTGCGGGCCTTGCGTCATCTGGAGTCCGATTGCCCGAGACCGAGCCCGGAGGACGTCGCCCACTTGCTTTGCAAGTCGGTCGCCGAAGTGCGCCGGAGCCTGCAATTCAATGCGGCGCTGGCGAATCTCGAAGTGGCCTGACCAGGATCCAGCGGGCGTCGGCGATCGCCTCGTGTGTTAGACTACGCCGGTCTAATTTGGGAAAACGGTTCATGTCGGGCAGTTCCATCGGAAACCTCTTTTGCGTCACCTCCTTCGGCGAATCGCATGGTCCGGCCATCGGCTGCGTGGTGGATGGCTGCCCGCCGGGCTTGGCGCTGTGCGCCGCCGATATCCAGCGCGATCTTGACCGGCGCAAGCCTGGCACCTCGCGCCACGTCACCCAGCGCCGCGAGAGCGACACGGTCGAAATCCTTTCGGGCGTGTTCGAGGGCCAGACGACCGGCACGCCCATCGCGCTCCTGATCCGGAACGAAGATCAGCGCTCGAAGGATTACGGCACGATTGCCGATACCTTTCGACCAGGGCACGCCGATTATACCTACACGCAAAAGTACGGCACGCGCGATTACCGTGGCGGCGGGCGTTCGTCGGCACGAGAGACCGCGGTGCGGGTGGCGGCCGGCGCGATCGCCAGGAAGTGGCTTTGGGAGCGGTTTGGCGTGGTGATCCGGGGCTATCTGTCGCAGCTCGGACCGATCGAATTGCCCTTTGTGAGTTGGGAGGCGGTCACCGCGAATGCGTTCTTCGCGCCGGATCCCGAAATGGTGCCCAAGCTCGAGGCGTTCATGGATGAGCTTCGCAAGTCGGGTGACTCGGTCGGGGCCAAGGTGACGGTGCTCGCCGAGCATGTGCCCGTGGGGTGGGGCGAACCGGTGTATGATCGGTTGGACGCCGATATCGCCCACGCCCTGATGAGCATCAATGCCGTCAAAGGGGTTGAAATCGGGGCGGGTTTCGGAGCCGTGACCCAGAAAGGCAGCGAACATGGTGATGAACTGACCCCCGAGGGGTTCCTGACGAATCATGCAGGGGGCATCCTGGGCGGCATCTCGACGGGGCAGGATGTTATCGCGCACATGGCGCTCAAGCCCACATCGAGCATCCGGCTCCCGCGCCGCTCGGTGACTCGGGACGGGGCTCCGACGCTTGTCAAGACTGAAGGGCGGCATGATCCTTGCGTAGGCATTCGCGCCACGCCCATTGCCGAAGCGATGCTGGCCATCGTGTTGATGGATCACGCGTTGCGCCACCGCGCCCAGAATGCGGATGTGCGCGCGCAAACCCCGCTCATCCCCGCCCGCGTCCCGCACGCGCAAGGACGGCCCTAGCGGCGCCTTCCGCGTGTGCGCGCCTTGTTGAGGGATTTTCCAGGCATCCGCTGATGCGCTCCCTTCCCTATTGGCGCCTGTCCGCCTTCTATTTCTTCTATTTCGCGCTGGTCGGTGCGATGGCCCCCTTTTGGGGGCTGTACCTGAAATCGCTGCGTCTCGGTCCCCTGGAGATTGCAGTCTTGATGTCCTTGCTGCAGATCACGCGCATTTTTGCGCCCAACGCTTGGGGTTGGCTTGCCGATCGGCGGGGCGAGCGCAGCGGCATCATCCGAATGGTCGTACTGGCCAGCGCGCTGACGTACCTCGGCGTGTTTCTGGGCGCAAGCTTCGCATGGCTCTTCTGTGTGATGGGCCTGATGAGCTTCTTCTGGACCGGTTCGCTGCCCTTGGTGGATGCCACGACCTTGAGCCACTTGCGGGAGCGCAGCGATCGGTATGGGCGCATCCGCCTGTGGGGTTCGCTGGGATTCATCGGGTCCGTGCTGGGCCTGGGCTACCTGCTCGATCGGATGCCCGTGGCGATATTGCCCTGGGCGGTGGCGGGCCTCATGGCCGGGTTGGTGGTGGCAAGCCAGAACGTGCCTGAGGCGCCGGTGCTGCCGCACGATACCGACCGCCTGTCGGTCTGGCATATTGTCCGGCGCAAAGAAGTGGCGGCGCTCATGGCCGCCTGTTTCCTGATGGCGGCCGCCCACGGGCCTTATTACACCTTCTACTCGATCTATCTGGCCGGCCATGGCTATAGCAAGAGCGATATCGGCGCGCTGTGGGCCTTGGGCGTGGTGTGCGAAATCGGCATCTTTCTGTTGTCCCCGCGGCTTTTTGCCCGATTTTCCGCGGAATCGATCCTGCTGTTCAGCTTCATGGCGGCGGTGGTGCGCTTCCTGCTCATCGCCTTCGGCGTCGACCACCCCGTGGCATTGATCTTCGCGCAGACCCTCCATGCCTTCACCTTCGGCGCCTACCATGCGGCGGCCATGGTGCTCATCCACCGCTACTTCAAGGGTCGGCACCAGGCGAAAGGACAGGGGTTGTACAACAGCTTTGCGTTCGGCGCGGGCGGGGCGGTAGGGGGGCTCGTGAGCGGCTATACTTGGGGCGGACTCGGGCCTTCGGCGACGTATTGTCTGTCGGCGGCGGCCGCGGCGCTCGGCATGCTGGTGCTGTGGTCCGCAGGCAGACGCGCGGTGCGCGGCTTGTCGCTGTCCACGGCGCAGGAAGGCCCCCTGGGCTAGCGGCGCGCGCCGTTGCCGCAGTGGGTGGCCCATCGCGACAAGGTAGGAGTTGTACTAGGATAAATTCTTATCTTGTACCAGGATAAAATGGGGCATAGTCTTCCTTTCGTCCCTCTGTCGGGCGAGGGGCTGTTGTGTAATAATCTGCCATTTTTAGCCCCGCCATGAACTGCACACCATGACCGCACAGACGCTCTACGACAAATTATGGCAACAGCATGTCGTCCGTGAAGAAGAGGATGGAACCGCGCTGTTGTATATCGACCGGCACTTGGTCCACGAAGTGACGAGCCCGCAGGCCTTCGAAGGACTGCGTCTTGCCGGGCGCACGCCTTGGCGGGTGGGATCGGTGTTGGCGGTAGCCGACCACAACGTCCCCACAGTGGACCGTGACCAGGGCATTGCCGATCCCATCTCGCGGCTGCAGGTGGAAACGCTGGATCGCAATTGCGCGGCATTCGGGATAACGGAATTCGCAATGACCGATCCGCGCGCCGGGATCGTCCACGTCATCGGCCCCGAGCAAGGGGCGACGCTGCCGGGCATGACGGTGGTCTGCGGAGACTCGCACACGAGCACGCATGGCGCGTTCGCCGCGTTGGCGTTCGGCATTGGAACCTCCGAAGTCGAACACGTGCTGGCAACCCAGTGCCTGGTGGCCAAGAAGTCGTTGACGATGCAGGTGATCGTCGATGGGGTGCTTCCTCGGGGCGTGACCGCCAAGGACCTTGCCCTGGCCGTGATCGGGGAGATCGGCACCGCGGGCGGTACGGGGTATGCCATCGAGTTTGCCGGGGACGCCATTTCCGCCCTGAGCATGGAAGGGCGCATGACGCTGTGCAACATGGCGATCGAGGCGGGTGCCCGGGCCGGAATGGTGGCGGTGGACGAGACCACGATCGATTATCTCAAGGGGCGGCCTTACGCGCCGCAGGGCCCCCTGTGGGAGCGCGCGGTGGTCCAATGGCGCCAGTTGGTGAGCGATCGCGGGGCGCGCTTCGACCATGTGGTGCGTCTGGATGCGGCCCGGATCAAGCCCCAGGTCACTTGGGGCACGTCGCCCGAAATGGTGGCGAGCGTGGACGGGCGGGTGCCGGATCCGGCGAAGGAGGCGGACCCCGTCAAGCGCGAAGGCATGGAGCGCGCATTGCGCTACATGGGGCTTTCGGCCAATGCGCCGATCAGCGGCATTGCGGTCGACAAGGTCTTCATCGGCTCATGCACCAATTCGCGCATCGAAGATCTGCGGGCGGCCGCAGCGGTCGTGCGCGGAAAGCGGGTGGCCGAGGGAATCAAGCTCGCCCTGGTGGTGCCTGGTTCGGGGCTTGTCAAGCGCCAGGCCGAGGCGGAGGGCCTTGATCGGGTCTTCGTGGCTGCCGGTTTCGAGTGGCGCCAGCCCGGATGTTCCATGTGCCTTGCGATGAACGCCGATCGGCTGGAAACCGGCGAGCGCTGTGCGTCCACGTCGAACAGGAATTTCGAGGGACGGCAGGGGCCGGGTGGACGCACCCATCTCGTGAGTCCGGCGATGGCGGCGGCGGCGGCGATTGCCGGCCACTTCGTCGATGTCAGGGAATGGTGCGGGGAATAATGATCCTAAGGAGATAATGATGAAGACGTTTTTGCGTGGCGCGGCGATTGCGCTGGGGGTGGCGTGGCTTGGCGGTTGCCATACGGTGAGCGGTTTTGGGCAGGATGTGAACCAGTTGGGCAACAAGATGCAGCAAAAAGGATCGAGTTCCTGTGTCGGGTGCAACACCTTGCACGCGGTGGGCAAAGATGTGTCGACGCTGGGCGAAAAGATCCACACGAAGGCGCAGAAGGACGAATGATGGAAGCGTTTACCACGCTTGACGGGCTGGTGGCCCCCTTGGATCGGGCGAATGTCGACACGGATGCGATCATTCCGAAGCAGTTCCTGAAGTCGATCCAGCGGTCTGGATTCGGCCCCAACCTCTTCGATGAATGGCGCTATCTGGATCATGGCGAGCCGGGAATGGATCCCGCGACGCGCGTGGTCAATCCCGATTTCGTGCTCAATCAGCCGCGATACCAGGGCGCGAGGATCCTGCTCGCGCGGGAGAATTTCGGCTGCGGCTCGAGCCGCGAGCATGCCCCGTGGGCGCTTGCGGATTCCGGGTTTCGGGCCATCATCGCGCCCAGTTTCGCCGATATCTTCTACAACAACTGTCTGAAGAACGGGCTGCTGCCCATCGTTCTCGGGGCCTCGCAGGTCGAGGAACTGTTCCAGGCGGCCGGACGCGAGCCCGGCTACCGGCTCGTCGTCGACTTGGCGCAACAGGTCGTGCAGACTCCGGAAGGGGAACGCCTGGGATTTGCGATCGATCCCTTCCGGAAATATTGTCTGCTCAACGGGTTTGACGATATCGGCCTGACGCTGCGTCACGTGGCGGATATCAAGCAGTTCGAGGAAAAGCGGCGCGAGGCGATGCCCTGGCTGTTCTAGGGTGTCCGTCGGCGCGGAATGCGAGATTAGAGAGGGGAATGGCATGAAGATTGCGGTGTTGCCGGGCGATGGCATCGGCGCGGAGGTGACCGCGGAGGCGGTCAAGGTGCTTACACGTCTGGCGCGCGACGGCTCGCCGATGGAAATCGAGGAGGCGCCGATCGGGGGGGCCGGTTATGACCATGCCGGGGATCCCCTTCCGGAGGACACCTTGCGGCTGGCGCAAGCGGCGGACGCGGTCTTGCTGGGCGCAGTCGGCGGCCCGCAGTACGAGGCGCTGCCGCGACCGCTGCGCCCGGAGCAAGGGCTGCTGCGCATCCGCAAGGAACTCAAGTTGTTCGCCAACCTTCGTCCGGCGAAGCTGTATCCCGAACTGGTGTCGAGCTCGACGTTGCGCCCGGAGGTCGTGATGGGGCTTGACCTCATGATCGTGAGGGAGCTGACCGGGGATGTCTATTTCGGCGAGCCGCGCGCGATTCATACCAACGCGAGCGGCGAGCGCGAGGGCGTCAATACGATGCGCTACAGCGAGTCGGAAATCGCCCGCGTGGCGCACAGTGGCTTTCGCGCGGCGATGCACCGGCGGCGCCATCTGTGCTCGGTGGACAAGGCCAACGTGCTGGAGACGAGCGAGCTGTGGCGCACGGTGGTGACCGAGATTCATCGGGAGTACCCCGAGGTGACCCTGTCGCACATGTACGTGGATAACGCGGCCATGCAGCTCGTGCGCAATCCGCGCCAGTTCGACGTGATCCTGACCGGCAATATTTTTGGCGACATCCTGTCGGATGAGGCGTCGATGCTGACCGGATCGATCGGCATGTTGCCGTCGGCCTCGCTGGACGCGGCCGGCAAGGGCATGTACGAGCCCATCCATGGGTCCGCGCCGGATATCGCCGGGCGGGGCATCGCCAATCCGCTGGCGACGATCCTGTCCGTTGCCATGATGCTTCGCCACACCTTCTCCGACATGCAGGCGGCCGACCGGGTCGACCGCGCGGTGGAGCGCGTGCTGGCGCGCGGCCTGCGCACCGCCGACATCTATGTGGAAGGAACGCAGCGGGTGTCCACGGCAGAAATGGGGGATGCCGTGGTGGCGGCGCTAGACTAAATAGGGTCCCCTGCGTCCTTCTGCGGGGATGCGACGAGGTCCACCGCTAAAGGATGGACAAATCGTACCGATAAGGGTGGGACGCCGGGGAAAAATGTCGTTATCATATCTTCATTCTTTTAGAGAGCGTTTTGATGAGCAAGACCTATGATGTGGCAGTTGTGGGGGCAACCGGGGCGGTCGGGGAGACCATGCTGTCCATCCTGGAAGAACGGGGATTTCCGGTCGGGCAGATCTATCCGTTGGCTTCTAGCCGTTCCGCCGGCAGCAAGATCTCCTTTCGCGGCCGGGAGGTGACCGTCGGAGACCTCGCCACCTTCGACTTCGGGCGCGCGCAAATCGGTCTGTTTTCGGCGGGGGGAAGCGTCTCGGCGGAATACGCGCCCAAGGCCGCGGCCGCCGGGTGCGTGGTGATCGACAACACGGCGCATTTCCGCTATGACGACGACATTCCGTTGGTGGTGCCCGAGGTCAATCCTCATGCGATCGCCCAGTACAAGACTCGCGGCATCATTGCCAACCCGAACTGCTCCACCATCCAGATGCTGGTCGCCCTGAAGCCGATCCAGGATGCGGTCGGCATCGCGCGCATCAATGTGGCGACCTACCAGGCGGTGTCGGGGACCGGGAAGGACGCGATCGAGGAATTGGCGGCGCAGACGCGGGCGATTTTCAACCAGACCGGCGTCGTTGCCGAGGTCTATCCGAAGCAGATCGCCTTCAATGTCCTGCCCCATATCGACGTGTTCCTGGAAAACGGGTACACGAAGGAAGAGATGAAGATGGTGTGGGAGACGCGCAAGATCATGGAGGATCAGACCATCCAGGTCAATCCGACGGCGGTGCGCGTGCCGGTTTTCTATGGACACTCGGAGGCGGTGCACATCGAAACGCGACGCAAGATCACTGCGGAGGCGGCCCGGGCGCTGCTCGCCAAGGCCCCGGGCATCGTCGTCGTGGATGAGCGCAAGGCCGGCGGCTATCCTACGGCCGTGACCGAGGCCGCAGGCCGCGATCCTGTGTTCGTGGGGCGCATTCGGGAGGACATCTCTCATCCGCTCGGCCTCGACCTCTGGGTCGTTTCGGACAACGTCCGCAAGGGCGCCGCACTCAATAGCGTCCAGATTGCAGAAATTTTGATTGAAAGATACTTGGGTTAGGTGCTAAGGTAACGTGCCGGATCAATAAATATTTATAACTATTTGATGTTAGTGGTCACTCCCGGGCGGCTTGGGGTGGGGGACGGAATAAGGCTAGGGTGGCACTGTGCACAAATACACGATTCCGCTTAAGGCGGGCCTGATTGTCGGCGGACTGCTGCTCCTTTCGCCGAATTCGAATGCGGCCGGGCTGGGACGACTCACGGTCAGCTCCGCGCTGGGCCAGCCGTTGCGGGCCCGGATCGAGATCCTGCGGGATCCCGGAGAGTCCCTCTCCTCGTTCTCGGCGAGGCTGGCCAGCCCGCAAGAGTATGAGAATGCCAAGCTCCCCTGGCTGGCCGAGCTGGCGGGGCTGCAGCTCAGCATTCAAAAAGGCGCCGGCGGCAAGGCCTACCTCAGCATCACGTCAAACCAAGCGATCAATGACCCGTTTCTCGATGTCCTGGTCGACCTGAACTGGACGTCTGGGCACCTGCTGCGCGACTACACGCTTCTGATCGATCCACCCGGGTTCCAGGAGACCGAACAGACGCTGGCCAAACCGACCGCACCCGCGCTACCTGGGGCGCAGACGCCGACGGTCGCGCGACAGGCGAGTGCGCCTTATCCAAGTTCTCCGCAGCCCGCGCGGCCGCGCCGCAAGGTCTATCGCGTCAAGCACGGAGACACGCTGGACGCCGTTGCCGCCAGGTTGCGGCCGCAGACCGTCAGTCTGGACCAGATGGTGGTCGGGCTGTATGACGCCAATCCTCACGCCTTCGCGGGACACAACATGAACCGCCTGAAGGCCGGCCGCATCCTGCGCGTCCCGAGCGCCGGTGCGCTTGGGGCGATAAGCCCCGCCAAGGCCCAGGTGCAGGTGCGCGTGCAAGCGGCGGATTGGCGCGCCTATCGCCAGGAGGTTGCCGCCGCCGTGGAACGCGCGCCGGGACAACCCAGCGTGGTTCACCATGCCGTGAGCGGCCAGATCCAACGCGCGGTGCCGGAGGCGCCGAAGCCCGTCGCCCGTTCCAGCGATGTGCTCAAGGTTTCCCGCGGCGAGTCGCCTACCGGCGCCCAATTGGGATCCTTGCAATCGCAGATCAACGCCATGCAGGAAAACCTGGTGGCCAAGAGCAAGGCGCTGCAGGATGCCAATTCGCGCATTGCCGAACTCCAGAAGAACATTCACGACATGCAGGAGCTTCTGGCGATCAAGAACCAGATGCTCGCCCAGGCGCAAAAGCCCGCCGTGGCGCCGGCGACGGCACCCGCGCAGCCGGCGGCCCGGTTGCCCGTGGCGACCGTGTCGCATCCGGCCCCTGCGGCCCGGCCGTCGATTCGGCACCCCGCCGTCCCGGTGCGCCCGGCGCCTCAGCCGCCGGTTCAGAAGGCCGCATGGTACGAGATGCTGCTGAGCGGCCCGACGAACATTCTGGTCGGAGGCGGCGCGCTGGTTGTCGTCCTGGTGGGCTGGCTGTCCCTGATCGGCCGCCGCCGCCGCAAGAGCCTCGCGCTGCTGGAAGAGCGGATCATGACCGGGGGCGACCTCAAGACGAACACGATGCTTGCCGGCAACACCGGCGCAGTCGTCGACACGGGCAACACCTCCTTCCTCACCGATTTCAGTCAGGCCGGCCTCGGGACCATCGATACGCACGACGTCGATCCGATTGCCGAGGCTGAAGTGTACATGGCCTATGGCCGCGACGCTCAGGCTGAAGAAATCCTGAAGGAAGCCATGCAAAAGGATCCCGAGCGGCACGAGATCCAGGTGAAGTTGCTGGAAATTTACGCAGCCCGCAAGAATCTGGTGGCATTCGAGACGCTTGCAAGCGAGCTCTATGCCGCCGTCGGCGGCAAATCGGGCAAGATTTGGGACCGGGCGTCCGAGTTGGGCCGCGAACTGGATCCGGACAATCCGCTCTATGCGCACCCGCTAAGCCCGGGCGGCAAGTCGGCACAATCCGCTGTACCCGCGCAGCCTGTGCCCGTCGATGAGGC
>JAKAFK010000006.1 GCA_021817985.1 Pseudomonadota bacterium | reverse complement strand
TTCGATGCGCGCCTGGAACCTCTTCGCGCCCGACGACCATCCCTTCGCCGTCCAGGGGAACGTCAACGCGGCCACGCCGGTGTCGGCGGACGGGCATGCATATTCGGCGGAGTTCACGAATTTCCGCATGTTCAACGTGGAGAACCTGGGCCATGGCCCGGCGCCCGGCCACCAGAGCCTCAGCCAGGACCTGCGCGCGCTAAGCGGCGCCGCGGTGGACCGCCAGGCGGCCAAGCCCCTCACCAATGTGGGGCCGAGCTTCGAGTACAAGCTGCGCGATGCCCAGGGCCAGGCCAGGGAATACGACAACTACATGCGGCCGGTGGTGCTCGACGGACGTCCCTTCCTGCTTTCGGGCGTGCGCTCAAGTCCTTCCCAGCCCTTCACCTATCTGCGCTTCCCGGTCGATTCCCAGGGCAGCATCCAGAGCTTCATGGCCTTGCGTGCGGTGCTATTCGACCCCGCCTTGTATCCGGCGATCGCCAAGCGTGTCGTGGCCATCACCGCAAGCACCCAGCCCGTGACGCCGTCTCAGCGCGCGCAGCTCATCGCGAGCACGCAACGCGTTCTTAAGCTCTTCAGCGCGCACGGCTACGATGCCGTGGCGCAGTTCATCAACCGCACCGTGCCTAAGGCGAACCAGGGACAGGCGGCGCATGGGTTCTTCGAGACGCTCCAGTGGGCGGCGTTCGAAGCCTATCAGCTGGCGCGCGAGCGCGCGGGCAAGCCGGATGCGCCGGCCGATGACGCCCACGTGCAGTTCGTCCAGGACAGCCTCGACGCGATCGCCGACAGCTTCTATTACGGGGCACCCGTCTACCTGCAGCTCACCCATTTCCACCAGGTACAAGCGAGCGGATTCCAGGTGACCCGCTCGCCGGGGAAGTACTTCGTCTTCGGCGGCTCGGCTCTGCTGGTGCTCGGGATCTTCGCCATGTTCTTCATCCGCGAGCGGCGCATCTGGCTGCTGGCGAAGGAGGGCGAACTGTTGTTCGCCATGTCCGGCAACCGTCGGACGCTGGATTTCGAGCGGGAGTTCGCCCGCCATCGGGAGCGCATCGCAGCATTACTCAGGAGGTGACCATGGACGTGATCCAGACGTACGTCGAGCCGACAATGGACGCAAGCCCCAAGCCGGCGGGGTGGTTTGATTGGCTCTATTCCCTGCTCCTCGCGCTCGGTGCCGCTGCCGCCTATGCACACTATGGCCATGAGATGCACGCCTTCAACAAGGCGCTCTTGGCCTGCCTCGCCATCGGGTTCATCGGCCTGGGCTGGTTCTGGAAGCCGGTGCGCGGGCTCGTGCTGACCGTCGCCGCCCTAAGCCTGTTCGGGATCAGCCAATATCACCACAGTCTGGCCAGCGCGGAGCAGAGCTTCTGGCTCAAGTACCTGCTGTCCAGCCAGTCCGCGATCATGTGGATGTGCTTCCTGTTCGGCATGGCGACCTTGAGCTACTGGGGCGCGCTCTTCTGGCCGCGCGGCTTCTTTGGCCGGTTCGCGAGCGGGCTGACCTGGAGCGCCGTGATCATGGGGCTCACCGGCCTCATGGTGCGCTGGTACGAGTCCTACCTGATGGGGCCGGGCATCGGACATATTCCGGTGAGCAACCTCTACGAGGTCTTCGTCCTCTTCTGCATCCTCACCGCCGCCTTGTACCTCTACTACGAGGACCGCTACGAGACTCGTGCGCTGGGGGCCTTCGTGCTGCTGGTCATCACCGCGGCGGTGGGCTTCATCCTCTGGCAAGCGCTGGGCCGCCAGGCCTACGGCATCGAGCCCCTGGTGCCGGCCCTGCAGTCCAATTGGATGAAGCTCCACGTGCCGGCCAACTTCATCGGCTACGGCTCGTTCTCCCTGTCGGCCATGGTGGCGCTCGCCTATCTCCTCCAATCCAGGGGCATCCTGGCCGATCGGCTGCCGCGCCCCGACATGCTCGACGACCTGATGTACAAGTCCATCGCGGTGGGCTTCGCCTTCTTCACGCTGGCGACCATCCTCGGTGCCCTATGGGCGGCCGAGGCCTGGGGAAGCTATTGGTCGTGGGACCCCAAGGAGACCTGGGCGCTGATCGTGTGGCTCAACTATGCGGCATGGCTCCACGTCCGCCTGGTCAAGGGGCTGCAAGGCCCGCTGCTTGCCTGGTGGGCGCTGGTGGGTCTCCTGGTGACGACCTTTGCCTTCCTGGGCGTCAACATGTGGCTCTCGGGGCTTCATTCCTACGGACATCTTTGAGGCAACGCGGGGCGGCAAAGGCACCGCCCCTCCGCGGGCTATTCGGTGTCGCGCCCTTGCCTGGATCACGACTGGAAGGGCGTTTCGAAGGCAAGGCCAAGCGCGCCTGTGGTGCTTGCGCACCCCCGCGTCCGAGTGGGGGCCCGCGCCCTGCGGCGGGACAGGCGCAATGGGATCGCCGATGTGCCGGTCTTCAGCCGCAACACGGACGCATGGGTTTGACCGCCTCAATCGTGGCGGATACCACATAGTCCGTCACGTTATGGCCGGGAGCCCAGTCCCTGATGAACGCCTTCGACTCGTCCTTAGGCTGGATGCGGATCTGCGCAAAACCGGAGGAACGCATCATCTTTTCCAACTCGTCGATGAGGGAGGCGTTTCCTATGCAGCCCGCGATGAGGCTCGCGTCCTTGCGCATCTTTTCGGGAAGTTCGATCGTGGCCACCACATCCGATAGGGCAAGCCGCCCACCGGGCTTGAGTACGCGGAAGGCATCGCGGAAGACCTGCGGCTTGTTGGGCGACAAATTGATGACGCAATTGGAAATGATGACATCGACCGTCGCATCGGCGATCGGCAGGTGCTCGATCTCGCCGAGACGAAACTCCACCTGATCGAACTTCCCCTTCAGCGCATTGGCGCGCGCCTTGGATATCATGTCCGGGGTCATGTCGACGCCAATGACATGCCCCCCCGGGCCGACCTCATGCGCCGCCAGGAAGCAATCGAAGCCGCCCCCTGAGCCCAGATCGACGACCGTCTCGCCGGGCCTCAGCGCGGCGATGGCTTTCGGGTTGCCGCAACCGAGGCCCATGTCGGCACCGGAAGGCACCCGATCGAGGTCTGCCTGGCTGTATCCCAGGCGAGTGGAGATGAGCGTATTGATCGCCGCATCATCACTGGTGCCGCAACAACTGGCCGCCGTCCCGCAGCATCGCCCCTCGTTGTCGGCCTTGGCGACCTGGGCGTAGGCTTCGCGCACGCGTTGGCGGTGCTCGTCATCTTGGCTGGACGAAATCTGGTCTACTGCGAAACTCGCGGTGGAACCCCCGCAACACGCGTTTTCTTTGCTCACAAAGCTCTCCAATGGCTAGGGGTGGTGCGTCAATCACCTGCGACCGAAGTCGCGCTCTCAAGGGTGAAACATGAGCGCTGTCGCCCACAGCGGCCGCATTGGGCGCCTGCCCGCCGCGATGGGCTCCGGGACAGGGGCGAGCGCTCCCATGATGCTCCAGCGGAGCCCATGCGCCGCTTTGCGCTTCCGATTCCGTGACCAAAGGCAGGAATCCTTGCACACAGGCACCACGAACCACCCGCAAAAGCAGGGGCCTGGGGCAAGCCTTTCTTGCTCATTGCGCAGTCCGGCCGGCCTCGTACCAATCCTTGCTCTGGTTGACGAGCCTCACCACCAGCAGCATCACCGGCACTTCGATCAGCACGCCGACCACCGTGGCCAATGCCGCGCCTGACTGGAAGCCGAAGAGCGAGATGGCCGCAGCCACCGCCAATTCGAAGAAATTGGAGGCGCCAATCAACGCCGACGGGCATGCGATGTTGTGCTTCTCGCCCGCCGCGCGGTTGAGTCCATAGGCCAACGCGGAATTGAAGAAGACTTGGATCAGAATGGGCACGGCCAGCAGGGCAATGATCACCGGCTGCTTCAGGATGGCCTCGCCTTGGAAGGCGAACAGCAGGGTGAGCGTGGCAAGTAGGGCCAGGATGGACAGGTGGCCGAGCCTTGCCAGGGTCGCATCGAGCCTCGCCTGGCCCCGCTTCAGCAGCATCTTGCGCCAGACCTGGGCGAGACTCACCGGGACGACAATGTAGAGCACGACCGAGGTCAGCAGTGTCGCCCAGGGCACCGTGATTGCCGAAAGCCCCAGCAGCAGGGCGACGATGGGCGCAAAGGCGAAAACCATGATGGTGTCGTTGAGCGCCACCTGAGACAAGGTGAAATACGGATCGCCGCCCGAGAGCCGGCTCCAGACGAAGACCATGGCTGTGCACGGTGCGGCGGCGAGGAGGATGAGGCCGGCCACGTAGCTGTCGAGTTGATTGGCGGGCAGCCATGCGGCGAAGAGGTGGCGGATGAAGAGCCAGGCCAGGAAAGCCATGGAGAACGGCTTCACCGCCCAATTCACCAGCAAGGTGACGGCGATGCCGCGCCAATGGTCCTTGACCTGGTGCAAGGCGCCGAAGTCGATCTTCATCAGCATGGGAATGATCATCACCCAGATGAGCAGCCCCACCGGCAGGTTGACTTGCGCCACCGCCATCCTTCCCAGTGCCTGGAACGGCGCAGGCAACAGCTGGCCGAGCGCAACACCCGCCACGATGCACAGCGCGACCCAGAGCGTGAGCCACCGCTCGAACACGCTCATGGGCAGACCGGCTGTTCGTTTGGCGGTGACTTCACACTGGGCCGTCATGGCTGCATTCCCAGGGCTTCGCGCACCGCAGGCAGGAGCCGGGCGCGAATGTCGTCGCGCACCGCGATGAAAGACGCCAGGGGCTCGCCGTGGGGGTCGTGGAAGGCGAGGTGAATGCGCCGTGCCGGCTTCGGAAAGAGGGGACAGGTTTCATTGGCACTGTCGCAGACGGTGACGACCAAATCGATCGGCTCGTCGAAGAAAACGTCCACCCCTTTGGGGTAAAGGCCGTCGGTCGGCAAGCCGAGCAGCTGGAGGGCGGCGATGGCGCCATCGGCGACCCTGAGCTGCGGGCGCGTGCCGGCGGAGACGGCGCGCACTCGCCCGGCCAGGTCATGGTTGACCAGGGCTTCTGCCATCTGGGAACGGCACGAATTGCCTGTGCACAGGATCAGGACGGTGGGAAAGGCGCTCATGACGGGCTCGGCTCCTCTGCTTAAAAATACTGGCAGGCTATCTGCGCGATGTTACATATATATGAACAACCGGATATCACGAGAGGCATGTCGTTGGCTTCGCCTTCATCCGCGCCAAACGCATGCGGTCCTCATCCGATTCCGCCTCCGGGGCATCGCGCGAGGCAATTTCGACGATACGGTATGCCCAAAGGGGCAAATGGGCGTCGAGCCGGTAGTAGATCCAGGTGCCTTCACGCCGGATGGCCAGAAGCCCGGCCTCGCGCATCACGGCGAGATGGCGTGATATCTTGGGCTGAGGCATGCCAAGTGCGGCCACCAACTCGCAGACGCACAGTTCGCCCTCTTTTTGGATCAGGGCCAGAAGACGGCGGCGAATGGCATCCGACAGGCTGTCGAACAGTGCTTGGGCTTGGATCATGGGTCGTAATATATCTGATATTTCGGATAAATAAAAGCGCGTTGAAGGGGCGCCCTGATGACCGGGGCTGGCGCGAGGGCGCCGGCCATGCCGGGGTTCGCTCGCGGTACCGGCTTGGTGCCCCCGCGGGGCCGCCTCTACAATAGAAAAGAAGGCACCTCGTCTTCGCCTGGCATCAGCTCCGTCGGGGCGTGCGCTTGAGGATGAAAAAATGATCGATCTGGCGGTGATTCTCGGTAGCACCCGCCCCGGACGGGTGGGTGAAGCGGTTGCGAAGTGGGTCCATGGCATTGCCGTCCAACGCGCAGACGTGCGGGCCGAATTGGTGGATCTCAAAGATCATGATTTGCCGCTCCTCGACGAACCGGTTCCTCCCTCGCTCGGACAATACAGCCAAGCCCATACCCAGGCGTGGGCGGCGACGATCGAGCGTTTTGACGGATTCGTGTTCGTGACACCGGAGTACAACCACAGCACGTCCGCTGCGCTCAAAAACGCCATCGACTACCTTTTCAAGGAATGGAATAACAAGGCGGCGGGATTCGTCGGCTATGGCAGCGCGGGGGGCGTGCGCGCCGTCGAGCACTTGCGCCTCATCATGGCGGAGTTGCAGGTGGCGACCGTGCGCAACCAGGTCATGCTGTCCCTGTACAACGATTTCGAAGACTTTCGGCGCTTCAAGCCCGCACCGCGCCACGAACAAGCCGTTCAGGCGATGCTCGACCAGTTGGTCCCATGGGCAGGAGCCCTGCGCGCGCTACGCGGAAAATAGGGGTGGCCGCGAACGACGAGCGCTGTATGGCCCGCGCGTCGCTACCCTTTGATGCACGCTTTGGGCCGAAGGAAAGCCACCCGCCTGGCGAGCCCCGCGTTTTCGGTCGCATCGGCCACCTGGTCGACATCCTTGTATGCGCCCGGGGCTTCCTCGGCGGCGCCGCGAAAGGACTTCGTGCGGATCAGGATGCCCTTGCGCGCGAGCTCATCGATGAGCTCGCGTCCACGCCAATGCTTGATCGCCTGTGTGCGGCTCATCGCACGGCCTGCGCCGTGGCTTGCGGAGGAGAACGACTGGGTTTCGCTCGTCGCTGTTCCGGCGAGCACGTAGGAGCCGGTGCCCATGCTGCCGCCGATGATGACCGGCTGCCCGACGGCGCGGTAGTCTTCGGGCAAGCTGGGGTGGCCGGGCCCAAAGGCGCGCGTGGCCCCTTTGCGGTGAACGTAGAGCAGCTTCCGAACACCCTGGACGACATGCTCTTCCGCCTTGCAGGTGTTGTGCGAAACGTCGTACAGCGTATCGATCTCCTGCCCCGGGAAGAAGCGCGCGAAGACTTCCCGCGTGAGATGGGCCAGAATCTGGCGGTTCGCAAGGGCGATGTTGATCGCTGCGTTCATGGCGCCCAGATACTGCTCGCCTTCGGGCGATCGGATAGGGGCGCAGGCGAGCTCCCGGTCGGGTAGGCTGATGCCCAGGCGGCCTGCCGCGTGGGCGAGGGTTACCAGGTAGTCGGTGCCGATCTGGTGGCCAAGGCCCCTGGAGCCGCAATGAATGGCAATCAGGATCTGCCCCTCGCGCAGCCCATAGGCGCGTGCCGCCATCTCGTCATGGATCCGGTCGACGACTTGCACCTCGAGGTAGTGGTTGCCCGACCCGAGCGTGCCCATCTCCCCTTTCTGTCGCTCCTTCGCGTGCGTGGAGACGTGCTCGGGGACGGCGCCGGCAACCCGTCCATGTTCCTCGATGAACCGGAGATCCTCTTCTCGGCCGAAGCCGCGGGCGATGGCCCACCGGGCGCCGCCCATCATTGCCTCGTCGAGTTCGGGTGCGGAGAACTTGAGCGTGCCACGCTCGCCGACGCCCGCGGGGATCGCGTGGAACAACGCGTTGGCGACTGGCTCCATGACCGGTGACAGCTGAGCGAGCGTGACGGGCGTGCGCAGGCAGCGGATGCCGCAAGAAATGTCGAAGCCGACACCGCCTGCGGAAATGATGCCGCCTTGCTCGGGATCGAACGCGGCCACACCGCCAATGGGGAACCCGTATCCCCAATGCGCATCCGGCATGGCCATGGCGGCCCCGACGAGGCCGGGAAGCTTGGCCACATTGGTGATCTGCTCGCGCACCTTCTCGTCCATCGCCTCGAGGAGCGCACGGCTGCCGAAGAAGCGAACGGGAGCGGCATCCCCCCGGCCGGGAAGCGCGAAGCAATAGGGGGTGATAGCCTGGAGTTCGTCGAGATTCATGATGTCTTCGCCATGCAAGGCCCATTCCGCAGACCGTCTTCGGCCGGATCACCCGCAAGGCAGGCTCAGACGTCGACCACGCACCGCGCCTCCCAGCCATGTTCGGTGTGGGTGACCGAAAGCTGGGTGAAGGTGGCGCCCTTGACCTCGACGCCGCGCTCGAGGCTGTCGCGCCAGGGTTCTCCCCAGGCCTGACCGCTCCAGCGAGTGTTTTCGTGCCGAAGAGCGAAGCGCGCGAACACGCATGCACGCGTGTGCGCCTCGGTCAGGAGGTGGTTGAGCCAGGTGACGAGCGCGAGTTCGACGTCGGACTCTTCAAACACGAAATCGACCGGGCTCGCGGGTTTGACCGCGTCAAGGTCGACCATGATGCTGAACATGGCGTAGGCGGCGGCCTCGAAGGCGCGTTCGAGTGTCTCGCCGTAGCCTGCAATGCCGATGTCGGCCCCATGGTCGAAGTAGTGATAGACAGGGGTATCCATACCTTAAGGTTATAGTCTATGCCGCTCATGCGCCAGATCCTGGGCCCAGTGGGAAGGCAGGTGGGCAGGCGCATCGACGTATTGCGCGCATACGGTCGATGCGGTGCGCGGGTGGGGCGGAGATCGCACGGGTCTCGGCCCGTTCGGGCGCGTCCTGGAGGAGGGTGCGCTTCGGGTGGCTGGCGCGACGCGCTGTTTTGCTCCAAAATGCGTGTTTTGCGGACCTTCCGAAGATGAACCTACACGAATTTCAAGCGAAAGAGCTGGTGCGCCAGTATGGCGTGCCCACCCCACGGGGGAAGGCGGTGGAGTCGCTGGAGGCCGTGGAGGCGGCGGCGGCATTCCTGGGCGGCAACCGATGGGTGGTCAAGGCCCAGATTCATGCCGGAGGCCGCGGCAAGGCGGGGGGCGTTCGGGTGGTGGACTCGCCCGCGGCGCTCGCGGCTGCCGCGGCGAGCCTGCTGGGGCAGCGTCTGGTCACGGTCCAGAACGCGCCCCACGGCCAGACGGTCTCGCGGCTGCTCCTGGAAGAGACCTTGGACATCGAGCGCGAGCTCTATGTGAGCCTCGTGCTGGATCGGGAGCGCGAGCGCGTCGTAGCGGTTGCCTCCGGCAACGGCGGGATGGAGATCGAAGAGCTCGCCAGGACCCAGCCGGACAAGATTCTGCGCGAGGTCTGCGATCCCTTGTGGGGATTGCAGGACTTCCAGTGCCGCAGCATGGGATTCGCGCTCGGGCTGGAGGGGAAGGCCCTCGCAGCCTTCGGCCAGATTCTGCGCCGGCTCTACGCCCTGTTCAAAGACTGCGATCTTTCCCTGCTCGAAGTCAACCCGCTGGGGGTGACGCGTTCCGGTGACCTGGTCGTGCTGGATTGCAAGATCAACCTTGACGACAACGCGCTTTACCGGCACAAGGCGCTCGCCCAGCTGCACGACAGTTCGCAAGAGGACGAAAAGGAGGCCGCCGCGCACGCGGCCGGACTCAACTACATCGCCCTGAACGGGAATATCGGCTGCATGGTCAACGGTGCGGGACTGGCGATGGCGACCATGGATCTCATCAAGCTGCATGGCGGCACCCCGGCCAACTTCCTCGACGTCGGGGGCGGGGCCACGGCCCAGACGGTGGCCGCCGCCTTCAAGATCATTCAGTCCGATGCCCATGTGAAAGCGATACTGGTCAACATCTTTGGCGGGATCATGCGCTGCGACATCATCGCCGAGGGCCTGATTCAGGCGGTCCAGGAGGTGCGGGTCAGCGTGCCGGTCATCGTGCGCCTGGAAGGCACCCATCGGGAGCTCGGGCGCAAGATGTTGGCGGAAAGCGGTCTGTCCATCATCTCGGCGAGCGGTCTTACCGATGCCGCCGAACGTGCGGTCGCGGCAGCGGCGTGAGCGCGCGTCCATCCTGGGCGCCCTGAATCGCCCATTTGAGCCTCCAATGAGAAGTCGCATTCAGTCATGAGCATACTTGTCGACCAAGAGACCCGCGTGCTGTGCCAGGGATTTACCGGCAAGCAGGGCACCTTCCATTCCGAGCAGGCGATCGCCTACGGTACCCGCATGGTCGGCGGCGTGACGCCGGGCAAAGGGGGCCAGCAGCATCTGGGCTTGCCCGTCTTCAACACCGTGCGGGAGGCGGTGCGCGAGACGCAGGCGACGGCCAGCGTGCTTTACGTGCCCCCCGCCTTCGCGGCTGATTCCATCATGGAGGCGGCCGATGCCGGGGTGGCGCTCATCGTCTGCATCACCGAGGGGATTCCCGTCCTCGACATGCTCAACGTCAAGGCGGCATTGCGCGCAAACGGCACCCGATTGATCGGGCCCAACTGCCCGGGAATCATCACGCCGGAGGCGTGCAAGATCGGCATCATGCCCGGATCCATCCACCGCAAGGGACGCATCGGCATCGTCTCGCGCTCCGGAACCCTGACCTACGAGGCGGTTTTCCAGACCACGGAGCTGGGCCTGGGGCAGAGCACTTGCGTGGGGATCGGCGGCGATCCGATCAAGGGGTTGGATTTCATCGACTGTCTTGAATTATTCGAGCAGGATCCCCAAACAGAGGCTATCGTCCTGGTGGGCGAGATCGGCGGCACGCGGGAGGAGGAGGCGGCTGACTACATTCGCGCCTCGGTGAGCAAGCCCGTCGCCGCCTATATCGCGGGCCAGACGGCGCCGGCGGGCAAGCGCATGGGCCATGCCGGTGCTATCATCGCCGCGGGACGCGGGTTGGCGGTGGAGAAGATCCGGGCGCTGGAGGCGGCGGGCGCCGTCGTTGCGCGCTCGCCCGCGGGCATCGGAGAGGCCGTGCTCGAGGCGCTGGCGCGGCGGACCTGACGGTCTTAAGGCACTTTCGGGAGGCGGGGTCGGGGGCGCTGCCCGAAGACCCGAAGAGGGGATTGACGGTTCGAAGCGTTCGTCCGAAGATGGCCTTCGCCGCGCGCGGAGCCTCAATCGCCCGATCGGCGTGGACAGGCACACCGTGCCCGCCTGCGCTTGAGCGTGGCGGACCCCATGAGAGGCCCCTTTTCCGGGGGCATGCGGATTTAACCTGAGCGATTAAGGAGAGCGGGAACGGGCTGTGCGGTCACTCCTGGCCGGTTCGTGCGGGAGGGGGCCACGCCGCAGTTCCGGCGAATCGGATGAAGAAAATTGAAGCCATTATCAAGCCGTTCAAGCTGGATGAAGTCAGGGAAGCGCTATCGGAGCGCGGGGTGACCGGGCTCACGGTGACGGAGGTGAAAGGGTTCGGGCGCCAGAAGGGGCACACCGAGCTTTACCGGGGGGCGGAATATGTCGTGGATTTCCTGCCCAAGGTCAAGATCGAGGTGGTGCTTCCCGACGCCCTGCTCGAACCGGCGATCGATGCGATCGTGAAGGCGGCGCGCACGGGCAAGATCGGGGACGGGAAGATCTTCGTGACGTCAGTGGAAGAGGTGGTCCGAATCCGTACGGGTGAGAGCGGCGAAGCCGCGATCTGAGTGAGACCGCGCGCCTCGCCGCTTCACCAGAACTTCCACCAGGGCCGGGTTTGAACGATCGGGGCGCCCGCCAGATAACGGCTGTGCGGGAAGTTGAGCTGCAAAACCCGGCGCGTATCGGCCTGGAGGGTGGGCAATCCCATCTTGCCGTAGGCGACGACCATGATGGCGAGCGCCTGCTCCCGTGCCGGGGCATGGGGGAAGTGCTGCAACACGTATTGCGCCCGGTTGACGCTCGCGAGGTAAGCCCCGCGGACGATGTAGTACTGGGCCACATAGATGTCATGCATCGCGAGCGCATTGGCGAGGTAGATCATGCGTGCGCGGGCATCCGGCGTATACTTGCTGTTGGGAAATCGTGTGACCAGGGCCTTGAACGCCTCGAAGGACGCTTCGGCGGTCTTTGGATCGCGTTGCGCGAAATCCTCGGCACCGAGGGTCGCCAAAAAGCCGTGCCCTTGGTTGAAGTTGACGATCCCCTTCAGGTAGTACGCATAGTCGACGTGCGAACTGTCGGGATAGGTCTTGATGAACCGGTCCGCAGCGGCGACCGCCGAAATCGGCTCGTCGTCCTTATAGTAGGAGTAGGCGATGTCCAGCTGCGCCTGCTCGGCATAGGGGCCATAGGGATAGCGAGCCTCGAGGGTCTCGAACCGGCTGACCGCATTCGCGTAGTTGCCGATATCCATCTGGTGCTTGGCCGAGGCATACAGCTTTTCGGCGGACCAGCCGCGGGTCTTGTCAATGGGCTTCGAGAGATGGCCGCAGGCGGCGAGTGAGACCAGCAGGACTAACGCAAAACGACGCTTCATGATCACGTCCGCAAAAAAATTACCCGATTATAACGCAATTGCCGCGCCCACAGGATCCGTTGTCCTGATCGTGCCGGAGGCGTGCGCCGGGCTGCGCCTCGACCAGGCCTTGCAAAAGTTGCTGCCCGAGCACTCGCGCGCGAGGCTGCAGTCCTGGATCCGCGAGGAAAAAGTGAGACTCAACGGGCGGGGCGCGGTTCCCAAGGAACGGGTCTGGGGGGGAGAGCGGATCCGCCTCGAAGCCCCGCCGCAAGACGGCGAAACCGCCCATGCGGCGCAGGACATCGCGCTCGACATCGTCCACGAAGACGAAGCGATTCTTGTGGTCAACAAGCCGGCGGGCCTCGTGGTTCATCCGGGCAGCGGCAACCGCGAAGGGACCTTGCTCAACGCGCTGCTTCATCATCTCCCGCGGCTGTCCGCGATTCCGCGGGCGGGCATCGTCCATCGACTCGACAAGGATACCAGCGGGTTGCTGGTGGTGGCCAAGACATTGGAGGCCCAGACGGACCTCGTGCGCCAGCTGCAGGCCCGCTCGGTCAAACGGGAGTATCTGGCCATCGTGCAGGGGGCGCTTGAGCACGACGGGCGCATCGAGGCGCCGATCGGCCGGCATCCCGTGCACCGCACCAGGATGGCGGTGGTGGCCGGCGGCAAGCCGGCCGCCACCCGTTATCAGGTCATCGAGCCGCTGGGCGGCCATACGCTCGTCCGATGCCATCTGGAAACGGGCCGCACCCACCAGATCCGCGTTCATTTCCAGTCGATCGCGCATCCGCTCCTGGGCGACCCCGTATACGGCCACAAGCCGAAGATGCTGCCCGCGCCCCTGCGCTCGGCCGTCCTCGCCTTCGGCCGACAGGCCTTGCATGCGGCCCGGCTCGGACTCCTCCATCCGGTGGCCCGGGAAGTCGTGCAATGGGCCGCGCCTACGCCCAGCGATATGGCGGAGCTGATGGCCGTGCTGCGGCGGGAGGCGGGCCTTGGCTGAGCCTCATCCGTGGATCGTGCCGCAATGGGATGCGCCGGCGCGCGTCGGGGCCGTGATCACCACGCGTGCCGGCGGCTATGGACGCGCGCCTTTTGACACGCTGAACCTCGGCCTGCATGTCGGCGACGATCCGGCGACGGTGGCGCGCAATCGCACCCGGTTGCGCGCCGCGCTTCCGAATGAGCCGTGTTGGCTCAAGCAGGTCCATGGGACGGGTGTGGTGGAGGCCCGTGCAGGGCTTGCCGAGGCGGAGGGAGACGCTTCGGTCGCGCGCGACGCGGGGGTGGTGTGCGCGGTGATGGTGGCCGACTGCCTGCCGGTCCTGTTGTGCGACCGCCTGGGCCGCGTGGTGGCCGCCGCGCATGCCGGTTGGCGCGGGTTGGCGGCCGGCGTGTTGGAGGCCACGGTGCAGGGCATGCAAGTCGCCCCTTCGGAACTGCTCGCTTTCCTGGGCCCGGCGATCGGCCCCACCGCCTTCGAAGTCGGCGACGAGGTCAGGCAGGCCTTCCTGGCGGTCGACCAGGCGGCTGCCGCGGCGTTCGTGGCACGGCCCCGGGACGCCGACCATGCACGGGCGCCCCGCAAATGGCTCGCCAATATTTACGAACTTGCCGCGCGGAGGCTGCGCGCCAGCGGCGTGACGCGGGTTTATGGAGGCGGCGATTGCACCTACCGGGACAGCGGACGTTTTTTTTCCTACCGGCGGGACGGCACCACGGGACGGATGGCGGCAGCCATTTGGCTCAAAAGCGGATGATGCAAAGTCGTCCGGGCGCGCGAGGGGCGCTGCGCGGTTCAGCCGGACTCGCGCTCTGCCGACGGGGCCTCTTCCGGCGCGGGAGGCTGGGCTTCGGAGCGGGAGGCGGCCTCTTTGCGCGCGCGGCGGCGCCGACGCTCCGGTGTCCCGAACAGCCATAACACCAGGGACAAGGGGGCAAGCCCGTACCAGAAGAAGGTCATGACCCCGGCGAAGATGCTCTTCTCCAGGACCGACATGAGGGTGACGACGTAAAGCCAGGCGATGGCGACGATATACATGTACATGGACTTAGCCTCCCTGGAGACGCGCGATTCGGGTCGCGATGGGCCCTGCGAGGGGAGTGCTTTCGCTTCCCTTTGCCCTCGGAACACCGGCACCAGGGATCCGGCGTGCCTGCCCGGGCCGCCGGTGGAGTGCCAGCGGCCCAACGGCCGCCTCCAGCAAAATATGGGTGAAATGAGGTTGTGACTGGGCGAAGGACGCCTGCGCGATGGCGATGCTCTGCCTGACATCAAGCCGCTGAGTCCAGCGGCGTTTCGATCGTGTGATCATTTTGGATTCGGCTGAACTCCGTATGCAACGTAAACTAGCGAAATCAAAGACAAAAAATCCAACGGTTGGATTCGTTTCCCTCGGCTGCCCGAAGGCGCTGGTGGATTCGGAGCATATTCTGACGCAGCTTCGAGCGGAGGGCTACGACATCTCGCCCACATACGAGGGGGCCGATCTCGTGGTCGTCAATACCTGTGGCTTCATCGACACCGCCGTCGAGGAGTCCTTGGACGCGATCGGCGAGGCCATGGCCCAGAACGGGCGGGTTGTGGTCACCGGATGCCTGGGCGCGCGCGAGGGCTTGGTCAAGCAGGCGCATCCGCGCGTTCTCGCGGTGACCGGCCCCCACGCCACGGTGGACGTCATGCATGCCGTGCATGAACACCTGCCGCGCCCGCACGATCCATTCACGAGCCTGGTCCCGCCGCAGGGCGTCAGGCTGACACCGCGCCACTATGCCTATCTCAAGATTTCCGAAGGCTGCAATCATCAATGCACGTTTTGCATCATTCCCTCGTTGCGGGGCCCTCTGGCGAGCCGCCCGGTGGGCGAAGTGATGGAAGAAGCCCGGCATCTGGTGGACTCTGGGGTGAAGGAATTGCTGGTCATCTCCCAGGATACCAGCGCCTACGGCGTTGACGTGAAATACCGGCGCGGATTCTGGGCTGGTCGACCGCTCAAGACGCGCATGACGGAACTGGCCCAGGCGCTGGGCGAGCTGGGGGTCTGGGTGAGGTTGCACTACGTGTATCCCTATCCTCACGTCGACGAGGTGGTTCCCCTGATGGCGGCCGGCCAGGTGCTGCCTTATCTTGACGTGCCCTTTCAGCATGCCAGCCGGCGCGTTCTCAAGGCCATGAAACGGCCGGGGGACAGCGACCGAATGCTGGAGCGGATCGGTCAGTGGCGGAAAGGGTGTTCCGATCTGACGATCCGCAGCACCTTCATCGTCGGCTTCCCGGGGGAGACCGAGGCCGAATTCGAAGAGCTTTTGGCTTTCCTGCGGGAGGCCCGCCTGGATCGTGTCGGCTGTTTCGCCTATTCCCCAGTGGAGGGCGCGCAGGCCAATGCGCTTGGGGCCCCTGTGCCCGAGGCGGTGAAGGAGGAGCGTCGGGCGCGGCTCATGGGTGTGCAAGAGGAAATCAGCGCCGCCCGATTGGCGGCGCGGGTGGGCCAAAGGATGACGGTCCTGGTGGACGCCGTCGACGCCGAAGGGGCCGTTGCACGCAGTGCGGCCGATGCGCCGGAAATCGACGGGGTCGTGTACGTCGAAGGGGATGGGCTCCAGGCAGGCGCATTCGTCGAGGTCGAGATCGTCGATTCGGATGCGCACGATCTGTGGGGGCGGATGCTGGCCGCGCCGCGCTGACGGCGGGCGGGGGACCCGAAGTCCGCGCGAATCCTAGGGTTGACCGGCGTCGCCCGGCTGCTTGTGGGGCGGGCCTTTGAGGAATTCGTCGAAGGCGACCATGCTGATCTCTTCGACCTCGATGCCCTGTGCGGCGTGCTGCACGGTATACAGATCCTCCTGCTCGTGGGTTTCCGGAGGAGGAGAATCTGCCATGGGGGCGTCGGCCGCGGCTTCGGTAGCCGGCGCGGCTGCGGGAGGGGCGTCCTGCGGATAGGACGGGTGCTCGTCGAAGTCGTAATCCGCTTGCTCGGGGCCCGGGGCATCGTCATAGCCCACCTTGAATCGCCAGAACACGGCGGCGACCTCGACCCCCACATGCTCGCGCACGAATTTCCGGATTTGTACCTCGAGGATATTGGAAAAGCGGAGCCGTTTTTGCGGATCGGCCTTGATGAGGACCACAGGGCTGCCGGCCATCGCGAAGGTGTAGGTCTGGAAATCGCTGACCGAGCGCGCCATCAGGAAATGGTTGACCGCGCCGTTGACGGCGGCCAGGGTTTTTTCACTCAGGGCGGGCGCCTTGTCCTTTCGTCCGAAGGGCAGGAAAGAGCTCAGGATGGAGCCACAGAAGAAGCCTTTGCCTCCGAAAGGGAGCAGATAAGGGCCCAGTGCTGCTGTGATTAGGGTGCTTTTTAACATGCTGGCGTCCCGCCCGCTGGTATTATTCAAGTGCCGCGCGCATCAAGGCTATTGGCGCAAGCGTGTCCGCGATCCCTCGAGGTGCGGGGCTATGCCCCGGCGCAAGAGGCTCCCTTCCGCAAGCCCGTCAGCGCACCTCCCCGGCAGCGATCTGGCTGATATCTCACCAGTATAGGGCCGAGCCATCCACCGGGCAACCACGCCCCTTGCCGTACGCGCCGTTTCTAAGCCTCCGGGCGCATCTGCGGGAACAAGATGACATCGCGGATGGCGGCGCTGTCGGTCAACAGCATGACCAGGCGATCGATCCCGATGCCTTCGCCGGCGGTCGGGGGAAGCCCGTATTCCAAGGCGCGGATGTAATCGGCATCGTAATGCATCGCTTCCTGGTCGCCTGCCTCCTTTTGCTTGACCTGTTCCCTGAAGCGGTCGGCTTGATCGTCCGGATCGTTGAGCTCCGAGAACCCGTTGGCGATTTCCCTGCCCACGATGAAGAGCTCGAAGCGGTCGGTGATTGCCGGATTGGCGTCATTTCGCCGCGCCAAGGGCGATACCTCGGCCGGGTAGTCGACAATGAAGGTAGGGTCGAACAGCAGGTGTTCGGTGGTTTCCTCGAACAGGGTCAATTGCAAGCCGCCGACGCCATCGGCCGGCTTGTAAGCGATGCCCGACTCGGTCAGCGTGCGCACGAGGAAGGCGCGGTCGTGCAGCGCCTCATCGGTGTACTCCGGGTGAAATTTTTGGATCGCCTGCGCGACGGTCAGACGCGCAAACGGCTCGCCCAGATCGAGTTCACGCCCTTGGTAGTTCACGCGCGTGGTTCCGAGGACCGCCTGGGCGATTTCCCGGAACATCTGCTCGGTGAAATCCATCAGATAGCGGTAATCGCGATAGGCTTCGTAGAATTCGAGCATGGTGAATTCCGGGTTGTGCCGCGTCGACATGCCCTCGTTGCGGAAATTCCGGTTGATCTCGAACACCTTTTCCATGCCGCCCACGACCAGGCGCTTCAGATAGAGCTCCGGCGCGATGCGCAGGTAAAGGTCGACGTCCAGTGCATTGTGGTGCGTGACGAACGGACGGGCGGCCGCACCCCCGGGGATCGGGTGCATCATGGGCGTTTCGACCTCGAGATAGCCGTGCCGCACCAGGAACTCGCGGATGCCCTGGATGATCCTGGAGCGCGTCGTGAACACAAGACGCGCGTCTTCGTTGGTGATGAGGTCGAGGTAGCGTTGGCGGTATTTGACTTCCTGATCGGTCAGGCCGTGGAATTTCTCGGGCAGGGGCCGTACCGCCTTGGTGAGCAGGCGCAGCTCCGACACGCGCACGGACAGCTCGCCGGCCTTGGTCTTGAAGAGCCACCCGCGTGCGCCGACGATGTCCCCCAAGTCGAACTGCTTCTTGAAGTGCTCGTGGACCGCGGGGCCGGCGCTGTCAGTGGCGATGAACAGCTGGATGCGTCCGCTCATGTCCTGAATCGTGGCGAAGCTCACCTTGCCCATCACGCGCTTGAGCACCATGCGCCCTGCGACGGCGACCGACAGGCCGACCGTCTCGAGATCTTCCTGGCTCTTGGCATCGTGGAAGGCGTGCAGGTCGCCGGCCAGGTTCTCGCGGCGGAAATCGTTGGGAAAGGGATTGCCTTGGGCGCGCAGCTCGTTGAGCTTGGCCCGGCGCTCCTCGATGACTTGATTGGTGTTCTCGCTCATTGCTCGCTATTCCTTGCTTTTTTCGGCCGAAGGGACGAGGCGGCCGAACGCGTTCATTGCTTAGCCCGGCCTAGACGCCCAGCTTCAGGCTCGCCGTGATAAATGCGTCCAGTTCGCCGTCCAGAACGGCCTGGGTGTTGCCGGTTTCCACTCCGGTGCGCAGGTCCTTGATGCGCGACTGATCCAACACGTAGGAACGGATCTGGTGTCCCCAGCCGATGTCGGACTTCGAGTCCTCGAGGGCCTGCTTTTCCTCCATGCGCTTGCGCAGTTCCGCTTCGTACATCCGTGCCTTCAGCATGGCCATGGCCTCGGCGCGGTTCTTGTGCTGCGAGCGGTCGTTCTGGCACTGCACGACAATGCCCGTCGGCAGGTGGGTGATGCGCACGGCGGAGTCGGTCTTGTTGATGTGCTGCCCGCCGGCGCCCGACGAGCGGAAGGTGTCGATCCGCAGGTCCGCGGGGTTGATCTCGATCTCGATCGAGTCGTCCACCTCGGGATAGACGAAGACGCTGGCAAAAGAGGTGTGGCGACGATTGCCCGAGTCGAAGGGGGACTTCCGGACGAGGCGGTGGACGCCGGTTTCGGTGCGCAAGAAGCCATAGGCGTAGTCGCCCTCCACCTTGAGCGTCGCGCTCTTGATGCCGGCGACCTCGCCGGCCGATTCTTCGAGTGCCTCGACCTGGAAGCCATGGCGCTCGCAGTAGCGCAGGTACATGCGCTGGAGCATGGCGGCCCAATCCTGGGCCTCGGTGCCCCCGGAGCCCGACTGGATGTCGATGAAGCAATTGTTGGGGTCCATCGGATGGGAGAACATCCGGCGGAATTCGAGTTCGCCGACCGCTTGATCGATGCGCTTGGCGTCCTCTGCGATGCTCTGCAAGGTGGCATCATCCGCCTCGCTGCGCGCCATGTCGAAGAGGTCCTGCGCATCGCGCAACGCACGACCGACCTGGTCGAGCGTATGGACCACCGTTTCCAGCGCGCGGCGCTCCCGTCCTAATTCCTGGGCGCGTTCAGGCTTGTCCCAGACGGCGGGGTCTTCCAGCAACCCGACGACTTCGGCGAGGCGATCCTTCTTCTCGTCGTAGTCAAAGATACCTCCGCAAGGCTTCGGTCCTATCCCCGAGGTCGGTGAGCCGTGCCTCGATCGCATTGAGTTGTTCCGCTTCCATGGGCATGCTCTTGCAAAAAAACCTATATTGTACACGATCCGGCACGCAGCGCCCGAGTTTGCGCGCGCTCCCGGGTGCAACACAAACTGATGTGCTCGGCGTGTTCGGTGGCCCCCCCGGCGCCTGGGCGCTTGAGTCTCGCCTGCACGATATAGCGGTGCGCGCTTCTCCTCGCCCCGGAGCCCATAGGCAAGTCTTGCTCGATCGCGCCCCGGGGGGCCGGTTGGTCACGGCGGGTCGACAGATCACGATGGCGCGTTCGTGCGCGGGCCTCACCATCTGGCGTCGCCGCAGCCGCAAAGGGCAAGTCCGCTGCAAAATCCGTCACCCCCCGTGGGCCGGCGCCTCCATATGATCGAGGAGCTCAGGATGTCGCTTCGGCTTTTCTGCCAACCGCTCGCTGCCGTCTTGCGCAGAATTCTTATTCATGCCTTAAGTTTGCTCGCCGTCTCAGTGGCTTACGGCGATATCCTAACCCGAAACATCGGTTATGGTGACCCCCCGCGATCCGGGCGCCGGTCGCGGGCGCGCCCGCCCCTTGGTCTATACTCAAGGCAGCCCGAAATGGCTTTTTCACAGCGCCACCCGGCCAGGGGTGCCGGGGCGTCAGGTGCGGCCGCTGAGCGGAGGCCGTCGGTGCACCGCGGCATGTGTTCGGAACCCCAGAAAAACTGGAAAGAATGTAAATGCCATACGCCGTTCGTGAGGACAGCCTCCTGCATCTGCTCTGGCTGTATGTCTGGCCGCTGACCATCTTCGAGGACGCCACCCGGGGCACCGTCGAGGAACGCTGGAGCAAGCTCAGAAACAACCGGGAAAAGTCCCGCCATCTACCGCACTACGCCAAGGTTTGGCTCCTAATTGCCTTGGTCTTGTTCGCCCTGAGTTCCCTGATCGTTGAATGGCACCCCTTTTCGATGCCCGCGCTCATCACCGGAGCGATCGCCGGGGTGCTCTTCACTTGCGCCGTGGTCGTGCTCACTGTCATCGTGGTCGCGTATGCCTGGTTTCACGCCATGACGCCCTGAGCCCCGGCGCCGCGTTCGGCCTCCGGCTCCCAGTGCTCGAGCACGAGCTGCAAGGAGCGTGCGCCACGGTACTCGTTGACCGCGAGGCGGTAGGCGGCCTGGACCGCGGCAGGCAGAGGCTCGAGGGTGAAGAACGCAATGGCGTCGAAGGAACGCCCCTGGCGCTCAAGCACGAGCTTCCGGTGCTGGCCGCCCACGATGCGCTGGGTCGCGACGGTGAAGCAGTCCTGAAAGCAGGTCGGCGGGAAACCCTGCCCCCAAACGAGCGGCTCGAGGAGTTCGGCGAGATCCAGGTTGGCATCGTCCACGGCGAGCGAGCCGTCGGTCGGGATGACCCGTTCAAGATCGGCAGGGGAGAGCCACTGCTGTGCGACGGCCTCGAAGGCTTCGCCGAAGCGTGCAAAGTCCTGCTGCCGGATGGTCAGTCCTGCCGCCATGGCATGGCCCCCGAACTTGAGGATCAGATCGGGGTGCTGCTTGGCGATCCAGTCGAGGGCATCGCGCAAATGAAATGCCGGGATGGACCGCCCGGACCCCTTGAGCTCCATGGATCCCCCCGGCGCGAAGGCGATGACCGGGCGGTGGTGGCGGTCCTTGACCCGGGCGGCGAGGATGCCGATGACGCCGGGATGCCATCCCGGATCGAACAGGCTCAAGCTCGCGCGGGCCGCGACATCGACGGCGTCGAGCCGCAGCTGGGCTTCGTCCTGCATGGTGTGCTCGATGGCGCGGCGCTCCCGGTTGAGTTCATCGAGCCTTTGTGCGAGCGCCGTGGCCCGCTCCGGGTCGTCCGTGATCAGGCATTCGATCCCGAGGGACATGTCCTCGAGGCGACCGGCGGCGTTGAGCCGCGGCCCGAGTGCGAAACCCAGGTCGGCGGTCGAGGCCTTTCGGGCCTGTCTGCCGGCGACCGCGAGCAAGGCCTGGATGCCAGGGCAGGCGAGGCCGGCGCGGATGCGGGCGAGCCCTTGATGCACCAGGGTGCGGTTGTTCGCGTCCAGGCGTACCACGTCCGCGATTGTCCCGAGCGCAACGAGGTCCAGGTGGCGCGCGAGGTTAGGCTCGCGGCCGGCGGGGAAAACGCCCCTGTCGCGCAGCGTCGCGCGCAAGGCGGCCATCACGTAGAAGATGACGCCGACGCCCGCCAGATGTTTGCTCGGGAATTCACAGCCGGGCTGGTTCGGATTGACGATGGCAGCCGCCGACGGCAGCGACGGGCCCGGCAGATGATGATCGGTGACCAGCACCTGGATGCCTTTGGCATTGGCGGCCTCCACCCCGGCCACGCTGGCGATGCCGTTGTCGACCGTGACGATGATGTCGGGCCGCTTGTGTGCCGCCCACTCGACGATCTCCGGCGTCAGGCCGTATCCATACTCGAAGCGGTTGGGCACGACGTA
The DNA here is from genome assembly GCA_021817985.1 of Pseudomonadota bacterium. Lineage (GTDB taxonomy): Bacteria > Pseudomonadota > Gammaproteobacteria > Burkholderiales > JAKAFK01 > JAKAFK01. Next base: position 71,151 of record JAKAFK010000006.1, on the reverse strand, counting down.
GTCGACATCGGCCCCGAACTCGCGCAACGCGCGGACGGCGAGCGCACAAGCCGTCGCCCCGTCCGAATCGTAGTCGGCCACCACGAGCAGGCGCTGCCGTGCCGCGATTGCCTCCGCCAGGATCTGCGCCATCTCCCGGACGCCGCGCAGGCGCGCGTAGGGGAGGAGACCGGCCAGCGCGTGGGCGAGCTCGCTGCGGTCGCCGATACCGCGGGCGGCAGCGGCCCTCGCCAGGACAGGGTGCAGGCCCTGCGCGGCGAGCCTTTCTGCGGTTTCCCGGGCGTACGGGCGGGGCGTCAATAAGGACATGGTGCCGGCCCCTTCGCCGAGAGGGGCCGCGGGGGCGCAAACCGGGCGAGCGGTCGCGGTCGGCGCCACCAACGGAACAGATCCGGGCGCCGGATCTGGGCGTGCATGACATTGGAGGCGCCCGGCAGGCTCAGCGCGAGGCCCGTCAGCCTGCCTTGGCGGAGCCAGCGCCGCAACGGGACGCCCCACGCGCGGTCGAGGTGCGCGGCGGCCGAGCGTGCCCCGGCCAGGTCATGCACGCGAAGGTGCGCCTCGACCTGATCGAGCACGATGAGGTGGGGCCCGCCGTCGGCGCGCGCGAACTCGAACCAGCGGTCGGCATCGGGCGGCAGTGCCCGGGTGTCGGCGAGAGCGCCCTTGGCGATCGCGCGGGCCAACCGGTGATGGGTCCAAAGCGTGCCGGCATGAGGCTGGCCTTCCGGCGGCCAGCCGCCGCCCCAAGGCCAGAGGCTGTTGATGGTGGGTTGGCCGCGGGTTTCGCGCGCCTGGTTGACAGGGTGGGCATGCAGGACCATCTGGAGCTCGTTCAGCAGGGCAGCCCAGTGCAGCGCCCGGGGCCCGCGCGGCATCTCCGTCTTGATGTCGCCTCCGAGAGCGCTGGCGAGTGGCGTCGTGCAGATCTCTGGATCCGTGGGCAGTGCCAGATACCAATGCTCGGGATGGACCGCCGCCACCCGCAGCCCAGTAGACCCGAAATGCGCATTGATGGCGTCGATCAGCGCATCGGCCTCGGATTTTGTGGGGGCGGCGGGGTAAAGTTCGCCGAGCATCAGGGCACTGCCTTGCAACGACAGATGCACGGGATCGGCACACAGCCAGTATCGTCCCTCGAGCAACCCATCGGCCGCGGCTGCAAGAGGGGCGACAGGCCAATCCCACTGCTTGGCGAAGCCGAAGTGCGCACACAGCCAAGCTTCGACGCCTTCGCTCGGCAAGCTCTCGGTGCGCCCGCAGGCGGCGAGGGCCTCGAAGGCGGGCAGCCGCATCTCCCCGTCGAGGGCATCGAGCAAGTGGGGAATGACCAAGTGGCAATGCATGGGGGAAGGGCTCTCCTGGCGACAGGCGGCGTACGAGTGTACCATAGCCTGGATGGCCTCCGACGCCGCAGTGGGGATGAACGATGCCCTTGAGACAGATGACCTCGCAGGTGACCGTCGAGACCACCGGTCGGCGGTTGTACCCGGTCACCGACGCCATGGTGGCGTGGATTGCCAGCAGCGGGATCAAGACCGGGCTCCTGACGCTCTTCGTTCCCCATACGTCGGCGAGCCTCCTGATCCAGGAGAATTACGACCCCGATGTGCAAAGCGATCTCGAGCGCTTCTTCGCGCGCCTGGTGCCGGATGGGGATCCGCTCTTTGCCCATGTGCTGGAGGGGCCGGACGATATGCCCGCGCACGTGCGCGCGGCCTTGACGCAGACGCATCTGGGCGTGCCGGTCGTGAATGGGCGCCTGGCGCTGGGGACGTGGCAGGGCATCTATCTCTACGAGCATCGCGCGCGGGGGCAGCGCCGGCATATCCTGCTGCACCTGCTCGGGGATGGCTAGCGCCGGGGCCGGATGCGGCGGGCGCATTTGGCGATGTGCCGTGGATTGTGGCACACTTGCGCTTTCCCTGAGCTGGTCCTTCCGTGCGACCCTTTGAATTGTTCGTCGGATTGCGGTACACCCGCGCGAAGCGGCGCAATCACTTCATCTCCTTCATTTCGCTTATCTCCATCGCCGGCATGGCGTTGGGCGTGGCTGCGCTCATCATCGTGCTGTCGGTGATGAACGGCTTCCAGCACACGCTGCGCGCCCGCATTCTGGGGGTGGCCGCCCACGTCGAGATCACCGGCCTCGACAACTCGCTCTCCCACTGGCCCGTGGTCGCCGCGCTCGCCAGCCGGAATCGGGAGGTGGTGGCGAGTGCGCCCTACGTGTCCGCGGAGGGCATGCTGTCCTACGACGGAAGCGTCCAAGGCGTGGCGGTCCGTGGCGTGCTGCCGAAAGACGAGGATCGCGTCGAGGACGTGAGCGCCCACATGAAGGCGGGCAGCCTCGACAACCTGCGCCCGGGAGCATTCGGAGTCGTCCTGGGTTCCGAGCTTGCGCGCAATCTTGGGGTGGGGCTGGGCGACAAGGTCGTGCTGATCACCCCGCAAGGACAGATCACGCCGGCGGGCATCTTGCCTCGCCTGAAGGAATTTCAGGTCGTCGGCATCTTCGAGGTGGGCATGTACCAGTACGACTCGGGGCTTGCGCTCATCAACCTGCAGGACGCGCAGAAGCTTTATCGGCTGGGGGCGCGGGTGTCCGGCGTGAGACTGCGGCTTAAGGACCTCTATCAGGCCCCCGAGGTTGCATCCAATCTGGCCACGCTGCTCGGACCCCAGTATTACGTCACGAATTGGACCCAACAGAACGCGAATTTCTTCCGCGCCGTGAAGATCGAGAAGAATGTCATGTTCATCATTCTGTTGCTCATTGTCGCAGTGGCCTCCTTCAACATCGTGTCGACACTGGTCATGGCGGTCACCGACAAACAGGCCGACATCGCCATTCTGCGGACCTTGGGCGCCTCTCCGGGGAGCATCATGAAGATCTTCATCATCCAGGGTGCGGTGATCGGCATCGTCGGGACGGCGCTCGGCATTCTGGGCGGCGTGGTGATCGCGCTCAATATCGACGTCATCGTTCCGGCCATCGAACATACGTTCGGCGTGCATTTCCTCGCCAAGAGCGTGTATTACATCAGCGAGTTGCCTTCCAAGCTGGAAGCGCACGATGTGATCGTCATCGGGATCGTCTCCTTGATCCTGAGCTTCGTGGCGACCCTCTACCCGAGCTACCGCGCCGCGCGCGTGAATCCGGCCGAGGCCTTGCGCTATGAATGAGCCGGCGGCCATGACGGCAGCGCCCGTGGTGGCGGCCCGGGACCTGCACAAGGTCTACCGGCAGGGGCGGCTCAACGTGCCCGTTTTGCTGGGCGTGAACCTGAGCGTCCGGCAGGGGGAGCGGGTTGCGATTATGGGGGCTTCGGGCTCGGGAAAGAGCACCCTCCTGCATCTGTTGGGCGGGCTGGATCAGGCCACCGGCGGGTCCGTTTCGATCATGGGCGAGGACGTTGCGCGCCTCAATGAGGCGCAGCGCGGACAGCTTCGCAACCGCGCGATCGGATTCGTCTATCAGTTCCATCACCTGCTGGCCGAATTCAGTGCGCTCGAGAATGTGGCAATGCCTTTGCTCATCCGGCGCATGCCCAAGGACGAGGCCTACGAGCGGGCGGCGAAGCGCCTGCACGACGTGCGGCTGGGCAAGCGGCTTTCGCACCACCCGGGCGAACTGTCCGGGGGGGAGCGCCAGCGCACGGCCATCGCACGCGCCCTGGTCACGGAGCCTGCGTGCCTGTTCGCCGATGAGCCGACCGGCAATCTCGATCGCCACACCGCGGACGGCATCCAGGATCTCATGCTGGAACTCAACCAGTCGCTGGGCACAAGCTTCCTCGTCGTGACCCATGACGCGTCGCTGGCCGGAAAAATGGAGCGGGTGCTGAAGCTCGAGGACGGGATCTTGGCCCCCGCCGACGCGCAGATCCATGCGTCCACGCAGGTGGCCTAGCGGGCGGGGCTTGCCGCGTCCGCACCTGCCTTCGGGCGCGAAAATAATCCGCAAGACGCCGAGGCATCGTCTATCCTAGGGAAGTCGAACCCTCTCGGTGCGGGAGACTGCGCGCCGAGCCTAAGCCATTTCGTTCCCATGAGGACGGTCGTGAACGCTGACGATCCCGCCGTTGCCTCGCTCTTGCAGGCGATACGCGTACTGCCCGGAAAGAAGATCGTGACGCTCGCCTGTGCGGGCGCGGACGATCTGACGCAAGTGGACGTGTCCGCGAGCGGTGTCATCGGGCACGCCGACGGTCACGACCTCCTGTTGAAGGCCAAGCTTCATCGGGCGCTGGTGAGCGGGGGCGGCATGATCATCCGTCAGTTCACCCAGATCAAGACGCAGGCCGTCGCCGCGAACGGCAAACCGCTTTGGATTCCCATCAAGAACTTGTACGGCGTTCGCCTGGAGCGGGGGCGCTGGCGCGGGTTGTCGGCACTGGATGTGCGAAGGGCCTGCGAACCGGACCTTGCGGCCAAGGGAAATGGCGCCCGCGGGCAGTGGGTCCGCTATCGCGCATTCGGGGATCCCGCCTTGTCTTTGCCGCGCGCGGGCGCGCGCGAGTGAATCCGGCGCGGTAACGGGGCGGCATGCGTTTGGAGCAATCGAGGGACTGGTGTATGCTCCCTGATGTGTGAGCCCTGCCGATGCTTTTCCCGTCGCGGCGAAGGCTGTCCTGGGATTGTTCCGCTACTCGAGCCATGGTGTCCGTCTCTTCCCCGCATTTGGTTGCCTCTCCCCTGGATGTGCCGGACATCGAGGCGTGGCTTGCGTCCATCGCGTCGAATTACTCCGCGGCGGAGCGTGATGTCCTGCGCCGAGCGTATGCCTTCGCGCAAGAGAATGCCGGCGTCCGCCGCGCAGGGAGCGCGACACCGCTCGTGCAGCATGCGCTCGGGGTGGCGGTCATTCTTGCGGACATGCGAATGGACGGCGACACGGTCGCGGCCGGGCTTTTGCATGCGACGCCCGATTGGCCGAGCCACCGCGAGGCCGTCGCCGCGCAGTTCGGCACGCCGGTGGCCCGACTGGTGGAGGGCATGTCGCGCATGTCGCTCATTCATGAGTACGGGGAGCGGCACGGTTACGCCCAATCGACCGAGGCCCACGACATCTCGCAGACGGAGGGGCTGCGCAAGATGCTGCTCGCCATGGTCGAGGACATCCGGGTCGTGGTGATCAAGCTGGCTGAACGGGTGCAGACCATGCGTGCGCTCGCGGGCGAAGACGAGGCCAAAAGGCGCCTCACGGCGAGGGAGACGCTCAGTATCTTTGCGCCGCTCGCCAATCGGCTCGGGGTGTGGCAGCTCAAGTGGGAACTCGAGGATCTGTCCTTGCGCTACCTCGAGCCGGATCTTTACCGGAAGGTGGCGACTCTGCTGGACGAGCGCCGGGCGTCACGGGAACAGTATATCGCCCGCGTCGTCGCCACCCTGGCGAGCGCCTTGCGCGAGGCCGGCCTCGCGGCCGAGGTGACCGGCCGGCCCAAGCACATCTACAGCATCATCAACAAGATGAAGCGCAAGCATCTGGACTTCAGCGAATTGTACGACGTGCGCGCGGTCCGGGTGCTGGTCGATGAAATCAAGGATTGCTACACGGCGCTTGGGTTGGTCCACAACCTATGGGTGCCGATTCCGGGCGAGTTCGACGACTACATCTCTCACCCCAAGAGCAACGACTACCGGTCGTTGCACACGGCGGTGATCGGCCCCGACGGCAAGGCGGTTGAGGTGCAGATCCGGACCCGCGAGATGCACCAGCACGCCGAGCTTGGCGTCGCGGCCCACTGGCGGTACAAGGAAGGGGCGCCGGGAAACGTCAAGTACGACGAAAAGATCGCCTGGCTGCGGCGCCTGCTGGATTGGAAGGAAGATCTCGCCGAAGGCGGGGATCTGATGGAGCAATTCCGCAACGAGTTGTTCCAGGATCAGGTCTATGTGCTGACGCCGCAAGGGAAGGTGATCGACCTGCCCAAGGGCGCGACGCCGGTCGACTTTGCCTACCATGTGCATACCGACCTCGGCCATCGCTGCCGCGGGGCGAAGGTCGACGGGACGATCGTTCCCTTGAGCTACGCGCTGCAGAACGGGCAGCGGATCGAGATACTGACGACGCGCCAAGGGGGACCGAGCCGCGATTGGCTCAATCCGGCGCTGGGCTATCTCAAGAGTGCGCGTGCGCGGGCCAAGGTGCGGCACTGGTTCAAGTATCAGAATTTCGAGGAGAACGTCTCGCAAGGCCGGGTGCAGCTTGACCGTGAGCTGAAGCGCCTGGGGTTGGACTCGCTCAATCAGGAAAAGCTTGCCCAGAAGCTGGGGTTTCATCGTCTGGAAGAGTTCCTGGCGGCGCTCGGGCGCGGCGACATCGGCAACCGCCAAGTCGTGTCCGCGCTCCAGGAAGACGTGACCCCTCGCTTGGAGGCGCCCAAGGCGCCGACCCTCACGCGGCCGGCGGCCTCGCGGCAGGATGCCGGCGTGCTGGTCGAGGGCGTGGGCAATCTGCTGACGAACATCGCCAAGTGCTGCAAGCCGGCGCCCCCGGATCCGGTGATCGGCTACATCACGCGCGGGCGCGGCGTGACGATCCACCGGAAGGATTGTCCCAACATGCTGCGCCTGTCCGATGAACGCCGCGCGCGTTTGGTGGCTGCCCAATGGGGACGTCGCCAAACCGCGGCGTTTGCGGTCGATATCGAGGTGCTCGCCTACGACCGGCAAGGCCTGCTTCGCGATGTCTCGGACGTCTTCGTGCGGGAACGCATCAATGCGGTCAAGGCAGAGACGCTGACCAAAGACGATCGGGCCACCATGCGCTTCACGCTCGAAGTCGGTGACCTTGAGCAATTGAGCCGCCTGCTCGTCCTGCTGCAGCAGCTGCCCAATGTGATCAGCGCGCGGCGTCGGGTCTGAGCCGGACGCCGCGCAGACGTGACCCTCGTCGGTCGGCCGGGTCGTCGAAATCCCTTTCTCCCTCCCAGTCCCATGCGGCCTGCGCGTACGCCGCGCCGGTTGGGGATTTCCCGCCGTGCCCTACGGCAGGTGTTGCGCCCCCTCATGTAACCTTACAAGAAGCTTACATCTTACTTGCATCTGTGCGGAGAGGCACATTACAATCATCCGAAAACACGGGACGCCGAAGCCCTCCAAGTGGAATGAAAGAAAACGAGAATCGCCTGATATCAGGCAGGGCTCGATGTGGAAGGGGGCTGGCGCGTGGAGGAGATTCGGAGTCTGTGTCCTTTTTGTTTCGAGGAGTTTCAAGCCCGCGTGCGGCGCCAGTCGAGCGGTCTGGTGAAATACCTGTGCGCGAAGAAGGGCATCGCGGTGACGGCCTATGTCGAAAACGGCGTGGTGATGAACTGGATAGTGGCCTCGGGCCCGGCGCGAACGTGCGGGGCGCAACGGGGCGAAGGGCGCGGCGCGACAGAGGGGCTGGCCTCCGAAGTCAACCCGAGTTCGAACAAAAACAGTCATTAGCGAGGCTGCGATCCTCGACATGCGAGGGGACGCGTCTCGCATTGGGAGCGGTCGACTGGGGCCCTCGTGCCGCGGTGCGGCAGGATCGGAATGGGTGCGCGACCGGGCAGCGCGCGTCGGCGTCCATCAAAAGCCGCTTGCGCGGGGAGCGTCCCGCTGCTAGAATTTCACGATTTAGGCGGTTAGCTCAGCTGGTTAGAGCGTTGCCTTGACATGGCAAAGGTCGTAGGTTCGAGTCCTATACCGCCTACCAAGTATTTCTTGTGACCATGCGCGCGGATGTGCCGCGTGGCTGATCGAGGCTCGGCTTCCGGGGCTGCGGAAGGTTTGTGCGTTTGCGCTGACCTTCGCGAAACGCGGTCTTGGCTCGTGCCTCGGACCTCCCATTTTGAACGTTTTGGCACCCGTAGCGGTGCCGATTTTGCGAAATATTATGCCTGTCATTCACCTGCCGGATGGCTCCCAGCGGGAATTCGGCCACGCCGTGACGGTAGCGGAGCTCGCCCAGAGCATTGGAGCGGGTCTGGGCCGGGCCGCGCTTGCGGGGAAGGTCGACGGCCGGTTGGTGGACACCTCCTACCTGATTCGGGACGATGCGCGCGTTTCGATTGTCACCGATCGCGACGCCGAGGGGCTCGATGTCCTCCGCCATTCCTGCGCCCACCTGCTCGCGCAGGCGGTGAAGACGCTTTTCCCCGACGCTCAGGTCACGATCGGCCCGGTCATCGAAGACGGGTTCTACTACGACTTCTCCTTCAATCGCCCTTTCACGCCCGAGGATCTGGCTCTCATCGAGGCGAAGATGCAGGAGTTGGCCAGGCGCGACCTGCCCGTGACGCGCAAGGTGGTCGAGCGCGGCGAGGCTATCCGGTACTTCGCGGGGATCGGCGAGCATTACAAGGCGCAGATCATCGAATCCATCCCGGAGGGCGACGAAGTCTCGCTCTATACGCAGGGGGAGTTCACCGATCTTTGCCGGGGGCCGCATGTGCCTTCGACGGGCAAGCTCAAGGTCTTCAAGCTGATGAAGGTGGCGGGGGCCTACTGGCGGGGCGATTCGCGCAACGAGATGCTGCAGCGCATCTATGGCACGGCGTGGGCGAAGAAGGACGAGCAGGACGCCTATCTTCATCGCATCGAGGAAGCCGAAAAGCGCGATCACCGGCGTCTCGGGCGCCAGCTTGACCTCTTCCATACGCAGGACGAGGCGCCGGGGATGGTCTTCTGGCATCCGCCGGGATGGACCATTTGGCAGGTTATCGAACAGTACCTGCGCGGCGTGCTGGGCGAGCACGGCTACCGCGAGGTGCGTACGCCGATGGTGATGGATCGCCTGCTGTGGGAGAAGTCGGGCCATTGGGAAAACTACCGCGAGAACATGTTCACGACGCACGCGGAGTCGCGCGACTTCGCGGTGAAGCCGATGAATTGCCCGGGCCACATCCAGATCTTCAATCAGGGACTGAAGAGCTACCGGGATTTGCCCTTGCGGCTCGCGGAGTTCGGCTCATGCCACCGATTCGAGCCCTCCGGCGCGCTGCATGGCCTGATGCGGGTGCGGGGCTTCACGCAGGATGATGCCCACATCTTCTGCACCGAGGGACAGATCGAAGGCGAAGTCACGGCCTTCATCGAGCTGCTGCAAAGGGTTTATGCCGACTTTGGCTTCAACGAGATCATCGTTCGGCTGTCGACCCGTCCCGAGAAGCGGGTGGGCACGGACGAAACCTGGGACAAGGCGGAACGCGCCCTGGCCCTCGCGCTGGACCACAAGGGGCTGCAGTGGCAGGAGCAGCCCGGGGAAGGGGCGTTCTATGGGCCGAAGATCGAGTTCTCCTTGAAGGATTGCTTGGGCCGCGTGTGGCAATGCGGCACCATCCAGGTGGACTTCTCGCTGCCGGCGCGCCTGGACGCGACGTTTGTCGCCGAGGACAATTCCCGCCAGGTCCCGGTGATGCTCCATCGTGCCATCCTCGGCTCCATGGAGCGCTTCATCGGGATCCTGATTGAGCATTATGCGGGTGCGATGCCGGTATGGCTGGCGCCCGTGCAGGTCGTCGTGATGAATATCTCGGATGCCCAGGCGGCCTATGTCCGCACGGTGGCCGAAACCTTGTCGCGGGAAGGCGTGCGCGTCGAGACGGACTTGAGAAATGAGAAGATAACCTATAAAATTCGAGAACATAGTATGCGGAGGCTGCCCTACCAGCTGATTCTCGGCGACAAGGAGGTGGCGGCTGGCCTGGTCGCTGTGCGGACCCGCAAGGGCGAGGATCTCGGGCAGATGCCTTTGGAAGCGTTCATGGAACGTGTGCGGGCCGAGGCGCTGCAGAAGGGTCGTGCGGCCTGAACGGTATTCTGGGACGTGGGGTGTTCGTATGCTCCGCGTTTTTTATTTCATGTGACTTGGAGGTTTTGCGATCGCTCAGAGCAAAGATCTGCGACTTAACGGTGAAATCACGGTGCCGGAGGTGCGCTTAATTGGTGTGGAGGGGGAGCAGATCGGCATTGTGAACACGGTGCAAGCCCTCAAGATGGCGGAGGAAGCGGAGGTGGATCTGGTGGAGATTGCGCCGACCGCCGAGCCGCCCGTATGCCGGCTGATGGATTACGGCAAATACAAATACCGTGAGAGCAAGAAGCAGCATGAAGCGAAGCTGAAGCAGAAGCAGATTCAGGTCAAAGAGGTCAAATTCCGCCCTGGCACCGACGAGGGGGACTATCAGGTCAAGTTGCGCAACCTGAAGCGCTTTTTGGAAGAGGGCGACAAGACCAAGATCACTTTGCGCTTCCGCGGACGCGAGTTGGCCCACCAGGAGCTGGGATATAACCTGCTCAAGCGCGTCGAGGCCGACTTGCTGGAGCAAGGGATCGTCGAGCAGTTTCCCAAGATGGAAGGGCGCCAGATGGTGATGGTGCTGGCCCCCAAGAAGCGGCAGTAGGCGGCGCGATTCCCGGCGCGCGCAGGGCGCGCAGGATCGATTCGCCCCGTGATGGGCTGTTGAACGGGGCGGTTCGTGCGGGGCACGGGCAGGTTTGCGTGCCCCCGATAAGTGATGTCAGGTCGGTCAAAGCCTCAACCGGGGCACCTGGCGTCAGGCTATAAATAAGGAGTTTGAAATGCCAAAGATGAAGACCAAGAGTGGTGCGGCGAAGCGGTTTCGCACCCTGGGCGGCGGTGGGGTCAAGCGCACGCATGCGTTCCTGCGGCACATCCTGACCAAGAAGTCCACGAAACGGAAGCGCAATCTGCGCGGCACCGCGATGCTCGATGCGACCGACAAGCGTCGCGTCCGTTCCATGTTGCCGTACGCGTAAGGGGGAACCAGCATGCCACGAGTCAAACGCGGGGTGACAGCGCACGCCCGCCACAAGAAGGTGCTCGACCAGGCCAAGGGGTTCCGCGGTCGCCGCGGCAATGTCTATCGCATCGCCAAAGAAGCGGTCATGAAGGCGGGGCAATATGCCTATCGCGATCGCCGGCAAAGAAAACGTCAGTTTCGCGCCCTCTGGATTGCCCGGATCAATGCGGCGGCGCGCGAGTGTGGCCTGACCTACAGCGCCTTCATGAACGGCCTCAAGAAGGGGATGATCGACATCGACCGCAAGGTCCTGGCCGATCTCGCCGTGTTCGACAAGGACGCCTTCGCGAAAATCGCCGAAAGGGCGAAGGCCAGTCTCCAGGCCTGACGAGCGTCGAGGGAACGAAAGGAGGCTCTTCGGCCTCCTTTTTTTGCTTCCGCCGGCGAGCGGAGTCCCGGGGGAGGCGCCCGCCTGCCTCAAGGCAGTCCCTCGCGCGTGGTCCTAAGTTGAGCCCGCTGTTGCTTCCCGGCGATCGGATTGGGGAGCGCCGGTGCAAAACCGGCTAGCTTTGTCGCACGGACACCGATGCAAGACCTTGAACAAATCCAGCTAGACGCGAACGCGTTATTCCAGAGCATCGACACCCTGGCCGAGCTTGACCAGGCCAAGGCGCGCTTCCTCGGCAAGCAAGGAGCCCTGGCGGCGGCGATGAGAACGCTCGGAGCCGTGCCCGCCGAGGAGCGGCCGGCGCTCGGCGCGCGCATCAACGAAGCCAAGGCCGCCATTGAGAACGCCTTGCGCCTGCGGCGCGAAGCCATCCAGGCGGCTCAGCTGGAAAGCCAGCTGCGCGCGGAGGCGTTGGACGTCACGTTGCCCGGCCGCGGGCTGGGCCGCGGGGGAGAGCACCCGGTGACGCGCACCATGGAACGCATCGAAGGGCTGTTCCATTCTCTCGGCTTCGACGTGGCCGAAGGTCCGGAGATCGAGACCGATTTCTATAACTTCACCGCGCTCAACATCCCGCAGGATCACCCCGCGCGGGCGATGCACGACACGTTCTATGTGGACGCGAATCATCTGCTGCGCACCCATACCTCGCCCGTGCAGATTCGCCACATGCAAGCCCATGAGCCCCCGCTCAAGGTGATCGCGCCCGGGCGTGTCTACCGGTGCGACTCGGACGTGACGCATACGCCCATGTTCCACCAGGTCGAGGGCCTGTGGGTCGACGAGCATGTGGATTTCTCGGCGCTCAAGGGCCTGTTGGCCGAATTCATGCAGCGCTTCTTCGAGCAGGACGACCTGAAGGTCCGCTTCCGTCCGTCGTTCTTCCCCTTCACCGAACCCTCGGCGGAGATGGATATCGGGTGCGTCATCTGCCGCGGCGCGGGCTGCCGCGTATGCAGCCATACCGGCTGGCTCGAGGTGCTCGGGTGCGGCATGGTGCACCCGGAAGTGTTTCGGCACGTCGGCGTGGACAGCGAGAGATATCTGGGCTTTGCCTTTGGCCTGGGCGTGGAACGGCTGGCGATGCTGCGTTATGGGGTCAACGACCTGAGGCTCTTTTTTGAGAACGACCTGCGCTTTCTGGCGCAGTTCAACTGAACCTGGGGCCCGATCCCCCTCGGTCGAGGTCGTCTCGGACATGGGAACTTGTCCGACCGTCCGGACACGGGCGAGGCCGGTTGCCGCGACGATTCGCCGACCCGTGCGCCTTGTCGGGAGCGGGCGATCGATTCCGTGGCGAGGGCACAGCCGCCGTGGCGCCGACGTCGGTGCAGAATGGTCTCTTAAATCGCCGGGATGCCTTGTGTCGCAAGCCCGCAATTCGTCTCCTGCCGCACCGGCAGGAGTTTTTGTGTGAGATCGTATGAAATTCTCCGAAAACTGGCTCCGGACTTTCGTCAACCCGCCTCTGACCAGTGGCGAGTTGGCCCAGCGGCTCACCCTGGGCGGCGTGGAGGTGGAGGCGCTCGAGCCGGCCGCACCCGCTTTCGATGGAGTCGTCGTGGGCGAAGTGCTGGCCCTGGCCCCGCATCCGAACGCCGATCGCCTTCAGGTCGCCCAAGTGGCGGCAGGCGCCGATGCGCCGCTCACCATCGTGTGCGGCGCCAAGAACGTCCACGTGGGGGCGAAGGTGCCGTGCGCCCGCGTCGGGGCGCGTCTGCCGGCCATCACCATCAAGGAGGCCAAGGTGCGCGGCGTGAGTTCGTTCGGCATGCTGTGCTCCGCGCAGGAACTGGGCATGGCGGAGAGTGCCGACGGGCTTTGGCTGCTTGGCCCTGAGGCCCCGGTGGGGGAGGATCTGCGCCGGTATCTCGATCTGGATGACACCCTGTTCACGCTCAAGGTCACGCCCAACCGCAGCGACTGCTTGGGCGTCGTCGGCGTGGCGCGGGAGGTTGCGGCGCTCACTGGCGCCGCGCTTGCGCTGCCGGAGCGCCCCCCGGTCAGGGCCGAGGAGGAAGCGGCCATGCCGGTCGTCGTGGCGGCGCCGCACGCCTGTTTGCGCTATTGCGGGCGGGTCGTCCGGGGCATCGATCCGCAGGCGGCGACGCCGGCGTGGATGGTGCGCCGGTTGGAGCGCAGTGGGCTGCGCGCCGTCAATCTCATCGTGGATGTGACGAACTACGTCATGCTCGAATGGGGGCAGCCGTTGCACGCCTTCGACTGGGCGAAACTGGAAGGGACGATCACGGTGCGCCTGGCGCGCGAGGCCGAGAAGCTGATGCTGCTCAATGGGCAGACGGTGTCGTTGGAGGCCGACATGCTGGTGATCGCGGATGATCGGCGGGTGTTGGCGCTCGCCGGGATCATGGGCGGCGAGGACAGTGCCGTGGACGGCGCGACCACCGACATCTTCCTGGAAGGCGCCTTCTTCACCCCGGGTGCGCTGGCCGGACGCGCGCGCCGCCTGGGATTGGCTTCGGACTCCGCGTACCGCTTCGAGCGAGGGGTCGACTTCGAAGGCCCCCGCGCGGCGCTCGAGTATGCCACGAGACTCCTCGTGAGCTTGGGCGGGGCGGGCGCGCGCTGCGGCGAGATCACCGAATGGGTGGGCACGCTGCCCGCCCGTGACCCGATCCGGCTGCGGCCGGAGCGCGTACGGCGCGTCCTGGGCGTGAGCCTGGACGATACGGAGATGGCCGCGCTGCTGGCACGCGAGGGCCTGGCGTTCGACGTGCGGGATGGGGCATTCTTCGTCTTGCCGCCCAGCGCGCGCTTCGATCTCGCCCTCGAGGTCGATCTGATCGAAGAGCTCGCGCGGCTTTATGGCTATGACCGGTTGCCGAGCGGCGCCGCTCGCGGGGCATCGCACATGCGGCCCATGCCCGAATCGGTGCGGCAGACCGCGGAGCTGAGGGGCCTGCTCGTCGCCCGCGACTACCAGGAAGTGATCAACTACAGCTTCGTGGCGCCGGAGTGGGAAGCCGATTTTGCCCACCAGCCCGACCCGGTTCGGCTGCGCAATCCCATCGCGAGCCACTTGGCGGTCATGCGCTCCAATCTGATGGGCGGACTCATCGAGACCTTGCGCTGCAACCTCAACCGCTCGCAGGAGCGCGTGCGCATCTTCGAAGTGGGTCGCTGCTTCCTGAGAAGGCGGGACGGCGAAGATGCCGGCGAGGGAACGTTTTCGCAGCCCATCCGGATCGCAGGCTTGTGCTATGGTTCAGCCAAGGCGGAACAGTGGGGGGTGCCTGCGCGGGAGGTGGACTTCTACGACATCAAGGGCGACGTGGAGGCCTTGTTCTGGCCGCACAGGCCGCGCTTCGCGGCCGCGCCGCACCCCGCGCTTCATCCCGGGCAATCGGCTCAGGTGTTCTTGGGGCAGGAGCTTGTCGGCTGGGTGGGCCAGATCCATCCCGAGTGGCAACAAAAGTACGCGCTGCCGCGGCCCGCGGTGATATTCGAGCTTTCGCTCGAAGCCTTGAAGGGTCGAGCCTTGCCGGCCTTTGCGGAGATCTCGCGGATGCCCCAGGTCAGGCGGGACCTGGCAGTGACGGTCGATGAGCGAATCGCCGTTGGAGTCCTGCTGGAGTGCCTGCGGGACGCCCGGCCCGAGATCGTCACGGCGGTCGACCTTTTCGACGTCTACCGTGGGAAAGGTATTGATTCAGATAAAAAAAGCCTTGCATTCCGCGTGTTGATGCAAGATACTCATAAGACGCTGACGGAGCGCCAGGTGGACGAAGCGATGGCTTCGCTGACAGATTTGCTGTGCACGCGTTTTGATGCGAAATTGCGGACCTAGGGGAGAGGGCATGACACTAACAAAAGCCGAACTGGCGGACCTGTTGTTCGAGACCGTGGGCCTCAACAAGCGTGAAGCGAAGGACATGGTGGAATCGTTTTTCGAAGAAATCCGTGCCGCCTTGGAAAACGGGGACAGTGTGAAGCTCTCCGGGTTCGGCAACTTCCAATTGCGCAACAAGCCCCAGCGGCCGGGACGCAATCCGAAGACGGGCGAAGAGATCCCCATTACGGCACGGCGCGTCGTGACGTTCCATGCCAGCCAGAAGTTGAAAGCCTTGGTGGAAGTCAATTATGCCGGACATCGTTCCGAAGGATGAGTTGCCGCCCATCCCGGCGAAACGCTACTTCGCCATCGGCGAAGTCAGCGAGCTGTGCGGCGTGAAGCCGCATGTGCTGCGCTACTGGGAACAGGAGTTCACGCAGCTCAAGCCCGTCAAGCGGCGGGGCAACCGCCGCTACTATCAGCATCACGAAGTCCTTCTGATTCGCAGAATCCGGGAACTCCTCTACGAGCAAGGGTTCACCATCAACGGGGCGCGAAACCGGCTGGGAGACACGATGGTCCCCGGCGCCCCCCGGCTGGCGGCGGTTCCGCCGGCGCCGGACGGATTCGACGTCGGGTCTTTGCGTGCCGAGATAGAGGATCTGCTGGAGATCCTCCAGGCGGATCCGCTGCCCAGCCCGGCCGTGCTGGGTGAGGGGGCCACGGGGTGACCGGGGCACCGGCTTCGCGCGACGGCCGGCACGCGGGAGATGACGCTGTCGAAAGGGTTCTGCTATAATGCACGTTTTCGGGGCGTAGCGCAGCCTGGTAGCGTACTTGCATGGGGTGCAAGTGGTCGGAGGTTCAAATCCTCTCGCCCCGACCAGTAACGACGCGGGTTTTGGAGACATCCTCAACCCGCGTTTTTTCTTTCTGGCCCGGCTTCGCCTGACTTCGGCGCCGTCGTGCCCGCCTGCTCCTGTTACGATCCTCTCACGTCTGTCCGGTATTGTTTCCCGCCACCCGCAAATGACGCGCCGCCCAAGGGGGCATATCGGCGCTCGACGGGCGAGTCCCGGGGATGGATCCCTCGGCGATCGAGGGGAATCGTAAGGATGCCGCGCACCGTGCGCCGTGTCTCTGGGAGGAGCGCCGTTGTCCGTGGAGCCGAAAAGTTACCAAGGCATTTTCGAGGAACTGGCCCACCTCGCGACGACGGATCCCGCCGCCTTCGAGCAGCGGCGGCGACAAATCCTCGAGCCGTTCATGAGCAGACCGACGGAAGGAGAGGTATCGGCCGTCGCGCTGCAGTGCGCGATCGACGTCGAAAGAGTGCGTGCCCGCAACGCGGCCGCCGGCTACCAGTCGATCGAACGCATTCTGCGCGGATCCCTGGTGGCCCTCACGGCAGCCTTGAGGGACTTGGGCAAGGCGCTCGATGACATGGAGCGCGAGGCGAAACCGGCCAAGCACGCATCGTGAGCCTCGGGGGCGCGGTCAGGGGCAGGGGGAGTGCGTCCGGCATCTTGACCTGCTAAAATCCGGTGTCGGCCCGAACGTGACGTCAACGCTTGACCTCGCACAGGGCCTGTGCGGGTACCCGTCGTGTTGCAACAACACCGCGCCCTACCTCCTTGCATCATCTGACGCCGGTCCTTCGTGGTCCCGGCGAGGACTGAAACTGAACTCCCATGAACACCTTGCACCTGTATCTCCTTGCGATCATGCAAGGCGTGACCGAGCTTTTTCCCGTCAGCAGCCTAGGACACAGCGTGCTTGTCCCGGCCCTGCTGCGATGGTCCATTAACCGGGATGCGTTCTGGTTCCTGCCCTTCGTCGTGGTCTTGCACCTGGGCACCGCCAGCGCGATGCTGCTTTATTTCTGGCGGGATTGGGCGCGCATCATCGGGGCGACCGTGCGCTCGCGCGGGAGCCTCGCCGACCCTCAGGCGCGCCTGTTATGGCTGCTCGTCGCCGGTTCCATTCCGGCAGGCCTTCTCGGCTTGATGTTCGAACATGCCCTGAAGCGCTTGTTCGGCGGATTCATGATTGTTGCCATCTTCCTCATCCTGAATGGCGTAATGCTGATCTGGGGCGATCGCCTGAAGAAACGAGCGGCGCAGCACGGGCTCGAACGCCTCAGCTTCAAGCGGGCGGTGGCCATCGGACTGGCGCAGGCGATGGCGCTCATCCCCGGCATGTCCCGGTCAGGGGCGACGGTGGTGGCGGGGTTGTCGGTCGGACTCGACTACGAAGCGGCGGCGCGCTTTTCGTTCCTGCTGGCCACGCCCATCATCGGTGCGGCGGGCATTCTCGAGGTTCCGAAACTGCTGTTCCACCATGCGGCTGCCGGCCACGCCGCCCCGTTGGGGGCGATCCTCGCGGCGGGGGGGCTTTCCGGCGTGTTTGCCTTTCTCAGCACCTGGTTCCTCATGCACTATTTCAAGGACCATGAGGTAGCCGCCTTGCGGCCGTTCGGCCTTTATTGCGTGCTGGCCGGCGTGGGCGCCACTGCGCTTCATTTTGTGGCGTGACGAAGGCGCGCGGCGGCGCCTTGGCCTTGCCTAATTCCCCGCATCTGGCAGATAATTCCATCCAGCCGAGCACTGCGGCCCAAGACCAGGAACCGCACCGTGAGGGACGATGGAACGGACCCTCCGTGCGTTGCACGCGACTTGACATTGGCATTTCGTGTGCGTGCTGCGGGGGAGGGAGGCCCCCCGTGGACACAGTTCCACCGCGCGTCTTGAGTGCCGCCCGACGTTAATGAGCCTATTTGGACCATCCGATGCGAATTCTGTTAAGCAATGACGACGGATACTTCGCGCCGGGATTGGCCATGCTGGCTCAGACGCTTTCCGAGCGGGCCGAGGTCGTCGTGGTGGCCCCGGAGCGTGACCGCAGTGGTGCGAGCAACTCCCTGACCCTGGACCGACCGCTGCTGTTGCGGCAATCCGCCGCCGGCTTCCACTTCGTGAACGGCACGCCGACCGATTGCGTGCATCTCGCCCTCACCGGCATGCTCGACGCGTTGCCGGACATGGTGATCTCCGGCATCAACCACGGTGCGAACATGGGAGACGACACCATCTATTCGGGAACCGTCGCGGCCGCGATGGAGGGGTTCCTGTTCGGGATCCCCGCCCTCGCAGTGTCGCTGGCCGGCGGGGCAGGGGAGCATTTCGAGACCGCCGCGCGGGTCGCCGCCCAGTTGGTGGACCGCTTCCGCAAGACCCCCTTGTCCGCCCCTGCCTTGCTCAACCTCAATGTGCCCGACGTGCCTTTCGATCAACTCACCGGGGTCGAAGTGACGCGGCTTGGGCGCAGGCATAAGGCGGAACCCGTGGTGAAGTCGCAAAATCCCAGGGGGCAGACCGTTTACTGGGTGGGTGCAGCGGGACGTGCACAGGACGCGGGCGAGGGGACCGATTTCCATGCCGTGGCGCGGCATGCCGTATCGGTGACGCCGCTGCAAGTCGACCTCACGCACTACGGGAATCTGGGTGCTTTGAAGGCATGGTTGCAAGCATGAGTATTCGACATACCGGCATCGGCATGACGTCGCAGCGCACGCGGGTTCGCATGGTCGAGCGCTTGCGGCAACAAGGGGTGCAGGACGAGGCCGTGCTGGCGGCCCTGAACGCGGTGCCCCGGCATATCTTTGTCGATGAGGCGCTGGCGAGTCGCGCCTATGAGGATATCGCCTTGCCCATCGGCTATGGGCAGACGATCTCGAATCCGTACATCGTTGCGCGGATGCTGGAAGTGCTGCGGGCGGGAAGCAGCCTCGACAAGGTGCTCGAGATCGGCACCGGGTGCGGCTATCAAGCGGCCATCCTCGCCCGCGTTGCGCGCGAGGTCTATTCGGTGGAGAGGATCGCTCCGCTGCTCAGCCGGGCCCGCAAGTCCCTGCGCGAAATTCGTGCGCTGAACGTGCGGCTGAAGCATGCCGACGGAAGCCTCGGGTGGGGCGAGTTTGGACCCTTCGACGGCATCGTGGTGGCCGCCGCCGCAACCATGATTGCCCCTGAATTATTGGACCAGCTGGTGCCCGGCGGACGCATGGTGGTGCCCTTCGGGGCGGGCGAGCAACGGTTGCGGCTGATCGAGCGAACGGCGCATGGGTTCAAGGAAAGCGATCTGGAAGCGGTGAAGTTCGTCCCGCTGATCCCGGGGGTCTCGTGAACTTCTCGCGCCGGTCATCGTGGTACGGCGCGCTCCTCGGCCTGCGCGGGACGCTCTTGCTCGCCGCGTTGGCTGGGCTGCTGGCGGGCTGCGCCGCCTCCTTGCCCGCGCCGGTGACGAACAGCATGGGCATACGGCCGCTGCACCTGGGTCCGCCCGCGTATGGGGCGGCCGGCGGAGGCGTCTATGTGGTCAAGGCGGGGGATACGCTGTACGGGATCGCGCTGGATCACGGACTCGATTACAAGGACCTCGCGAGGTGGAATGGAATCGGCCCTGGGTACATGATCCGGGTCGGGCAACGCTTGCGGCTGGGACCAAAGCGCAGGCGCCGGGCTTCAAGGCGCGCATTGCCGCAGGCCACCGCGCAGCGCGCCGCGAGGACCGAAGCGTCCAGGCCGCCGTCCAGTGTGCCGCAGGCGCCTGCGCCAGGGACTGCGGCAGCGACCGATGCGGCGCTCGGATGGCAATGGCCGGCCCAAGGCAAGATCATTGGGGGATTCGACGCGGCGCAAGGGCACAAGGGCATCGACATCGCAGGCACCACGGGCGAGCCCGTCTACGCCTCGGCCGCAGGCTACGTCGTGTACTGCGGAGACGGGCTCCACGGCTATGGGAACCTGGTCATCATCAAGCACAACAACGCCTATCTGAGCGCCTACGCCCATAACAGCAAGCTGCTCGTCGCCGAGGGGCAGCGTGTGGCCAAGGGGCAGGAAATTGCGGAGATGGGCGACTCCGGGGCCCAGCACGTCGAACTGCATTTCGAGATTCGTCGGTTCGGACAGCCGGTGAATCCCCTCGACTATCTGCCCAAGCCCCCCCTTGCGCTCAATCAATAGCGGCGAAGCGTCCCCGGCCTGCCGGATGCTCCGGCGATAATGCGTCTTGCTCCAATGTCGGGCCATTTGCTATAAAGAGAGAAGGGGTCCCCCCGCGCGAGCAAGGATCTAGGCACAGTCGTCGCCCTGGGGGCTCCGGTATTCCCTTATGTCGCAGCATGTGTCAGCAGAGGATCACCGACGCCAAGAGCGTCCATCACAAGAACGATTCCAAACGAGGCGACGGGCTACAGGGACGGTTCTGCGCGAGGCTTTCGCGAATGGACTGATCGGGATGCGCGGCAAACCTTCCGCTTCCGTGGAATGCCGGCTCCTGACCTCTAAAGGGGTTTCCTTCCGGACATGGCGCGAGTGTCACCGCGCCTGGCTGACGATTTGCGCCATGCTCGAAGATCATGGGCAAGATAATCCGGCTCGCCGACGACTTCGCCGTTGTACGGGATTGTGAGATGCGCAGGAGCGCCGCCGCAGGCGGTGGTCGGTCCCGTCCATCGGAGCGGACGGTCGTCGCGGGCCAAGTCTGGAGGACGGGACTATGACTCGAGAACACTCTCCCGATGAGCTTGAGCGGTCATTCGATGAAGAGCTCGCCTCCCCCTTGTGGGGACTGCAGGGCGAGCAGCCAGAGCGGGAAGACGAGCGTGCGGCCGACTTCCACGTCGATGTCACCCAAACGTATTTGGCGGAAATCGGCCATAACCGGCTCTTGACGGCGGGCGAGGAGTTGGCGCTCGCGCGGCGCGTCCGCCAGGGTGATTTTCCTGCGCGGCAGAAGATGATCGAGCACAATCTGCGTTTGGTCGTGAACATCGCGAAGCATTACACGAATCGAGGCATGCCGTTGCTCGACTTGGTCGAAGAGGGCAATCTCGGACTCATCCATGCGCTGGAGAAGTTTGATCCGGAGCGCGGCTTTCGGTTTTCGACCTACGCGACGTGGTGGATCCGCCAAAACATCGAGCGGGCCATCATGAATCAGTCACGCACCATCCGGTTGCCGGTGCATATCATCAAGGAGCTCAACACCTGTTTGCGCGCCATGCGGCATCTGGAGGGGCAGGGCGGGACCGATCCCACGGTCGAGGATGTCGCTCACCTGATGCAAAAACCAGTCGAGGAGGTGCGCGAGCTCCTGAGCTTCAACGAACGGATGGCTTCCCTTGACGCCCCGCTGGATGTCGACCCCATGCTGTCGGTCGGCGAAGCGATTCCGGACGAGGCGTCCTTGATGCCGGAAGAGGTGTTTCAGGAGGGCGAACGCCGATACCGGGTGCAGGCATGGCTGCGCGAGCTGAGCGAGAAGCAGCGCTGGATCATCGAGCGCCGTTTCGGTCTCAATGGTCAGGAAATCGCGACCTTGGAGGAACTGGCGGACCAGCTGGCCCTCACGAGGGAGCGCGTGCGCCAGATCCAGGTGGAAGCCCTGCAAAGCCTGAGGCGCGTCCTGAAACGGGTGGGCGTTTACAAGGATGTGCTCTTGTGATGCGTCAGGCGAGTCGCTTGGCGATTCGCCTGATGGAAGGATCGGTCGCATCGGCTGCGGCCGTGAAGCTCAGTCGCTCGGGCAACGCCAATATGCGGTGATTGGCGGCCAGCACCTCGCCTTCCATCATCTTGAGCCGGCGTTCCCGGGCTGTGTGCAAGAGAGCGCTCATCAGCCGGTGACCGACCCCTTTGCGTTGCCAGGCGTCGCCGACGGCGATCGCGGACCCGCAACTTTCCTCATCCGGGATGATGGCGTCGCGCGACCCCTGACTCGGTTTCCTGGGCGCCAGCCGGCAGAATCGCCACAAGGGCCGTTTCGCGCTCGTCATCGATTTGGGTGAAGCGCGCCAGCATGGTGTCGGTCAGCTGCTGGAGGGTCCATGAATCGGAACTGGCGCGTCTGCTCCGATAGCCCGCGTACGAATGCCTGCTGGATTTTTGCCTCCTCCGGGCGAATCACGATTTCCGTGCCGTCTGGCATCTGCCCACTGTTCACCCGATGCCGGGGACAGGGGTGGATGGCCATCTGCGCACAAGGCGTTTCGGGGGCGACGCAAGGTCGACAACGATGCGCGCGTCGGCGGCCAGCGCGCCGTGGTCGTCGACGACGAGCGGATTGACGTCCATTTCCTGAAGCCGCGGCAGCGCGCACCCGCCTGCCTTTGCCGCTTCCACACCGGTCCCGCCCGGGCCGATGGCGAGAACTGGGCCGAAGACGCTGTCACGGGTGATAAAAAAAGTTTCGTTAAATCAATTTGTTGGTGTTTACCGGCTTTCAAAGTTCGGTTTGGTCCAGGCCTAATCCGAATGCGCGCAGGCCCCTTGGGGCGGTCCAGTTTTGCTATAGTGGCGTTTTCTTGCACGACAGGCTCGAACAACCGTGCAGACGGCATTCATTTCTCATCCCGCGTGTGAGAGACACGACATGGGCGCCGGGCACCCGGAGTGTCCGGAACGGCTGGGCGCCATACAGGATCAGTTGATCGCGGCCGGCCTTTTCGATCGCCTGAGGCGCTTCGAGGCGCCCCTGGCGAGTCCCGCGCAGCTGCTGCGGGTGCATTCGGCGGGTTACGTGGCGGAGATCCGGCGGGCGGCACCCGCGCAGGGCCTGACCCGTCTCGATCCCGACACGGCCATGAATCCCCACTCGCTGGAGGCCGCCTTGCGGGCGGCCGGGAGCGTGGTGCTGGCCACAGACCTGGTCATGGCGCGCGAGGTGGAAAATGCCTTCTGCAGCGTTCGCCCCCCAGGGCATCATGCCACGCGCTCGCGCGCCATGGGCTTTTGCATTTTCAACAACGTCGCGGTCGGCGTGGCGCACGCGATCCACGCCCATGGACTGCGGCGCGTGGCGATCGCCGACTTCGACGTGCATCACGGCAACGGGACGGAGGACATATTCCGGGACGAGACGCGGGTCATGCTGCTGTCCACCTTCCAGCATCCCTTCTACCCGTACTCTGGGGCACAGACGGGCAACGAGCACCTCATCCACGTCCCGCTGCCGGCGGGAACGGCAGGGACGGCATTTCGCGAGGCCGTGGCAGGCCGTTGGCTGCCGGCCCTGGAAGCGTTCCGGCCCGAGATGCTGTTCATCTCCGCAGGCTTCGATGGGCACCGCGAGGACGACATGGCATCCTTCGGGCTGGTCGAGGCGGACTATGCCTGGGTGACCGAGCAGCTCAAGGACGTGGCCGTGCGGCATGCCCAGGGGCGCATCGTATCGTCGCTGGAGGGGGGCTACGCGCTGGATGCGCTGGGACGAAGCGCGGCGGCGCACATCAAGGTGCTCGCGGGACTGTGAAAGACATTCTGATGAGATCGGCGGCGTCCTCGAAGGCGCGGCGCACGGGGGAAACATGAGTATGGTCGATTGGGCGGCGATTGAAAGCGTGTTTCTCGATATGGACGGAACACTGCTTGATCTGCATTTTGACAACCACTTCTGGCTGTCTCACGTGCCGGTTCGCTATGCGGAGCGCCACGGCTTGCCGCTGGAGGCCGCGCAGGCTGACCTCAAGGGGCGCTATGCGCGCGTGGCCGGGACCATGCAGTGGTACTGCGTCGACTATTGGAGCGAGCAGCTGGATCTGGACATCGCGGCGCTCAAGGCGGAGGTCCGTCACCTCATCGCCGTCCATCCCCATGTACATGACTTCCTGGCGTTCTTGCGCCGTGCCGGCAAGCGCATTGCGCTGGTCACCAATGCGCATGCGAAAAGCCTGTCGCTCAAGATGGACTGCACCGGCCTTGCGCCGCATTTCGACGCGGTTTTCTGCGCGCATGCGCTGGGCTTGCCCAAGGAGCATCCGGAGTTCTGGGGACGCCTGCGCTCGGTCGAGCCGTTCGTGCCCGAGCGCACCTTGTTCATCGACGATAGCCTCCCCGTGTTGCGCTCCGCGCAGGCGTATGGAATCGCTCACCTGCGCTCGGTGCGGCGACCCGATTCCAGGCAGCCGCCCAAGGCGCCGGAAGAGTTTATCGCACTCGCCGACTTCGGCGAACTTCTGCCGGGGGCGCTGGGACGGTGATCACCGTGGATCGCCTGGATCATTGCGTGCTGACCGTCGCCGATTTGGAGGCGAGTGCGGCCTTCTATACGGAGGTCCTGGGTATGGAGGCCAGACGCTTGGAAAATGGCCGCACGACGTTATGCTTCGGTGCGCAGCGCATCAATCTGCATCCTTGGGGAGGCGAATATGAGCCCAAGGCGCAGCGGCCCACGCCCGGTTCGGCCGACCTGTGTTTTCTGACGCCGGTGTCGATGGCGGACGTGCTTGATCATCTGGGTGCATGCCAGGTGGCCGTGATCGCAGGGCCGGTCGAGCGCAGCGGGGCTGCCGGGCGCTTGCTGTCGGTCTATTTTCGTGATCCGGACGGCAACCTGATCGAGGTGGCCAATCGGATCGAAGAAAACGGCTGACGTCTTGCGCGCAAGCCTTCAGTGTTCGAGCAGCAGCGCCGCCGCCACGGTGCGGCCTTCCGATGCCAGGATGTTGTAGGTCCGGCAGGCGGCGAAGAGGTCCATGACCTCCAAGCCGACATGCGCCCGTGCAAGGGATTCGGTCAGGCTTGGATGAGGGAATCGCAGGCGCCGGCCGGTTCCCAGCAGCACGATTTCCGCGCCGAGCCCCGCCAAGGGTTCGAAGTCGGCGCCGGTGAGCGCTTCGAAGGTCGTGACCCGCCAGTCGTCCAGACGGTCGGGCAATACGACGAGGCTCCGATCAAAGCGCTGATGATTGATCGTGACGTAGCCTTCGCCGTAGCCCGTGAAAAAAAGCTTGCCTGCGCCGCCCACGAGATCCAGTTTCATCGATCGCTCCAAAAATTGCGGGCCATTCCGGGCTCAGGTAAGATTATACATTTTTTGGGATTTTCCTTGGCTGCGCGCGGTGCGCAGGCGAGTGGACGTCCGGAACATTTGATCGTTGCCCCCATGGAAGAGTTTCCCCGCATCCAGCGTCTGCCTCCTTACGTTTTCAACATCACCGGCGAATTGAAGGCTGCCGCGCGCAAGCGCGGCGAGGACATCATCGACTTCGGCATGGGCAATCCTGACCAGCCGACGCCGCGACATATCGTCGATAAACTGGTCGAGACCGCCCGGCGGGGAGATACGCACCGGTATTCGGTCTCCAAGGGCATCCCGCGGCTGCGCAAGGCGATCTGCAACTGGTACAAGATGCGCTACGACGTCGACCTCGATCCGGATCGCGAGGCGATCGTGACGATCGGCTCCAAGGAGGGCATCGCCCACCTGTGTCTGGCCACCCTGGATCGCGGCGACATCGTGCTGGTGCCTAACCCGAGCTACCCGATCCATATCTATGGACCCGTGATCGCCGGGGCCGATATTCGGCATGTCCCCATGCGCGCGGGGTCGGATTTCTTCGAGGAGCTGGAAGCGGCGTTGCGGGACCTCTACCCCAAGCCCAAGATGCTGATCCTGAATTTTCCGAGCAATCCGACCACGCAGTGCGTGGATCTGTCGTTTTTCGAGCGAATCGTCGCCTTCGCGCGGGAGTTCGGCATCCTTCTGGTGCATGACATTGCCTATGCCGACATCGTCTTCGACGGCTACAAGGCGCCGTCCATCCTGCAGGTTCCGGGGGCCAAGGACGTGGCGGTCGAGTTCTTCACCTTGTCGAAGAGCTACAACATGCCCGGCTGGCGGGTGGGCTTCATGGTCGGCAACCCGCGGCTCGTCGCGGCGCTTGCGCGCATGAAGAGCTACCATGACTACGGGACGTTCACGCCCATTCAGGTGGCGTCGATTCTGGCGTTGGAAGGCCCGCAGGATTGCGTGGAGCAGATTCGCCTCATGTACCAGACCCGGAGAAACGCGCTGTGCAAGGGGTTGCACAGCGCGGGATGGCAAGTCGAGGTGCCGAAGGCCACCATGTTCGTCTGGGCGCCGATCCCCGAGCCTTATGCGGGATTGGGCTCGCTGGAATTCTCCAAGCGCCTGCTGGCCGATGCGAAGGTCGCGGTTTCCCCGGGCATCGGCTTCGGCGAGCATGGGGACGACCATGTGCGCTTTTCCTTGATCGAGAACGAAGCGCGTACCCGGCAAGCGATCAAGGGGCTGAAAGAGATGTTTCGAAAGGATGGCGTGCTCTGATCGTTTGAGCGCATGGGAGATCCGGGACTCAAGATGAAACCAATTCATGTAGGTTTGTTGGGGTTAGGTACGGTGGGAGGCGGCGCACTCACGGTCTTGCGGCGCAACCGCGCGGAGATTGCGCGGCGCGCGGGGCGCGAGATCGTCGTCAAGAATGCCGTCGTGCGCAGCCTTGAGAAGGCCCAGAAGCATGCCGGGGACGGGTTGACGATCACGGACAACCCGCTCGATGTGGTGGATAATCCGGACATCGACATCGTCGTGGAGCTGATCGGCGGGCTGGATCCGGCCAAGGCACTCGTGCTTGCGGCGATCGAGAACGGCAAGCACGTGGTGACCGCGAACAAGGCGCTGGTGGCCCTTCATGGCAATGAGATCTTCGCCGCTGCGCAGAAGCGGGGCGTCATGGTCGCATTCGAGGCTGCAGTGGCGGGCGGCATCCCGATCATCAAGGCATTGCGCGAGGGACTGACCGCCAACCGCATCGAATGGATCGCCGGGATCATCAACGGCACCAGCAACTTCATCCTGACCGAAATGCGCGACAAGGGGGCGAGTTTTGAAGCCGTCCTGAGCGAGGCGCAGCGGCTAGGCTATGCGGAAGCCGACCCGACCTTCGATATCGAGGGCATCGACGCCGCTCACAAGCTGACGATCATGTCGGCGATCGGCTTCGGAATCCCGATGCAGTTCGACAAGGCTTACACCGAGGGGATCGGGGCGCTCACGCGCGAAGACATCCGCTATGCGGAAGAATTGGGCTACCGGATCAAGCTGCTTGGAATCACCCGGCGCACGGCGCACGGCATCGAGCTTCGCGTGCACCCGACGCTGATCCCCGCGCGGCGTCTGATCGCGAACGTCGACGGCGTCATGAACGCGATCCTGGTGAAAGGGGATGCGGTCGGCGCGACCTTGTACTACGGCGCCGGTGCCGGCGCCGAACCGACGGCCTCGGCGGTGGTCGCCGATCTGGTCGACGTCACGCGCATGCACACCGCGGATCCGGGGAACCGGGTGCCCCATCTGGCCTTCCAGCCGGACGCCTTGTCCAGCGAACCCATCCTGCCGATGGCGGAGGTGCGGACGGCCTATTATCTGCGGCTCAAGGCCTTCGACAAGCCCGGCGTGCTGGCGGACGTCACCCGCATCCTGGCGGATCTGGATATTTCCATCGATGCCATGATTCAGAAGGAGCCGCAGGCCGCACAGGAGCAGGTGGATGTCATCATGCTCACCCACATCACGCTCGAGAAGCACATCGATGCGGCCATCGGCCGCATCGAGGCGCTCTCGTCGGTCTTGGGGCCCGTGACCCGCATTCGCCTGGAAGAGCTGAACAGCCATTAGATCAGCGGTCACCGGTGGCCGCTCACGCGTAAACGTTAGGAAGAGCGATGACAACACACTACACAGGACTGATTGAGCGTTACCGCAGCCGTCTTCCGGTGGGCGAAAACACGCCCATCATTTCTCTGGGAGAGGGCGCGACCCCTTTGATCGAGCTTGTGAATCTGCCCAAGCGCATCGGCAAGGACGTGCGCCTTCTGGTCAAGTTCGAGGGGCTCAATCCGACCGGCTCCTTCAAAGATCGCGGGATGACCATGGCGGTCACGAAGGCCGTGGAGGCGGGCTCCAAGGCGATCATCTGCGCCTCGACCGGCAACACCTCGGCGGCGGCTGCCGCCTACGCCGCACGGGCCGGCATCACCTCCTTCGTTCTGATTCCCGAAGGCAAGATCGCCCTCGGCAAGCTTTCCCAGGCGATGATGCACGGGTCCGTGGTGATCCAGATCAAGGGCAACTTCGACGCCGGCATGCGCCTCGTGCAGGAGGTGGCCGAAAGCATGCCGGTCACCATCGTCAATTCCATCAATCCATTCCGCCTGCAGGGGCAGAAGACGGCAGCCTTCGAGATCGTCGAGGAACTCGGACAGGCCCCGGATTTCCACGCGTTGCCGGTGGGCAATGCGGGCAACATCACGGCCCACTGGATCGGCTACAGCGAGTACGCCGGTCAGAATACGAAAGCATGTGCGTTTTGCCAGGGTGAGTGCGCTTACTACCAAGGCGGGGGCGCAGCGAAGCGCCCCGTGATGCTCGGCTACCAAGCCGCCGGGTCGGCCCCGTTCCTTCGCGGCGCCATGGTGGACCATCCCGAAACCGTTGCAACCGCCATCCGCATTGGGCATCCCATGTCGTGGAAGCAGGCCTGGACGGTGACGGAAGAGTCAGGCGGCTGGTTCGACGAGTGCAGCGATGAAGAGATCCTCGCCGCGCAGGCGCTGCTCGCGCGCACGGAGGGCGTCTTTTGCGAGCCGGCGTCGGCCACCTCGGTGGCGGGCGTCCTCAAGAATCTCGCACAAGGCCGCATCCCGGAGGGATCGACGATCGTGTGCACGCTCACCGGTCATGGGTTGAAGGATCCCGACACGGCCATCGCGCAAAGTACCCGCCCCGTCACTGTGGAGGCGAGCCGGTCGGCCATCGAGCAGGTGATCAGCCGCAACATGGCGGGCTAGGGGGCAGGGGCGGCCCCTATGCGAAGCGCAGCGAAAGATCGATGGCCTTGATGTCCTTGGTCAGGCTTCCGATCGAGATGCGCTCGACGCCGGTTTCTGCGATCGTGCGGACGTTCTCCAGCGTGATGCCGCCTGAAGCCTCCAGCACAGCCCGCTGTCCGGTCGCGTGCACGGCCTCGCGCAAGTGCGTGAGCGCGAAGTTGTCGAGGAGGACCAACTCGGCGCCGCCCTCGAGCGCTTCCTCGAGTTCAGCCAGGTTTTCGACCTCAATCTGAATCGGCGTGCCCGCCGGGGACAAGCGCCGGGCAGCGGCGAGGGCAGGCGCGATGCCGCCTGCGGCGAGGATGTGGTTTTCCTTGATCAAGACGCCGTCGAACAACCCGATGCGCTGATTTTCCCCTCCCCCCATCCGGACCGCATATTTCTGCGCCTGGCGCAGCCCCGGCAAGGTCTTGCGGGTGTCATAGATCCGTGCCCGCGTCCCCTGGATGGCCTGCACGTAGCGGTGCGTGTTCGTGGCGGTCGCGGACAGGCACTGCAAGAAATTGAGGGCAGGCCGCTCGGCGGAGAGCATCGCCCGTGCGCGACCTTCGATCTCGCACAGCGGCTGCATCGGGGCCATGGCCTCCCCGTCGCCTACCTGCCATCTCACGCGGACCGTGGGATCCAGCCTTCTGAAGCACGATTCGAACCACGCGCTGCCGCACAGGATGCCGGTTTCGCGGCTGATCACTTGCGCACGGGCCAAGGCCCCGGCGGCGATCAGTTGGGCGGTCAGGTCCCCTGTCCCGAGATCTTCGGCCAGGGCCACGGAGACGTTTTGTTCGATGACGGAATTGTCCAAAATTGTCCTGCCTATGTGTCGTTCAGACCCCACTCAAGGAGCCGTCGGCCGGTCCTGGGCGAGCGCCGACTCAAGCGGGGATCGCCATGATGCGGTCCTTACCTGCGTGCTTCCCGGCCCGCAGGGCGTCGTCGACGCGCCCGAGCACGTGGTGGAAGCTGCCCTGCGCGGGAAATTCCATGAGGGCGGCGGTAAAGGTGATGGTCAGCCTCTGCCCGTCGTGAACCAGCGACGCGCTCGACACGGCCTGCCGCAATTTCTCGGCCAGCGATCGGGCGCCTTCGAGCGGCGTGTCGGGCATGAGCAGGAGAAATTCCTCTCCGCCCCATCGGGCCACGAGATCCTGCGCGCGCACCGTTGCACGCAGGCAGTTCGCGATCGCCTGCAATGCCTGGTCCCCGTATTCGTGCCCGAAAGTATCGTTGATGCGCTTGAAATTGTCGACATCGGCCAACAGCAGCGAGAGCGGTTTGCCGCTTCGCTCGCACTTGGTGAGTTCCTGGTCGAGGCGGTCCAACAGCCCACGGCGATTATACAGCCCTGTGAGCGCGTCGGAGGTGGCGAGGCGGCCGAGTTCGGTTTGGGCGCGGTCGGCGAGGACCGCGTGATGGTGGGCAAGATAGGCGACGAAGCCGAAGGTGATGACGGTATTGAACGAGCGGACGACGCGCAGAAGGTCCGGCGCGAGCAGTGTGGCGGGCGCGTGGGTGAGGCTCCATTCGCTCAGGGCGAGGTAGGCTGCACAAATGAATGCGAGGTAACCGATCTTGGCGCCAACCGCCCAGCCGTCGTGAAGAAAGGAAAGAAGGGCCAGCGCGAAAATATAGTACTGGAAGTCCGCCTGCGCGCCGAAGAACCGAACAGCCAGTGCCGTATGGGTGATGACCTCGGCCGTCGCGAGAAGGAGGGCGGCCGTCACCCAGCCTCGGCGCACCATCGGGGGCAACGAAAAATATAACGCGATGCTGCCCGCATTGAAGAGGACCAACGTCTTCGCGCCGGCGGCGAGAAAGAAGACGCCCAGAACCGCATGAACGGCGAGCGCCGCCCACGCCATGTTCACCGTCAGCACCCCATGGGGATCGTCGAGGAGCCCCTTGCGCCCCGGGCCTTCGGTGAGCGGGGGCGCGCTTGGGCGAGCCGCCGGGCGGTCCTGGCCGAGTCGACGCACGCGCCGTGTGCTCGGCGATGCGCGGGTAGGCCTGAGCGGTGAAAACAACACGGCACCCTCCCCCTTGATTGGCTTGTTGCTTCTTATAATGTTCCGCGACGGCTAGCAGGCTGATGAAAGACTCGCAAAGTCACCCGAGCCCGGCCGCTTGTTGCACGCGGTACGTTTGTAATCCCTTGATTTGCAATTGTCGCAAAGCCGTCGATCCGTCACCGAAGGTCGTAAATCAGAGCCAAAACCGAAATTTGAAGAGTTTTTTCATCACCCGCCTCGCGGCCGTGTTGGCCGTTGACGCCGGATCCGGCCGCCGTGTGCGCCCGGCTTGGCTTGAATCGCGCGCATAGACGCGAATGCCAAGTGGTATATTAATACTATATCAATTAATTCGCATTAGCATCCGCAACATCGTCGTGATGCCCTTGGGGTGGATTCTGCCGGATCCTGGCGGCGGGCGTGCGTCCGCGCGGTGCACGCAGTCATGCCATGCGCATCTCGCGCCGAAAATTTCAGTGATAGTTCATGCATGGCAGGCTGTCAAGGCGACCAGGCTTCGCCACGCAAGGGGGCCCTCCCTGGCTCCTGGGTCGGTGGCGGCCGGGTTTTTCGGGCGGCATCCCGGTTGAAATCGTCGCCAGCCCCCCCATTTATGGGATAACAACCTCTTTTGAGACGAGCGGGGAAAATCATGCGCTTCGACAAGCTGACGACCAAGTTTCAGCAGGCATTGAGCGATGCCCAAAGCATCGCGGTGGGCAACGACAATCAATTCATCGAGCCGCAGCACGCGTTGCTGGCCCTGCTCGACCAACAAGACGGCGGCACGGCATCGTTGCTCGGACGGGCTGGGGCGAACGTGCAGAGGCTTCGCAAGGATCTGGCCGCAAGTGTGGAGCGGCTGCCGAAGGTCGAGGGGCACGGGGGCGAAGTCTCGCTGTCGCGGGATCTCAACAGTCTCCTCAACCTGACGGACAAGGAGGCGCAGAAGCGGGGTGACCAGTTCATCGCGTCGGAGATGTTCCTGCTGGCCTTGATCGACGACAAGGGCGAGACCGGGCGACTCCTGCGGGAGAGCGGCGCCGGACGGCAGCCCCTGGAGCAAGCCATTGCGGCCGTGCGAGGGGGAGAGGCGGTGCAAAGCGCCGACGCGGAGGGAAGCCGCGAGGCGCTCAAGAAGTACACGTTGGACCTGACGGATCGGGCGCGCGCGGGCAAGCTCGACCCGGTCATCGGCCGCGACGATGAGATCCGCCGCGCGATCCAGATTCTTCAGCGCCGCACCAAGAACAACCCGGTGCTGATCGGCGAACCGGGCGTGGGCAAGACCGCGATCGTCGAGGGACTCGCACAGCGGATCGTCAACGGGGAAGTTCCCGAATCCTTGAAGAACAAGCGAGTGCTGGTGCTCGATCTGGCCGCTTTGCTGGCCGGGGCGAAGTATCGCGGCGAGTTCGAGGAGCGGCTGAAGGCCGTGCTCAAGGAACTCGCCCAGGACGAGGGGCAGACGATCGTGTTCATCGACGAGATACATACGCTGGTGGGCGCGGGCAAGGCGGAAGGGGCGATCGACGCGGGCAATATGCTGAAGCCGGCGCTTGCCCGCGGCGAGTTGCATTGCATCGGTGCGACCACGCTCGATGAATACCGCAAGTACATTGAAAAGGATGCCGCGCTGGAGCGGCGTTTCCAGAAAGTGCTGGTCAACGAGCCTTCGGTCGAAGACACCATCGCGATTCTGCGGGGTCTGCAGGAGAAGTACGAGGTGCACCATGGGGTTGAAATCACCGATCCGGCCATCGTGGCGGCGGCCGAGCTCTCGCACCGTTACATCACCGACCGCTTCCTGCCGGACAAGGCGATCGACCTGATCGATGAGGCTGCCGCGCGCATCAAGATGGAGATCGACTCCAAGCCCGAGGCGATGGACAAGCTCGAGCGACGCCTGATTCAGCTCAAGATCGAACGCGAGGCGGTGAAGAAGGAAAGGGACGAGGCTTCGCAGAAACGCCTTGCCCTGCTGGAGGAGGAAATTCGCAAGCTGGAACGCGAATACGCCGATCTCGAGGAGGTGTGGAAGGCGGAGAAGGCGCAGGTGCACGGCGCGCAGCACATCAAGGAAGCGCTCGACCGGTTGCGGGTCGAGATGGAGGACGCGCGCCGCAAGGGGGATTGGCAGAAAATGTCCGAGCTTCAGTATGGGCGCATCCCCCAGTTGGAGGAACAGTTGAAGACGGCTGCCGCGCACCCGGGCGCCGAGCCTGCGCACACGTTGTTGCGCACCCAGGTGGGGGCCGAGGAGATCGCCGAGGTGGTGTCCCGGGCCACCGGGATCCCGATCTCGAAGATGATGGAAGGCGAGCGCGACAAGCTTGTGCACATGGAGGTGCGCCTGCACGAGCGCGTCGTCGGACAAGACGAGGCCGTGCGGCTGGTCTCGGATGCCATTCGGCGCTCGCGGGCAGGGCTGGGCGACCCCAACAGGCCGTATGGGTCCTTCCTCTTCCTCGGGCCGACCGGCGTCGGCAAGACCGAGCTGTGCAAGGCGCTGGCCGCCTTCCTGTTCGATTCGGAGGACCATCTCCTGCGCATCGACATGTCGGAGTTCATGGAAAAACACTCCGTGGCCCGCCTGATCGGCGCACCGCCCGGCTATGTCGGCTACGAGGAAGGCGGTTACCTGACCGAGGCCGTGCGGCGCAAACCCTATGCCGTGATCTTGTTCGACGAAGTGGAGAAGGCGCATCCCGACGTGTTCAACGTGCTCCTTCAAGTCTTGGACGATGGGCGCTTGACCGATGGACAAGGACGCACCGTGGACTTCAAGAATACGGTCGTCGTGATGACCTCCAACCTGGGTTCGCAGAATATCCAGGCGATGGCGCACGAGGCGTACGATGTGATCAAGGCGGCCGTCATGGAGGACGTCAAGACGTATTTCCGGCCGGAATTCATCAACCGCATCGATGAGGTGGTGGTTTTCCATGCCCTAGGCGAGGCGCAGATCAAGTCGATCGCCAAGATTCAGCTGGAGATCCTGGGACGCCGCCTCGCGAAGATGGACATCGGCCTTGAAGTGAGCGATACGGCCCTGTCGGCGCTCGCGACGGTGGGCTTCGATCCGGTCTACGGCGCCCGTCCGCTCAAGCGGGCGATCCAATCGCAGATCGAGAACGGCTTGGCCAGGGAGATTCTGCAAGGGCGCTTCGCTGCCAAGGATACGGTCGAGGTGGACTTCAGAAACGGCGCCATGTCCTTCAACAAACGCTAAGCGGGATCCCCGTCGGCTCAAGGCGTCATGGCGCTGCGGCGTGGCGGGGTTCGGGCCTTGTCCCCCGCGATCGGTCGGCGGCAGCGCTTGCCGGGGCGCCCTGCCGGCCCGTCGCGCCAGGCGCCGCTCCGGCTTGGCCCCCCCCCAATGAAAGCAGGCCCCTGTCCTTTCATGCGCGTCCTTTGCGCCGTCAGCTCGCGGACGGCTTCGGCACGGGGTGCGTACCCGGCGAGACGTGCCATAAGGCGTCCGCGGCTTGGGCGTCGGTGGCCGCCTGTGGGCGCGTGGCATGCTGAAGGCGCCTTCGTACTTCCGACTTCTGGACCAGTTCGACGAGCTGGATGGCGAGTCGCCGCGCTTCCTCCGGTGAAAGGCGGAGAGGCTGGCGGTGGGGCAAGGAAAACGAAATAAGGACGCGATCCAGGCCATCTTCGGTTGTCTGGAGAGAAGCTTGCACCCTGTCCGTATCTACTTCAGGCATCTGCAGTTCTCCTGTGTTGTAATGCGCGATGACGCGTCCGCTCCGAGGCCGGCCGAGATTTTCGCTGGGGACGAAACACCGAGGCAGGGCGAACCCTTGTCCTGGGAGGAGCGGCGTTCTTGTCTGGGCTCGTCAGGTTGCGCCGATCAGGGATCGGCATGAGCGTTCCATCGTTCCCCCTGTTGCACCAGTGCTCACACGATCAGCGCGTCGTCCGACCGGACGGCCGGATTACATCGCCGTAACCTCGTTATAGCATTGGTCTGGCGCTTACGAAACCGCCAGGCCAATCGGTTGCACGAAGGGCTCTCGATGCGCCCGGCCTCCGCCAGCACGCGTCTTGCGCTTGAGCGCACAGCGGCGCTCGTGCGTGATGGAGGCTCCCCGCGCAGGCGAGCCGGGGGCAAGGGAAATGCATTTCCACGCGCCATGGGGAAGGGCTGCCGGTGGACGGCATCCTTGGTTAGCGTCGGGTCGCAGGCGCGAACACGCGGCCGCCTTGCAAGCCCGGGCCGGACTCGCCCCCGGGCGCGCGCTTGCGAGGGCAAAAGACTAGCGCGCCTCCAGCGAAGTGCCTGGATCCAGCGTGGCCGTCTGATCGCCGATCTGGGCGGGGGTGCCGCACTCGTGGGCACGGGCGAAGGCCGCGCGGAGGATCGCCTGGGCCGTCGCGATCTCGGGCCAGTCCTCGCGCTTCGCCGCCTGTTCAAGGGCGCGCGCGCTCTCGGCGCACTGCGACGCGCCGATGTAAAGCGACGCACCCTTGATCTCGTGGGCGATCGCCGCCACGCGCCGGGCATCCTTGGCCTCGAGGCTGGCGTGCAATCGGCCCAAGGCCTCGTCGGTGCTGGACAGGAAGAGTGCGATCATCTCCTGGACGACTTTGGCATCATGGCGAAACATGTGATCCAGATGATCCCGGTCGATCGGCGGCGCCTCCGGCGGCATGTCCGATTGACGCTGCGGCAGCCACTGCGCCACCAGCGCCGCGAGTTCCTGCAGCTTGACGGGTTTTTGCAGATAGCCGTCCATACCCGCCGCCAAGCATTTCTCGCGGTCGCCGGGCATGGCATTGGCGGTCATGGCGATCACCGGGGTGCGTTGCCGTGAGCGTGCCTGTTCCTCCGAACGCAGGTGGCGGGTCGCTTCGAAGCCGTCCATTTCCGGCATCTGACAATCCATAAGAATCAGCGCGTACGGGCTGCCGGCGGCAGCCCGTATGGCCTCCAGTCCAGTGAGCGCGAGATCGCAGGAAAGGCCCAGGCGCTCCAGCATATGGACCATGACTTTCTGGTTGACGGCGTTGTCTTCGACCAGCAAGACACGGTCCGACTCGGCGGCCGCCACCCTCATGGGAGTGGCGTCAAGGGGGATCCCGGGGGGAGTGTCCTCGCGCGTGAGCTCGGTCAGGGTCTGCCACAGGCGCCGGGAACGTACCGGCCGGTTGAGGCAGGCGGCGACGCCGGCAGGGACCGCGCTGGCGGTGCGCCGGTCTGCCGTCATGGCACGCAGAAGGATGGTCCGGCGGGCGCCGGCGGCTGCCTCGGGGAGGGATCGCTCGAGCGCGCGGGAGCCGCGGACCGGCAGTTCGCTCATCACGAGGAGGAAATCGAAGGGCGACTTTTCGGCGGCCGCGGCCTGCAGGATATCGCGCGCCTGCTCGATGCGATCTGCCTGGACCAGGCGCAGGCCCCAGTAGGTCAGCCGTTCGCCGAGGATGCGGCAGGTCTCGGGATCGTCGCCGAGGAGCAATGCCCGATGGCCGGCGAGGGAATTCTCCTCCGGTGCGGCGGGGGCGGCGGGGAGTGGGTTCCTCTCCAAGGTCAGGCCGAAGGAAAAGGTCGTGCCATGGCCGGGCGTGCTGTCGACGGTCATGGCGCCGCCCATCGCTTCGATGATCTCCTTGGAAATCACGAGGCCGAGGCCGGTGCCTCCATACTTGCGGGTGGTGGAGCCGTCCGCCTGGGAGAAGGATTTGAAGAGGCGTGAACGGCCCTCGGGTGGAATCCCGATCCCGGTGTCGCTCACCTCGAACAGGAGTTCCGCGTTCGAGGCGCTCGCCTTGCGTGGGGTGATGCGCAGGCGTACGTGTCCTTGTTCGGTGAACTTGATCGCGTTGTCGACCAGATTGATCAAAACCTGTCGCAACCGCGTCGGGTCTCCCTTGAGTTGGCAGGGCAGGCGGGGGTCGACTTCGCACAGCAGGGTGAGTCCCTTGAGCTGCGCCGGACGACCGAGCAGTTCGGCGACTTCCTCCGCCGTCTCGCACAGATCGAAAGGAATCGTCTCGAGCTCGAGCTTGCCGGCCTCGATCTTGGAGAAATCGAGGATGCGGTTGATAATCGCGAGCAAGGACTCCGCGGAAGTGCGCACGGTCTGCGCATAGTCCCGTTGCTGGGCGGTCAGCGGGGTGGTCGCCAGCAGTTCGATCATGCCGATGATGCCGTTCATCGGGGTGCGCAATTCGTGACTCACGTTGGCGACGAATTCCGACTTGACCCGCGAGGCCTCCAGGGCGGCATCGTAGGCCGTCTTGAGTTCTTGTTCCGCCTGTTTGCGCTCGGTGATGTCGCGCACGATCGCCTGGACGACGATGCGGCCATCGAGGGGCATGGCGTCCAGGGCGATTTCCGTGGGGAAGGCGCTTCCATCGGCACGCCGGCCCATCCATTCGAAGAAGGCATGGCCCCTGCGGACGGCTTCTTCCATCCGCTCGGCGGCGTAGCGCGTGGAGGGGGCGCCGCCGGGCTGCACGGGCGGCCCCAGTTCCCCAGGTTTCTTGCCCACGAAGGCCTCGACGTTCTCCATGCCGAACATCCTGAGCGCGGCGCGGTTGCAATCGACGAACCCCGTTTCGTCGAAGATGACGATGCCGTCGGAGTTGGTCTCGAACAGCGTCTTGTACTTGAGCTTTTCTTTTTCGATCTCGTGGGTTTGGGCGGAGGTCCGGCGGATGACGATGCTGGCGATGGCAATCCCGATGACGGCCGCCGCCCCGCCCAGGATGACGAGCAGCAGCCGGGTCTCGCGATAGGCTGCGCGTGCCTGCTGCGCCGCGGTGCGGGTGGCCGACTGCTGAAGGGCGACGAGGGCATTCAATTTCGCCATGGCTTTGCGTTGCATGGGCATGGTGTCTTGAAGCAGCAGTTCCAGTGCCTGGCTGTCGTGGCCATCCATGGCGAGCGAGATCGTGCGCAGCACCACGGGCTCGGTGACGGCGGTGATCGCATCGACCTGCCGCAGCAGAGTCTTTTCCGCGGGAGAACTGACCATGCCGGCGAGTTGGTTATGCGCCTCGGCATAGGTTTCGCCGAGCGCATAGAAGTGCATGCGCTCGGCATCCTTGGCGAAGGGATTTTGCAGGATCAGAATGTTGTAGGTGGTGATGACGCGGTCGCGCAGCGTGTCGCGCATCACCGTGGCCAGACGGGTCTTGGCGTTGTTCTGGTTGACGATGCCCTCGAGGCGGCTGTCCATGGCGGCCATCTGCTTCAGGGTGACCCCGGTCAGTGCGACCATGAGGACGAGGACCATGGCAAAGCCCATGCCCACCGTGAGCTTCATGTCGCTCGCGAAAGCGTCCGAGTCGTGTGCTCCGCCGGAATGCCACGGGCGCCAATGAGAGTTGTGCAAGGCCATCCCCCCATTTAATACCGCGCACCGATAAACCGCAATAGCTTGGCACGAAGAGGTTTTTTCGGCCGGACACGCCCCGTCCGCTGCGCGGGGGATCGTCGTGGGCGTCCCCTCGCGGGGCGATGGCTCGCCCCAGGGGCACGGGGATGGCGCCTTCGGACGGTCAGGCGGGCAAGTAGGCCAGAGAAGGGCGGTGTCGCCCGCGCGCAGGCGGGCGCACGCTAGTCCCGATCGGCAAACTCGTGCTCGATCATGAGCCACGTCGACCAACCGGTTTGCCGCGTGCCCTGCTGGCGCGAAGCCTGTTCGCCGAGGGCGACCAGCCAGTGCCGCGCGGGGCGGTAGCCGATCTGCGGCATGATACTGCCTTCGATGCCGTGGCCCCCGCCGTCCAGGGGCAGTTGGTTGTCGAGCTCAATCTCGACTTGGGCCGACCAGGCGGTGTTCAGGGACCGGCCGACGGCGGTGTTGAGGAACCACCCGCTGGTCACGCCGGGGCCAATGCGCTGGGTGTAGCCGACCTCCCCCTGGTTGAACCAGGGATACCACAGTTGGGCCCACATCCCTTGTGCCGTTGCGGCGTTGCCCTCATCGGGGAGCACCGAGGGGCGCCGGTCGGCCCAGTACTGTCCCTCGATCTCGCCGGTCACCAGCGTGGCGCGCCGGTCGCTCGAGTCGCAGCGCTGCACGGCGCCCCATTTCAGGCCTGCGGCCAGGGGGCCGAAGGCGCCGGGCGCCCGGCCGAGCGGCGCCTGCGCGGTGTATGCGGGCAGGTCGAGCTCCATGCCGAGGCGATCGCCGAAGCGGCCCTCGATTTCCGGGGCCACGGTGATGGACTGCGGGCTGGCGTTGTTGGTGCTCTGGGTAAAGAGATAGGCCCCGTTCTCCATCCAGGGCTCCTCGATGCCGATCGCCCGGGTGACATAGTCGTCGATATCGCAAGGCTGTCCCCATGCGCTTGCTGCCGTCAGCATCGCCGCGCCCACGAGCCACCAGCGGCTGGATTCGGAATATCTTGTCATGCGACCTCCCACGGTTGTTGAATGCGAATGCGACCGATTATCATTCACAATCGTGGAAAATGCAAGCCTGGCGTTCCGGGTCAGAGCGCTTGCCTAAGGCGTGCCCGACGGGCTCCGGCTGCTCGCGGCGTCGGCGGCTTTCGGCGCCAGAAGACGCCTCGCCTCCTCGAATCGCCGCGCCCAGTAGGTGTCGGTAAAATCTTCGATCCGCACCGTTTGCCCCGGTCTCGGCGCGTCGATGAAGCGGTTTTGGCCGAGGTAGATGCCGACATGGGAGAAGGCGTTGCGCAAGGTGCGGAAAAAAACCAGGTCGCCCGGCTTGAGGTCGTCGCGGCGGATCCTGCGGCCGAGGCGGCTCATGGCGTAGGCGTTGTGGGGAAGATCGAGCCCTGCCGCATGGCCGAAGACATACCGCACGAAGCCGCTGCAGTCCAGGCCGGTCTCGATCGAATCGCCGCCATACTTGTAATTGACACCGAGCAGCCCGAGGGCGTATATAACCAAGTCAGACGCGAGGTGGCGCGAGGGCCCGGCGGGCGCGGTGGCGAGCGGCTGCGTCCCCGACGGGGACGCGGCGGATGCGGTCGCGTTGGTGTCTGCGCGTGCGGGGAAACTCAGGACAACCGCCAAACAGGCAATAAAAACAATTTCGTAGGTCCGCATATCTGCTAATCTAACCCAGGCGTTGCGAATTTGTACAGCGATACGTCCTTGCGCTCAGGCGAATTCCCGGCACGAAGCAAGGCCGAATGACGGAGGGGACGGCGCTGCGGCGAGCCGGGGACGGCCCGCGTTTCGTCGCAGGGAGGCCATGATACACGGGCGTTTCCTGGCGTCAAGCGAGGCAGTCCGTTGGCCGGCTGCGCCACGATCCGGACAGTCCATCGAGAACCTTGCATGACAAAAGCATCGGCATGATCTGGGAAACCTTGAGCGCGATGCGGGATCTCCCGCGCCTGCAAGAAATCGCCTCGGTGCTCGTGCGCTATGGTTTGGGCGATTTGATGAAGCGTCTTGGCATCATCAACGTGCTCAAGCGTGCGGGCCGCATTTTGCGCTGGAAGGAATCGGAGGCACACAAGCAGCTCGAGACTCCCGAACGTGTGCGCCTGGCGCTGGAAGCGCTGGGACCCACCTTCGTGAAGCTGGGGCAGGTCCTCGCCACCCGGGTGGACATTTTTCCGCCGGACTGGATCGCCGAATTCGAGAAGCTGCAAAGCAAGGTGCCTGCGGTCGCCTTCGAGGAGTTGCGGCCCGAACTGGAGAA
The DNA here is from genome assembly GCA_021817985.1 of Pseudomonadota bacterium. Taxonomy (GTDB): domain Bacteria; phylum Pseudomonadota; class Gammaproteobacteria; order Burkholderiales; family JAKAFK01; genus JAKAFK01. Next base: position 30,830 of record JAKAFK010000006.1, on the reverse strand, counting down.
GGCGCTCGGGGGGGATCCCGAGCAGATCTTTCGCCACCTAAACCCGGTGGCGGTGGCGGCCGCCTCGATCGCCCAGGTCCACACCGCCGAATTGGCGGACGGGACGCCCGTCGTGCTCAAGGTGCGCCGGCCCGGGGTCGTGCCCAAGATCGAGGCGGACCTGCGCATTCTCGCCCACATCGCACGCCTGCTCGAGCTCGAAATTCCGGAAGTGAGACGCTATCGGCCGACCCAGGTGGTCGCGCAGTTCAAGCGCTCCTTGCGGCGTGAGCTCGATTTCGCCATGGAGGCGCGCAACATCGAGCGCTTCTCGCAGAATTTCGCTCAGGATCCGACCGTGCTCATCCCCCGGGTCTATTGGGAGTGGACTCGCGAAACGGTCAACGTTCAGCAGGCGATTCAAGGCATTGCCGGCACGGACCTGGCGGCCGTGGACCGCGCCGGCCTCGATCGGCGCCTGCTCGCCGCGCGCGGGGCCGATGCCGTTCTCAAGATGATCCTGGTCGACGGCTACTTTCACGCCGACCCCCACCCCGGAAACGTCTTCTATCTGCCGGGGGAGCGACTGGGAATGGTCGATTTCGGCATGGTCGGGCGCTTGTCCAATCCGCGGCGAAACGAGATCGTGGACCTCCTGACGGGGCTCGTGCGCAAGGATGAGCGCGCCATGATCGACGTGCTGCTCAATTGGACCGACGATCGTGGCATCGACGAGGGGAAACTGGCCGCAGACGTCGGCGAATTCGTCTTCAACTACGAGAACCTGCCGCTCAAGGACATCAACTTCGGCCTGCTGCTTCGAGAAATCACCGTGATCATCCGGGAAAACTCCCTCGTGCTTCCCCCGGACCTGACGTTGCTGTTCAAGACGCTCATCACGCTGGAAGGGCTCGGACGGCAGCTCGACCCGGCCTTCCAGATGCTCGATCACCTCACCCCCTTCATCGAGCGGGTCGTGAAGGAACGCTATGCGCCCGCGGCCCTCGTGGCGCGGGGCCGACACAGCCTGACGGATCTGCTCGGCGCCGTCATCGACATTCCGCGCGATTTCGCGCGCCTCGTCAAGGACGCGCGCCGGGGCGGCATGCGCATCGACCTGGATCTCAAGCGCCTGGATCATTTCGGACACCAGCTCGACAAGAGCACGAGCCGGCTGACCTTGGGGATCCTGACCGCCTCCCTGGTGGTGGGCTCCTCCATCGTCATGACGGTCAAGGGCGGGCCGTCACTGCTCGGCCTGCCCTTGTTCGGGCTGCTGGGGTTTCTGGTCGCTTTCTTGAACAGCATGTGGCTCATTCTGTCCATCTGGCGTTCGGGAAAAGACTGACGGGTTTGCCCCATCGGGCTCATCGGCGCGCCCACGACGGTGGGCGCGCCGAGGCCAGGTAAGACGACCAGGGGTTTGGTGTATACTTCCTGGAGTCGATCTCGGGTGGTGCCGATCCGAATGCCTGGGGCGCCTTCGCGTCGTGTGCGCCAAGCCCCCCTTGCGTTTGCCACCGGAACAATAATAACAGGCAGAAGGAACACGGTCGTCGTCATCGTCCGGACAGGGGCCGCGCTCGGGTGAACGGCGGGAGGCCCGCATTCGCCGTTGGTGGGGCGCTGCCTGAAATGGGAAAGGGGGGAGCTGGACGTGACAGAACATACAGCTGCGCAGCTGGCCAGGGCGACGTTGCATAGGCTCGCGCGCCTCGAGCTGCCGCCGACACCGGAGAACTACACGCGGATCTATCGCGAGCTCGCGGGCGCGGAAGGCAGTATGCTGTCCGACGAGCTCGCCTACGACGCCTGCGCGGAACTGTTGCCCGTAGCCAAGGCATTGGTGGCCGCCATCACGGACAAGACGGACCAGTTGGCCGTCAGCATGGGAGAGCGTTCGCGCGAGATGGAGTCATCGGTGCGCGAGCTCAACCGCGCCACGGAAAAAGAGGAAATCCGGCAAGTCCTGGTGGGCATCGTGAGCATCGCCAACGCGATCCGCTCCACGGTGGAAGACAGTCGGGCCGATCTGGTTTCCACGTCCGAGACGCTGAAGAACATTCGGGTGGATCTTCAGCAAACGCGCGCACTGCTGCACGAGGATCACCTGACCGGCGCGCAGAACCGCCGCGCCATGGATGCGATTCTGGCGCAGGAAGTGGCGCGCGCGCGGGCGCATCACGGAAAGCTGTCCGTGATCATGATGGACATCGATCATTTCAAGACGGTCAACGACACATACGGACATGATGCGGGCGATAATCTGCTGAGCCACCTCGCCTTTATCGCACGCTCCGTGCTGCGCGAGAGCGACGTGCTGGTGCGCTACGGGGGCGAGGAATTCCTGCTGATCCTCCCGGATTCGGACATGGAGGGTGCGCGTTTCGTGATCGAACGCCTCAATCAGGTCATTCACAAGTCGCCCCTGATCTACGACGGCAAGAAGATTGCCGTCACCTGCAGCGCAGGCCTGGCGGAACTCAAGGACAGCGAGAACGGCCATGCGTTGATCCTGCGCGCCGATGCGGTGCTCTACGAGGCCAAGCGCGAAGGTCGCGACCGCTATAAAACGGCGGATTAGAGGCGAGCTTCGGGGGTGGCATGGAACCTTCGCTGCAGGCGATCGGCGGACAGTTCGCACCTGCCGCGGGGAAAGCCCGCGCGATGGCGCGCATCCGTTGCATCGGCCGACCCCCACCGTACGGGCGTTCCACCATCGCCCTGTCGGTCAGGGTCGCAAGGTCCTGCCGTATCATCCACGTCAACGCCGAAACCCCGCGACGCCGCGTCGAAGACAGGCCCACGTTCTGCAACGCCCTGCCGGACCCACGCACAGGGTTGACATGCGTATCCCGCCCATGGCGGCGTCGCTGGTGTCAGGCGAATCGATGAAAGGGCACCCATTGGCGGTGCGGGACTTCCGCAAAGCGCGCCTGTTCGCCGCTCAGCCGGACGATGCGAGGTGCGGCAGGATGACGAGCGCCCCGACGACCAGCGCTCCTGCGGCTGCCATGAGCACGGCACCGGCCGCCACATCCTTGGCCCGGCCGATGTGCGGGTTGAAATCCGGCGAGAGGGCATCGCCAAGACACTCGATGGCCGTATTGAGCGCTTCGGCGACCCATACGGCCGTCAGGGCGATCGTCACCCAGCACCAGTCCGCACGCGAGAAGGGGAAGTAGGCGCCGAGCCCGACGACGATGAGGGTCGCGGCGAGATGCACGCGCGCATTCGGTTCGGTGGACAGCAGGATGCGCACGCCTCGCAGGGCGTAAACGAAGCTGCGCGCCCGGGCGCGCCAATCAGGGCGGTTCATGAACACGCCACGCATGCGGGTCAGCGGCGGGTCTTGTTTTCCTTGATCTGTTCGCGCCGGATGATGCTCGCCAAGGCGTTCAGTTCGTCGGCCAGCAGTTCCAGCATGTCGTCGGCGGAGATGATGCCGACCAGGCCGCCGCCGGCATCGACGACCGGCGCGCGGCGCACGCCCTTGGTGCGCATATACTGTAGCGTTTCCCAAATGCCATCGTGTTCGCGCACGAGCAGAAGATCTGTGCTCATGACATCGCCGACGACGACCTTCGCGGGATCGACCCCTTCGGCGATCAGTTCGACGATGATGTCGCGATCGGTCAGGATGCCGACCGGGACGCGCCGCTCCTCCGCGTCGGGCGCCACGACGACCAGATCGCCCACGTGGTACTGGCGCATGAGATGGGCCGCATCCTGAATCGATGCGCTTTTCTCGACGATCACCACTTCGCGCGTGCATACTTCGCCGATGGGCATGGGCGTATTCTCCAGAGTACAAGAAGAAGCGCGCGGACGAGAATCTTCGCACTCGCCGGGCAGCCGTTCGCGCGCCTTCCACCGTCCTTCCTGCGATCATGCCGGGCGCGTCACTTCCTAGTATAGTTGGAACGGCCAGCACGGGTGCGCCGGCGGGTGACGCAAATCGAAGCCGGGCCGTGCGTTTCCTCGGACCCGGGGGCGAGGTCGGGGTCAACCGGCGGGTCGATGAAAGACGGCTGTGCTCGCGTTTGTCATTTTCGATGAGATTCTGCTATAGAGATGTCATGCGCTCCCTGTTGCCCTGCCGCGGGCCTTTGCGGGACCGCTCATGCCGCGCGAGCGCCCGCTAGGGGCGGGTTCTGTCGGCATGGGCGCCTGCAAGGTACGACGCGAGTCGAACAACGCATGGCCCATTCCGGCAAATACCGCATCGCCGGGTGCCCGACGTGTCGTTGCGACATGCTGAAGGGCAAGCGGACGTGCGTTTGGCGCAGATTGTCCGGAACGTGTTCGACGAGACAAATGCCGAGGTTCCCGAAATGGAAGCGACGTCTGATCGCATCCGTTTTCGGGTGCAGGTCGATCCGCAATACGGTGCCGCAAACCCTGTCCAACGCACCTTAAGGGACGCGTCGCGATTGCTGCGGCAGGATCGCAGGTGGCGGATGCACCTGCCGTCACTACGGACAAACGGTCATTTCGCCTCGACTGCGGGCGGCGCATCTTTAGGACGTCGTGACTGCTCCCCGGGCCTTAAGTCCGGAGCGTCCCGGGTCTGTTTGCCGAAGTCGCCATGGAAGGCAGGGGGGTGTCGCACCTTGGATTTGCCCCACCCGCTTGGCCGAGCGAAAGGGTAGGGGACGCCAAGGCGCTTCAAATATAGGCAGGGAAGGCTTGCTTCGCAAGCCGGGCTTTCCTTCCTCGCCATCGATGACGAGGTTGGGCGCGCACTGCGCGCAAACAGGACATGGAACACACAAAAATGTCTGATCGCACGGCGTGGCACGCGCTTCGGGAGATCTTGGCGGGTTCGCCCTTCGAACCCTTCGCCGCCAGGCATGGGGGGCTTCAGGGATGACGACTTATCATGCGCTCGTGTTGAACTTGCACCAGCCTCACGGCAACCTCGAGCACTTGCTCGCCCAGGACGAGTGGGCGGCACGCGAGATCCTCTACGCATTGGACCGCATGCCGCGGGCGCTGTGGGGCTATGAGGACGTGGCCCGGGTGCATCTTTCCTTGTCCGGAACGCTCTTGGAAACGCTGTCCGATCCCGCATTTCAGAGCCGGGTCTACGGGGTCGTCGACTGCGGCGCCTTGTTGTGGCACTTGCAGAACGAGCGCCTTTTCCGGGTCCTCGGAACGGGCTACTACCATCCGGTGCTGCCACTGATTCCGGAGGGCGATCGCGAGCAGCACATCGCCCGGTGGCTGGGCATCGGCCGCCATCTTTTCTGGCGGCCGGGGTTTTCCGGGTTCTGGCCGCCGGAGATGGGGTTTTGCATGGAGCTCATTCCCCTGCTCAAGCGCTTCGGCTACCGCTATGTGCTGGTCGACAGCGCGCACGTGAGACCGCTCGAGCCCATGAGCTGGCAGGCCCTTCGTTACCGGCCTCATATCGCGCGTTGGGGCGGGGAGGAGATCGTCGTGATCGTGCGGGATCGTGAGCTGTCGGATGCCCAGGAATCGGGGATGGACTTCGGATGGTTTCACAATGAGGTGAGGGAGCGGACCAAGGGGTGCGACTTCGCGCCGCTCGTCACCACCTGTACCGATGGCGACAACGGCGGGTGGTTCCGCAATACCAACGCGCACGGCAACTTCTGGGGGGTGTTCTACCGCGAATTCCTGGAGCAGGCCCGTGGCGAGAACGCCTCGGTTCGTCCGACCTTTATCGATGACTATCTCGATGAGCATGGGGCGCACGGACGCGTTCACGTCGAGACCGGCGCCTGGAATACGGGCTGGCATGACGGGGTGGGGTTCGTGCAATGGACGGGCTCGGCGCCGCAGCGCGAGGCCCTGGCGAACGCGGCCGCGGCGAGCGGGCGCCTGGCCGAGGCGAGGACGCGGCTCGGGGACAGGGCCCAGGATCCCGCCCTCGGGCGGGCGATCGAGGAGACGTGCTGGCATATCCTGCGTGCCCAGACGAGCTGTCATTTCTATTGGGGCGATGCCTGGGTGTCTCGGTGCGACGCGGAACTGGCTGCTGCGGGGGCCGCGTTCGCCGCCGTGGAAGAGGCCCTGACGCGTCCGGGGGGCGCGAATGCGCTTCCCGGGAGGGCTGCGGCTGCGTCGCGGGAGACGATGCAGGCCGATCAGGGTCGGGCGGGCGCCTCACCGGACGGCGGTGGGAGGGGAGACGTCCAGTCGGCCCCGGAGCCGGAAGCGCAGGGTCAGACGGTCAGCCACGCGAAGTGAGCCGCCAAGAATCTCGTACGGCGTGATGCCGAATGGGGTCTGTCGCAGCGTGAAGCGTCCTGTGGCCGTCAGGCGGCGCCCGGCGCGTTCCACCCTCACGGGAAGGGTGACGGTGCGCGAACGCCCGTGCAGCCAGATCCGCGCTTTGAGGCTCCGGCAGGGATCGGCCTTCCCCCGGCACACGGCTTCGATGCGCACGTAAGGGTAGCGCGAGGCATCGAGAACGGCGTCGAGCATGTGGGCGCGGGTCGCCGCAATATCCCGCGGGGACAAGCGCTCGGTCAGATGAAACCGCCGCATGTCCTGCGGGTTGTCGACCTGGAGCGATTGGACAGGGAAATACAGATCGGTGCGACCGGGCGCGTGGCCGGAACGCTCCAGAACGAATCCGTGCGCATCGCGGCTGGACACGATGTGTTGGTGACCAAGGCGCGCCAGCGGGCCGGCCGGAAAGACATGAATCAGGATCACGGAACGGTTGGGATCGAGGACGAAGACGGCGGCGCCGTGGGCGGCCGCCCGCTGGTAGACCGCTGCCGGGAAACCCGGCGGTGCGCCCGATTGCCTCGCAGTTGGCGCTTGCGGCACGCGCGCCGGCATGCACCCGGCGAGCCCCAGCAGGAAGGCGAGACCCGCCGCCTCAAGGCCGCGGTGCAGATGTCGCATGCCGGAGGCGAACATGGAAGGTCACCACGACATCGAGCCCGATCGGATCGTTGCTGGCCCACTGACCGGTGCCGATCCCGAACTCGGTGCGGCGAAGCGTGAGGGTGCCGGCGAGCGTGCCAGAGTCCCCTGACTCGCGCCAGGTGAATGGGATGCGCACCGGTTTGGAAATGCCCTTCAAACGAAGGATTCCGCTGGCGAGGTAATGCCCGGGCCGGGGTTGGGTGATCGAATGGGCGATGTAGACCGCTTGCGGAAATGCCCGGGCATCGAACCAGATCGGCCCTTCGATGGTCCGGTTGATGTCATGGCTCTCCATATCGGCGCTCGTCACGAAGACCTGAACCCACAGGGTATCGCGCCGGGGCCGCGATGGACGGAACGACCATCGCACGTCGAAGCGATGGAAAGTGCCCCGCACCGGCAGACCCTGATAGGTGGCGCTGAATTGAAGGGTGCTTCGTGCCGGTACGGAAAGCCACGCACTGGCGTGCGCAAGCGGATGGCCGGCAAGGAGGCCGGCCGCGAGAACGGCGCGCAATGCGCTCATGAGGGATCGCCCCGGCGGGGCAGCATGCGCGACAGGACCTCGTCGCGGCGCGCGAAATGATGCCAGAAAGCGGCGGCGACGTGGACCACCAAGGCGCCGCCGAGGACGATCGCAAGCCACAGGTGGGCATGCTTCATGGCCTGTTCGAGGGCATGATCGGGGGGGGTGATGGGGGGCAGGTCGAACGCCCAGAATACCTTGAACGGGATGTGGGAACTGGACGCAATCGCCCAGCCGGATAGCGATAGGGCGAGAATCAGCACGTAAAGGGCACGGTGGCCGATGCGGGCGGCGGCCCGCTCCCAGGCGGCCGCCGGGGCCGGCAGTTGGGGAGGCGTGCTGATGCCGCGCCAGCCCACCCGCAGGCAGGTCAGCAACAGGATCAGCAGCCCAAGCGACTTGTGCCATGTGTAGAGGGTGATCTCGGTGGGCGACAAAGGCCAGTGCACCGCGACCCATCCGAGGGGGAACTGGGCCAGAATGAGGAGGGCGCTCCCCCAGTGCAAGCTTTTGGAGACCGAGCCCCATGCGCCGGCGCTATCGCGCAGTGGCCCCATGGGCGGTCCCTTCTGCGCGGCAACGCCGGGAGTGTGCGGCCTGCGTCACCACCGAACGCGCTATCAGCATGCCTCAAGTATAGGCCGTGGCATCGCCTTGGGCCTAGCGGCGGGGCCGGGGCTCGAACTTGGCGAGGGCCTTGAGAATGTCGGGAAAGGGCAGCAGGGCCAGATCATGATAGCGTTCCAGCGCTTGCAAGACGAGACCTTGGATATTGATCGGCGTGCCCGGCGCGTCCGGTGAAAGCGCGAGCTGAAGCCCCTGCAGCCCCCCGCATTGCACCTTGATTTCTTTGGCATAGGGTAGCGCGGCCATGCTGTGCGTCAGTTTCAGGGCAAAGAGCGCATTCTCGAGCAGGAGCTGCCTGAGTTTCGCGCACCGCACCTGAGCCTGCGGCGCGCCGCAGGCAACGACCTCCCGCTCGGCCAGCAGGTGCCGGGCGCTCGCGTCGCATTGGGCGCACCCCCGCAGCAAGGCCCGCTCGAATATGCAGGGGCACTGGGCGTGGGCTGCGCGCGCATCCTGGTACGCCTCTTCGTCAAGCATGGGACGCTCGCCTCGTCAGTAGTCTTCCCCCGTCATCGGCTCGCGCTCCCGCACTTCTGAGAGGAGCTCTTCGGCCTGGATCTCGTTGGCGGCGAACATCACGCGCACGCGATGCGTCGTGACGGGGCCGTCGGCCGTGCGCCGGGCCTTGGCGAACTGGCTGGCTTCCTTGAAGGAATCGAATTGCGCGATCTTTTCCAAGGTGCGCAAGGGTTGGCCAATCTTATACACATAGTAGGGCATTGTAGCCTCCGCATGGCGTGGTGCTGCAAAGAAAACTAAATTAGAATGAGTTTAAAGCGTATCATAGCTCCAGTGTCGTCGGGAAGCGTCGTGGGCCGCATTGCCGGCGCCGCCTCCTTCCGCATCAGGCTTGCAATCTGCGCGCGGAACAGCCAGTCTAGAAATGGGAAGGGCGCGTTGGGCTCGCTCCGGTAACGGGGCGCGTACTGGGATGGGGGTCGGTCATGGTGGAAAGCTTGGATGAGCTGAAGGCGGTGGTGCAGCACAACTGCGACATCACCGACGCACGGCATGCCCAGGACTATTCGATGTGCATTTTCCTGCTCAAGATGCGCGAGCTCTTCCGCTGGGAGCGCGCCTATCCCTTCTCGACCGCGCTGCCCAAGCAGGAGCTCGGCGCATGGCTGGACGAGCGCGAGAAACGGTGGGAGCGCCTGCGCAGGGCCTCCTACGCCTCGTTGAGGGTCAACGGGGAGAACTACCCGGCCCTCGAGTCGTCCGCCATCAACGAGGCGCTGCACCCGGAAGGGCTGCTCTATGGGGGCGGACTGGGGCTGGGGATGGTGCCGCACTTCTTTCTCGCCGAACTGCTGCGCGTCGAGGACCATGACGGCTACCGCGTACGGGTGGCCGGACGGGAATATGCGCGGGATCTTGCCGCCCCGCCGGCGATGATGCAGGACGGGGCCATCTGCGTGCGCCAGGAGTCCGTGCGCCGCATGGTCTGGGAGAAGATCGAGGAATGGAGTTGGAAGAAGCAGGGCAGCGCGATGGCCCGTGCGATGGCGCATTATGATTTCGACGGCGATTTCGCCGCCGCGCTGGAGGCGATGACCGAAAACGAGACCGCCTCGGTGGTCCTGCACGAGGTGGGGGAGTGTCGGGCCGAAGAGATTTTCGGCCATGCCTGGCGGGACATGCTGGCCGCGGTCGCCGGCACGCGCTCGGAGATCACGGCGCGCGCGGTCCGCGATCACGTGGCGGACTGCACCACCACCTTGCCGCGCCTGCTGGCCGCCGACAATCGCGCCGGACTGCACTTTTATTTCGCCAACCTGACCGGCATGCGCCGTGCGATTTTTCCGGAATTGTCGGCGGCTTATGCCGACTGGGTGCAAGACGGGCGGCTCGCCCACCTGAATGAATGCGTGCGTGAGGGGATGGCGCACTGGACGCAGGCCGGGCAGCAGATCCTCGAGGGCTACGCCGCAGCCCCGGAGGACGCAGCGCGCGCGATTGCCGACCTGATCCCGATCGCGGCCGAGGCATAGGCCGGGCGCGTCCGCGCGAGGGACTTTTTGATCGATCGCGCGGTGCCATCGGTGCTAAACTTGCCGATTTGACGGCGACATCATGCTCAGCCTCGATGCCCTCTTCGGTGACAGCGGCCCCCTGGCGCAGGCGATTCAAGGCTATCGGCTGCGCCCCGGCCAGATCGAGATGGCGCAGGCCATCTCCCGCGCCATCGAGCGGCAAGGCTGCCTCATCGCCGAAGCCGGTACCGGGACCGGAAAGACGTTCGCGTACTTGGTGCCGGCCTTGCTCTCCGGCGGCAAAGTCATTATTTCCACCGGCACCAAGATGCTGCAGGACCAGCTCTTTTCCCGGGATCTGCCGGTCGTTCGGCAGGCGCTCAAAGTCCCTGTCACCATTGCCCTTCTCAAGGGGCGCGCGAATTACGTGTGCCATTACCACCTGGAACGTCAAGCCTCCGAGGGGCGTTTCGCCAGCCGGGAGGACGTCCAGCACCTTGCCGCGATCCGCCGCTTTGCGCGAACCACGACCTCCGGCGACAAGGGCCTGCTCAAAGACGTGCCGGAAGGGGCGCCGATCTGGCCTCAGGTGACCTCCACGCGGGAGAACTGCCTGGGGCAAGAGTGTCCGCACCTCAAGGAGTGCTTCGTCATGGGCGCCCGTGCCGAGGCGCAGCAGGCCGACGTGGTGGTGGTCAACCACCATCTGTTCTTCGCGGATCTCTGGCTGCGCGACGAAGGGGTCGGGGAGCTCCTGCCGGCGTGCAACACGGTCATCTTCGATGAAGCCCACCAATTGCCTGAAACGGCGAGCCTGTTCTTCGGCGATCGCGTGTCGAGCAGTCAGCTGCTTGAGTTGGCGCGCGATGCCGGAGAGGAGGCGGCCATCGGGGCGAAGGATTTTGCCGAGCTCCCGCCGGCGTGCGATGCGCTGGCGAAAGTGGCCGCCGACTGGCGCCTGAGCGTCGTGGGAATGACAGGACGCCTGCCGGCACAGGCGGCGCTGGCCGTCGCAGGCTTCGCCGATGCACTGGACGGCGCAGTCCGCGCAACGCGGGCCCTCGTCAATCTGCTCGCCGCCCAAAGCGAGCGCAGCCCCGGTCTCGAGAACTGCCACCAGCGGGCGCTCGCGCTGCTCGGTCAGCTGGAGTCCTGGCGGTCAGAGGACGAAGGCACCCATGTGCGCTGGATCGAAATCTTCAGCCAGTCCGTGCAGCTCAATGCGACCCCGCTGTCCGTCGCCGAGATCTTCGAGAAGAGTGTGAGCGCGGCCGCGCGCGCCTGGATCTTCACCTCGGCCACCTTGTCCGTCAAGAGGGACTTCCGGCACTATCAGAGCGAGATGGGACTGGCCGCGGCCGAGACGGCATGCTGGGAAAGCCCTTTCGATTTTGGCCGCCAGGCGCTTCTGTATGTGCCCACGGGACTGCCGGACCCCAATACGTCGGCGTATACGCGCGCGGCGGTCGATGCCGCGTTGCCGATCCTCAAGGCGAGCCGTGGTCGCGCTTTTTTCTTGTTTACCTCGCTCAAGGCGATGAAGGAAGCCCATGACCTGCTCAAGGAGGCCTTCACGGCGCAGGGGCTGGACTACCCCTTGCTGGTTCAGGGCGAGCGCTCGCGCGGCGAACTCCTCGCGCAATTTCGTGCCCACGGCCACGCCGTGCTGCTGGGAAGCCAGACGTTCTGGGAAGGCGTGGACGTGCGCGGGGAAGCGCTCTCGCTCGTCATCATCGACCGCTTGCCGTTCGCCCCGCCCGATGATCCGGTTCTGGCCGCCCGCATTGCCCGCATCAATCGGGCCGGGCGCAACGCATTCATGGAGTATCAGCTTCCTCGGGCCGTCATCTCGCTCAAGCAAGGGGCGGGCCGGCTCATCCGCGGCCCGGAAGACCGCGGCGTCTTGATGATCTGCGATCCGCGCCTGCTGTCCAAGCCCTATGGCGGCCGCATCTGGCAAAGCCTTCCGCCGATGGGGCGTACGCGGGATCGCGCAGTCGTCGAAGGGTTCTTCCGTCCGGAGGCGGACCTTACCCATCCAGGTGCCGCCGGACAGGGGGGCACCCCATGAGCGCGGCTTTGGGCCCTGGGCGTCGCTGGCCATTGGGCGCGCGCCGCGCGTCCCGTATAATGGCGCTGTCGCAATGGGTCGGTGGTCATGAAGATTCTCGCACTGGACACTTCCACTGAATTTTGTTCCGTCGCGCTCGCGATGGACGGCGAGTGCGTGGAGCGCCACGTGCTGGCGGGGCAACGCCATTCCCACATGATCTTGGCCATGGTGGCGGATCTGCTGGCAACCGGCGGGGTGGCCTTGAGCGCATTGGACGGCATTGCCTTCGGCGAGGGCCCGGGATCGTTCACCGGGCTTCGCATCGGCTGCGGCGTCGCACAGGGGCTGGCGTTCGCTCACGATATCCCTGTTGCGGGCATCGGCACCCTGTTGGCGCTGGCCGAAGGGGCCGCAGGGCCGCGCGTGATTGCCGGCCTGGACGCGCGCATGGGGGAGATGTACCACGCCGCCTTCGAGCGGGGCGCGGCCGGTTGGCGCACGGTATGCGCGCCTTCGTTGTGCCTGGCGGCACAAGCCCCTCTCGTCGACGGCTCCGGCTGGGTAGGCTGCGGCTCGGCTTTCCGCGCCTATCGGGATGCCCTCGGCGCGCGCTTGGGGTCCCGTCTTGCGGCCGTGATCGAGGAGGCCTCCCCGCACGCGGCGGCCATTGCCTGCCTGGCCGAACCCATCTTCCAACGGGGAGAAGGCGTTCCCGCCTGGGAGGCACGGCCCCTCTATGTGCGGGATCGCGTGGCGCTCAAGACCCATGAGCGAGGCGCAGGGTGACCCTTCCGGATCTCCGGCTTCGTCCCATGCAGCTGCGCGATCTCGAGACGGTCATCGGCATCGAGCGGGAGATTTATCCCTTCCCCTGGACGTCCGGGAACTTCCGGGACTCGCTGTTGAGCGGCTATAGCTGCTGGGTGTGCGAGAAGGCGGGCCCGGTGGTGGCCTATGGTGTCGTCATGCTGGCGGCGGATGAGGCCCATGTGCTCAATATCGGCGTCGCACGGGACTGGCAGCGCCGTGGCATCGGGCGTGCCTTGATGGAGCACCTCGTGGGCGTGGCGCGCGACTATGGCGCCGCCACCGTTTTTCTGGAGGTCCGGCCGAGCAATGGGCCGGCCCTGCGGCTTTACGAACGCATGGGGTTCAACGAGATCGGCGTGCGCAAGAATTATTACCCGGCCGCCAAAGGGCGGGAAGACGCGATCGTGATGGGACTGCAGCTTTGAGCTTCGATCAAGCCGCGCTGAAAGAACTCGGCCTGTGGCCGCTGTGGCGCAGGCGTGGGAGCCCGGATGCCTCGCCCTCGGTGCCCCCCGCTTTGGAGTCGGCCGGACGGGGCGAGTCGCCTTGCGAAGGGCAGGGTGCGATCGCAAGGATGGACTGGGAGCGGCTCGGCGAGGCGGTCGGCGCGTGCAGCGCCTGCCCGCTCCACGCAAGCCGGCAGCAAGCCGTCCTCGGGGTCGGCGACCGGCAGGGCGATTGGCTGTTCATCGGGGAGGCCCCGGGCGCGGAAGAAGACCAACGCGGTGAGCCCTTCGTGGGACAGGCGGGGAAGCTCCTCGACAACATGCTCGCCGCCCTGAAGCTTCGCCGCGGCGACAATGTCTATATCGCCAATGTCCTGAAATGCCGTCCGCCGCAGAACCGAAACCCGCTGCCCGACGAGATCGCCCATTGTGCGCCGTACCTGATGCGACAGATCGCGCTGATTTCCCCCAAGGTCATCGTGACGCTCGGCCGGTTCGCCGCGCAGACCGTGCTGCAGACGACGGACAGCGTGGGGAGCCTGCGCGGGCGCATGCACCGCTGCGGCGACATTCCGGTGATCGTCACCTACCACCCGGCGTATTTGCTGCGCAATCTCCCGGACAAGGCGCGTGCCTGGGAAGATCTGTGTCTCGCCCGGCAAGCCTTGGCGGGCAACTGAAGGCCCGAGGCTTGCGCAAAAGGTCTCGGGCTTAGCCCGCCCATGGGTGTTCCATCACATCCAGCAGGAGATTCTCGCACACCCTTTCGCCGTCGGCCGCGATGTCCAGCGTCACGACCCGCGCCCCGGGGGTCGGGAAGGAGACCGTGGCGCTGAAGGTCCCGGGCAGCGCCAGCGCGCCCTCCGCAAGGCGATGCCCGGCCGCATCCATGAGCGCGCAGGTCGCCGTGCCCGAACCTTGGAGCACGGCCTGGATCCGGAAGGTCTCGTCGACGCATCGGCGATAGGCTTGCGGATCGCGGTTGGCGTTGTATTGCAGGTTGTTGAGCTTGATCGCCTTGACGAGTTTCTGCATGACCGGATTCCCTTTCTCGCCCCAAGTTGACTAGAATAGTCAAGTATCCTTGTTGTCCATTCTAGGCCGATCCTGCGAGAGGATCCACGTCATGGATGCCGATGCGTTGTTGCTGGCATTTGAGCGCGCCGGTCGCGAGATCGCTGCGCTCGAGGCGTCCATTGCGCACACCGCGCTGCCTTTGGGCGAAACGGTTTCACGCGCGATTGCGATCGCCACGCACCTGATGGCGGCCTACATCGCCGCCGTCGGCAAGAAGGCGCCCAATGAGGCAGACGATGTTCTGGCCGTCTTCCGCGCGCTGGTCAAGGGCGATCCGAGCTGGCACACGGTGCGCGACAGCCTGCGCGAACTCGTCTATTACCGGAACTGTATCGCAATGGGGCGGTCCGATGCATTGCCCCCTCTGCCCGACACCATGACGGTCCGGACCGTGCGTCATCTCTACCTGCTCATTAAAACCCGATGCCTTCGCGAAGGGCGTGTCCCCATCTAGCGACGGCCTGCCATGCGGAGCCGGCGGACGATCTCCCCGAGAGACGGTGCGATCGCCTGTTTTTCCGACCCTCCCTGTTTGCCGATATTGAGGAATTTTTCTGAATGAAGAGCCTATTGAGCCGCCTGCGGGGCGTCGAGCGCGATATCATCCAGCCGCCTTCCGACGCCGATTTTCCCTACTATGAGTCGCAAGGCACCGAGATTGCCATCTTCGAAGCCGCGTACAAGAAGCGCCTGCCCGTCATGCTCAAAGGACCGGCCGGCTGCGGGAAGACGCGCTTTCTCGAATATATGGCCCACCGGTTGGGCCGCCCGCTGGTCACGGTGCGCTGCCATGAGGACTTGACCGCCGGGGATCTGATCGGCTCCTTCCTGTGCGAAGGGGAGCAGACGCTGTGGCAGGACGGACCGCTGACCCGGGCCGTCAAGGCCGGGGCCATCTGCTATCTGGACGACGTTGCCGAGGCGCACACCGACAGCACGGCGGTCATCCACTCGCTCACCGATCATCGGCGGCGGCTGCCGCTCGAGAAGCGCGGGACGGTGATCGAGGCGCACGAGGACTTCATGCTGGTGATTTCCTACAACCCGGGCCTTCAGGGCATGGGTAGGGACCTGAGGCCCGCGACCAAACAGCGCTTCATCGGCATCAACTTCGATTTCCCGCGCGAAGACATCGAGCGCAAGATCGTCAAGACTGAGGTTCCCGAGCTTGCGGCCGATGTCATCGAACGCTTGGTGGCGGCAGGGCGCAAGGCGCGCACGCTCAAGGATCACGGGCTGGACGAGGCCACTTCGACCCGTGCGCTGGTCTATGCTGCGGCCATGATGAGCGTGGGGGTCTCGCCCGAGGAGGCGTGCCGCGTGGCGATGATCAACCCGGTGACGGATGACCCGGATCTGGCCGATGCCTTGCTGGAGATTGTCGCCGGGCAGTTTGGCTGACCCCGCGTCTGGCCGGGCTCGGACCTTGCCCTGAAGGGGCGTTGAAGGAGGGGCATTCGGGATGTACGAGGCATCGACGGCCCCGAGCGCCATGCCGGCCCAGAAGGCGACCTTTGTCGGGAGCCGGGCCTATCGCCGCAGCATGTACGGGGCGCACCATCCGCTCGCCATTCCCCGCGTGTCGCTCACGTTCGATCTCATCCGGGCCTTCGGCGCGCTCGAGCCGGAGGAGTTCTTGTCGGCCCGCGAAGCAACGGTGGACGAGCTCGAGGGGTTCCATACGCCCGAATACGTGCACGCCGTCCGGCGCTCCGAGGCGCTGGGCAGGGTCCCGCGCGCCTGGCGAGCGCGCCACGGGCTCGGGACGTCCGAGAATCCCTATTTTGACGGCCTCTTCACGCTGCCCGCGCGCGCGGCGGGTGCGAGCATCCAGGCCGCCGAAGCGCTGCTGAACGGGCGCATCGCCTTCAATCCGGCGGGGGGGATGCATCACGCGCGGGCCAACCAGGCGCGCGGCTTTTGCTATTTCAACGACCCGGTCCTCGCGATTCTGAGGCTGCGCCAGGCGGGCCTGCGTGTGCTCTACGTGGACATCGACGCCCATCATGGGGATGGCGTCGAGAGCGCGTTCTGGCGGGACGACTCGGTCCTGACGCTGTCGCTTCATATGGACAGCCGTCATGCCTATCCCTTCTCCGGCGGGCGGTTCGAGGATGCGGGCGCGCCCGGGGCAGGGTTCACGACGCTCAATGTGCCATTGCCCGACGGCGTCAACGATGCGGAGTACGCGCTCGTCTTCGATGCGGCGTGGGCGCCCGCGAACCGCCGGTTCGCGCCCGATGCCGTGGTGTTGCAGGCCGGCACGGACGGGTTGGCCCTCGACCCTCTGGGCAAGTTCAGGCTCTCGACCCAGGGTTTCCTTGAGACCGCCGCAAAGGTGATGAGCGCCTCGCCCCGGCATGCGGATGGCACGCCGTGCCTCATGGTGACCGGAGGCGGAGGCTATCATCCCCTCGCGCTGGCGCGCGCTTGGGCCGGCCTTTGGGGTCTGCTGTCCGGCCGCTGCCTGCCGCACGAGATTCCCGAGAAAGGCAGGGCCTGCCTGCAGGCCGTGCCTTGGGATCGGGATGAGGAGGAGCCCGCCGCCGGTCGCCTTTTCGCATCGCGCATCGACGAACCCCAGGAGAGGACGATCCGCCCTGAAATCGAACGGCTCGCCGAGCGGATCGCGGGACATCCTTTCTTGCGGGCGTGAAGGCCCGGACGGCTGCCGCGACGGGGGGCGCCGGCGCCGGGCTAGTCGCCGGCGCCGCGCACCGTGATGGGTTTGGTGGGCGCGAGGTCGGGCAGGATCTGGCGGCAACGACGATAGATGACGGCCATCGAGCCGCTCACGAACAGGCCGAACATCGTAATGACGGCATTGATGTTGATCTGCGTTTTCATCATCAGCGTGTAGGCGCCCAGAAGGAGCAAGATACCGATGTTCTCGTTGAAGTTCTGCACGGCAATGGAGTGGCCTGCGCCCATCAGAAGGTGTCCGCGATGCTGCAGCAGCGCGTTCAGGGGAACCACGAAGAATCCGCCGAGGGTTCCGATGGCGAACATGACGATGAAGGCGGTCCACCAGTGCTGGACGAACACCATGCTGATGACCAGGAATCCGACGGCGATGCCCGCCGGAAGTACCTTGATGGCGTTCTCGAGGAGCACATAGCGGCCGGCAAAGAACGCGCCGGTGGCGATACCGATGGCCACCACGGCCGTAAGCTGCGTCGCCTGGCCGAGGGAGAATTTGAGCGCGAGGGCCGACCACGTGATGACGACCAGGCGCAGCGTGGCGCCGACGCCCCAGAACAAGGTGGTGACGGCGAGCGACACGCGCCCCTGCGGGTCGCGCCACAGCAGCGCGAAGGCGTGTCGGAAATCGTGCAGGAGATAGGTCGGGTTCTTGCGCGGCGTGCGGTGATCGATCGCGACGCGCGGGATATAGAGATTGACGAGGGCGGCGAGCAGGTACATCAATCCGACGGCCAGGATACCCACTTGCGGCGCGCTGACGATATTCAGGGTGGGGGCGAAGCGCAGCATCGCCGGCACCAGCTTCGGATCGACCAGCATGCCGCCGCAAATGGATCCCAGAATGATCGCGGCGACCGTGGAGGCTTCCATCCAGCTGTTTGCGGCCACCAGCTCCTGCGGCGGCAAGAGTTCGGTGAGGATGCCGTATTTTGCCGGCGAATACGCGGCCGCCCCAATGCCGACGATGCCATAGGCGTACAAGGGATCGATGCCCGTGAGCATGGCCATGCACCCGGCGAACTTGATGGCATTGGCGACGAACATGACGCGGCCCTTGGGCAGCGCATCGGAAAAGACGCCGACCACCGGCGCGAGCAGGATGTAGGCGAAGACGAAGAACTCTTGGAGCAGGGGGGTATGCCAGCTCGGTGCCTTCAGAAACGCAAGGAGTGCGATGGCGACGAAGAGCAAGGCATTGTCCGCGAGCGCGGACAGAAACTGCGCAGTGACGGTAGTGTAGAAGGCACGATTATTTGTCAAAACAAATGCGTATCCCGAGGGGGTCCCGTCGTTTGGCCATGAGCTCTTGGCTTGCTTTATATCACGAAACGGCGCCTGCCGCCAGGCGAAATCCTAGCGTGGGGGCCGCTTGGCGGGCGACACGCCCTTAAGCCATGCCTCCTGCTCGGCGAACGACGGCGCATGCCGAACCGGCGGGTCCGCCGCCTGCTCGCCCGCGACTGGTCCTTGGCCCGCGCGCTCTTGTTCCTTTTGCCGCAGGTAGTCCGCCAGGACGGCATCGACCTCGCCCGGCCGCCCCTTGAATCCGGGCGGGATCCCCGGCCCGGGCTTCAGGCACACGCGCAGGCGCAAGGCCTTGTTCAGGCGGACGACCTGCCGGTCGATCCAGCGCAGATCATAGAGCGCGTAGACGCATAGTCCGAGGCAGAGGATGAGGGCCAAGGCGGGATAGCCCGCAAAATAGGCGCCCATGGCCAGGAGACTCGCCAGGCGATAGGCCCATGCGCCCTGGCGGTCTTCCAGATAGGCGCGATGCAAGCCCAGAGGAAAGAGGAGCAGCAAGACGAATCCAAGAAGGCGCCGCTTTCTCAGGCGTGCAAAGGCCATGTTCGCGCTTTGCAGCCCCCCGCCGTCGAGATCGAGGCGTTTCCAGGTCGCTCGCGTCATTCCGGACCTCTCTGGATCGGGCGCGTTCATGTTCGCCTCGCGCCCGGTTGCCTGCAGCATGGGCAGACGGGATGTCCCGATTGCCGCAAATCCATGTAAAATGTTAACACATGCCGGCCGTTGCGTCGGGATGCCGCCTTCATTTTCCCCCGGTGGCCTTCAATTATGGCAGATCGACGCCTTCAGGTTTTTCACACAGTGGCCAAGCAGCTGAGCTTTACCAAGGCTGCTGAGCTTTTATACATGACGCAGCCGGCCGTGACGTTCCAAGTCAAGCAGCTCGAGGAGCATTTCAATGCGCGGCTCTTTGAACGTACCCACGGCCGCATCACCCTCACCCCCGCGGGCGAACTCGCGCTGGCCTATGCCGAGCGGATCCTCGACCTCTCAAGGGAGATGGAGACGCGCCTGGGCGAGATGACCGGGCAGGTCAGCGGGCCGCTGATGATCGGGGCGAGCACCACGATTGCCGAGTACCTGTTGCCCAAAATCCTGGGCCAGTTCAAGGCGCGCTATCCGCAGGTGCAAGCGCGCCTGACCGTGGCGAACTCCGAGACGATCGAAAACAAGATCAGCGACCATACCCTGGACATCGGATTGATCGAGTCGCCCTCCCATCACCCGAACCTGAGCACCGAAGTGTGCTGTGACGACGAGCTCGTCATGATCTGCGCCCCGTCCCATCCCTTCGCCGGCCTGTCGTCCGTCACCGCCGAGGAAGTGGCGGAGCAGCCTTATGTGGGGCGAGAGCTGGGATCGGGCACGCGAGAGGTCATCGATCGCTATTTCCGGGCGGCGGGCATCCTGCCGGATGATCTGGACGTCGCGATGGAACTGGGCAGCCGCGAGGCGATCAAGGGGGCCGTCGAGGCGGGACTGGGCATCGCCATCGTCTCCAGCTCGACCATCACGCGAGAATTGAAGCTGGGCGATCTGGTCGCGGTGCCACTGGCTCCCCGGCTCATCAGACCCTTGTCCCTGGTCTACCTAGGCGAGAAATTTCGTTCGAAGCTCTTGCAGACGTTCCTCGATTTCCTGAAGGACGCCCCGCCCCAAACGCCCGCGCAATTGACCATCGACCGGTCCTCCTGACGGAGATCCTCGGGCGGGTTGGCACGGGCCTCGTGAGCGACACCTGCCATGAAGACGTTTCTGGTGGTCCAGCACAGCTATTCTGAATTCTTGGGGCTCGTGGAAAATCAGCTCCACTCGCGCGACATCGGCTTCGTCTATTGCCGCCCGTTCGCCGGCGAGGCGTTGCCTGCGGGCGCGCTGGCCTTCGATGCGCTGTGGCTGCTCGGCGGCGCCTTCGCCGTCGATGACGAGCTCCATTGTCCCTGGGTGAAAAGCGAGCGGCGGCTCCTCCAGAGTTTCCAGCGTGCGCGGCGCCCCGTGGTGGGCCTGGGGTTCGGGGGGCTCCTCGTGGCCTGGGCGGCGGGCGCAACGCCATGTGGGCCGCGCCTGCACCATGCCTATTGGACGACGGCGCGAATGGCGCCGGCCGGACGCGACGACCCGCTGGCCCAGGTGGTCGATGGCCGGCCGGTGCTCGTGATGCACGAAGGTACGATGGCGCTTCCCCCGGGCATCCCGCCCCTCGTGGTGGACGAGGCGGGCCGCTGGCTGGCGATTCGGCCGGATGCCATAACCTACGGCTTGCTGTTCCGGCCCGAAGTCAAGCCGGGCATGATCGAAGACATGATCATGGAGGACGGACGGGAGTTGCCGGACGATATCGGAGAATTGCTGGAAGAATCGAGACGCCGCTGGGCGGACTGGCAGGCGACGGCGGACCGGGTTGCGGGGGCGCTGGTGGGCGCCCTCGGCCTGATGAGGGAACAGCGCAAGCGCCCGGTCATCGCCCTGGCCGTGCGTCCCGCGGACAAGCGAGGAGACACTGAATGAGTGACGAGAAGCGCCTGCTGAAGTACTTCCGGGGACTCCCGTCCGCGCAGCGGGAGACGCTGCTGGCGTTCGCGGAATTTCTGGCGGGCCGCCACGAGGTGGCCGCGCCGGAACTCGTGGGCTCGCCGGTTGCGCTTGCGCGTCCGGTGGAGGAGAGCGTCGTCAAGGCGATCAAGCGGCTGCGGGCCACCTATCCGATGGTGGACGCCTCGAAGCTGCTGCACGAGACATCGCACTATATGTCCCAGCATGTGATGCAGGGCAAGCCCGCCAAGGAAGTCATCGACGAACTCGAGGTCGTGTTCGCGCGGCATTACGAGCGGCTCACGCAGCCGGAAGAGGCGGCAAAGCCGGGCGATGCCTGATCAGAGCGTCTCCGCCGCATAGTCGGCCAGGCGCGAGCGCTCCCCGCGCTGGAGCATCACGTGCCCGCTGTGCGGCCAGTTCTTGAAGCGGTCGACGACATAGGTCAGCCCTGAGCTGCCTTCCGTCAGGTAGGGCGTGTCGATCTGGGAGATGTTCCCCAGGCAGACCACCTTGGTTCCCGGCCCTGCCCGCGTGATCAGGGTCTTCATCTGCTTGGGCGTCAGGTTCTGGGCCTCGTCGATGATGAGGTACTTGTTGAGGAACGTCCGTCCGCGCATGAAGTTGAGGGACTTGATCTTGATCCGCGTCCGGATGAGGTCCTGGGTCGCCGCGCGTCCCCAGTCGCCTGCCTCCTCGTCCGTGTGGTTCAAGACATCAAGGTTGTCTTCCAGCGCGCCCATCCAGGGGGTCATCTTTTCCTCCTCGGTCCCGGGAAGGAAACCGATGTCTTCACCGACCGGCACGGTGACGCGGGTCATGATGATCTCGCTGTAGAGCTTGTGCTCGAGTGTCTGCATGAGACCCGCGGCGAGGGTGAGGAGGGTCTTGCCGGTACCGGCCTGTCCCACCAGGGTGACGAAATCGATGTCCGGGTTCATGAGGACGTTCAGCGCGAAATTCTGTTCGCGATTGCGGGCCGTGATACCCCAGATGTTGTTCTTCTGGTGGGTATAATCCTTGACGGTTTCGAAGAGCGCGGTGCCGCCTTTCACCTCGCGCACCATGGCATGGAAGGGCTTGCCGCTTTCCTGATAGACGAACTCGTTGACCAGCAGGCTTGCGCACAGCGGGCCCTTCACGCGGTAATACGTGCGTCCGGCCTCGGTCCATGACTCGATCCCCTTGCCGTGGGTCTCCCAAAAGCCGTCCGGCAGTTCCCGCAGGCCTGCGTAGAGCAGATCGGTATCTTCCAGCACCTTGTCGCTGAAATAGTCCTCCGCGGCGATCCCCAGGGCGCGCGCCTTGATCCGCATGTTGATGTCTTTGCTGACCAGGGTGACCTGGCGCTTGGGCTGCTGCCCCTTCAGGTGGAGGACGACGCCGAGGATCTGGTTGTCGACCTTGCTGTTCGGCAAAGTCGCCGGGATCTCCGAGCTCAGGGCGCTGGTCTGAAGGAACAGGTGGCCCGCGGCGCTGCCGTGGCTATGGGTGCTCAGCGGGATCCCCTGCTCGATGCGCCCGTCGAAGGTGCGCACGATCTCGTCCAGAAAGCGGCTGGCTTGGCGTGCGTTGCGGGCGACTTCGGACATCCCCTTCTTGTTGTGATCGAGCTCCTCCAGGGTCGCCATCGGGATATAGATGTCGTGCTCCTCGAAGCGGAAGAGGCTGGACGGATCGTGCATCAGCACGTTGGTGTCCAATACGAATAGCTTTCTGCGCACACGGGCGGCTTGCGCCATGGGTAAGTCCCTCTGTCGTTGTCGTTGGGTCGATGCTAGGGGCGAGCCAATTCACCTTGAATGAATGCCAGGACCTCGTTCACATGGCCTGGCACCTTGACCCCTCTCCACGCGCGGCGGAGGACGCCCTGGCCATCGAAGACAAACGTGCTGCGCTCGATGCCGCGGACGCTCTTGCCGTACATGTTCTTGAGCTTGATGACCTGGAAGATCTCGCATGCCTTCTCGTCCGCATCGCTTAGGAGATCGAACGGCAGTTGCCATTTCGCCTTGAAGCTTTCGTGGGATTTGAGGCTGTCGCGCGAGATGCCAAACACCGGGACGCCCAGCCGCACGAAGTCGGGATAAAGATCCCGGAAGGCGCGCGCCTCGGTCGTGCAGCCGGGCGTATCGTCCTTCGGGTAGAAGTAGAGCACGAAAGGCGTGCCGCCGGCCAGCGGGAAATGGACCTGTCGGCCGCCCGTCGCCGGCAGGTCCAGGGGAGGCATCGGGGTGCCTGGCGTCATAGGGAAAAGCCTTTCTCTCGTCGGGTGGCAAGGGATGCCCCGTGATGCGCGGGAAGCGCCAGGGACGCTGTGTGCACGGGCGCTCGCACGCCTAGCGGGCCTCGTCCGGAAAAGGGGGGCCCTGGAGGGCGAGCAGTCCCGCGCGTCCAGGGACTTCGCCCATGACGATCTCGTGATACGGCAGCGCCGCCTTGTCGAGGGACCGAAAATAGTCTTCCAGCGACACGAGTTCGAAGCCGCGGTCGCGCCAGCCGGCGAGGAGCGCTTCCAGCACCGGGGCGAGCTTCATGCCCTCCAGTTCGGCATGCAGGGTGTAGACGTGCCCCTGCGCGCCGCCTTCCTCGCTCAAGGCGAGGAGGTGCTGGGCGACGTTTTGCTCGGTGATCCCATCGCGGCCGATCAGTTCGTCCAGCGTCGGCAGCGTCGTGGGCAGCTGGGGGCAGAGGACGGCCTCGGCATGGCGTACCGGGATGAACGGAGAGCGCCCCCGCGTATCGCTGCAATAGGCGAAGCCCAGCCGCTGTTCGAGGCGCAACGCGTGGATATTGATCTGCCATCCCGCAGCCCCGTGGGTGCGCGGCCGGACGCCGAAGATCGTCTCGAAGCGATCGAAGGCCTTTTGCAGCTCATCCGCCGTCCACTGGGCATCGCGCGAGGCCACGTAGTCTTGCCAGCGGACGTGATCGTAGCAATGGATGCCGACTTCGAACCCGGCATCCCGCACCGCGCGCATCGTCGCGGCGCAGCGTTTGCCAATGTCCGGACCGGGCAGCAGCGTGCCGTAGAGCAAGGTCCTCAGGCCGTAGTGCGAGGCCACGGAGGTGCGCGAGACCTTGCGCATGAACCCCGGCCGGAGGGCCCTGCGGATGGCGCGCCCCGTATGGTCCGGGCCCAGGCTGAAAAGGAAGGTGGCGCCGGCTTGGTGCCGGCGCAGGAGCTCGACGAGCCGCGGCACGCCTTCTCGCGTGCCGCGCAGCGTGTCGACGTCGATCTTAAGGGCAAGCTTCATGGTTTACCGTGTGGCGTCGGCCGTATCGGCCAGCTCCAAGGGCGGCCGTTTTCCGCAGCGGGCCGGCGTCGTGCCGCGCAGGCTATTCCACCAGGCGTCTGGCCTCCGCAACCTGTCCCCGGTAGGCATCGAAGATAAACTTGAGCGCCTGTTCCATGCTGACGGTGGGCGACCAGCCAAGGTCCTGGCAGGTGTTGTCGATCTTCGGCACACGGTTCTGGACGTCTTGATAGCCCGCGCCGTAATAGGCGGCGGAGGTGGTCTCCACCACACGCACCTTGGCGGCCGTCTCGCGGTATTCCGGATAGGTCATCGCCAGATCGAGCATCATCTGCGCCAGTTCGCGGACCGAGTAATTGTTGCGGGGATTGCCGATGTTGTAGATTTTTCCGCTGGCGATTCCCTCGGGATTCTCGATGATCTTCATCAGCGCACCCACTCCGTCATCGACGTAGGTGAACGCTCGCTTCTGCGTGCCGCCGTCGACGAGCTTGATCTCCTCGCCGCGCACGATGTGCCCCAGGAACTGCGTGATGACGCGCGAGCTGCCTTCCTTGGGGGTGTAGATGCTGTCAAGGCCTGACCCGATCCAGTTGAAGGGGCGAAAGAGCGTGAAGTCGAGCGCACCCTGCATGCCATAGGCCCAGATCACCCGATCCATCAGCTGCTTGCTGCAGGAATAGATCCAGCGCGGCTTGTTGATGGGGCCAAGGACGAGGTCGGACGCGTCCGGATCGAATTCGCTGTCCTTGCACATCCCGTAGACTTCCGAGGTGGAGGGGAAGAGGATGCGCTTGCCGTATTTGACGCATTGCCGGACGATGGGCAAATTCGCCTCGAAGTCGAGCTCGAAGACCTTGAGCGGCTCTTTGACGTAGGTCGCCGGGGTGGCAATGGCCACGAGCGGGATGACCGTGTCGCACTTCTTGATGTGGTACTCGATCCATTCCTTGTTGATGGTGATGTCGCCCTCGAAGAAATGAAACCGGGGGGAGGCCATGAGATCCGTAAGCCGGTCGCGCATCATGTCCATGCCGTAGACTTCCCAATCGGTCGTCTCCAGGATGCGTTGGCTCAAATGGTGTCCGATGAATCCATTGACCCCAAGGATCAGAATCTTTCTCATCCACATGCGCGGGAGCCCCGGCCCTCGAGCCGAGGTGGGATAGCGCGCCATGCCGAGGCGACATGACCGGTTCCCGCTACTCCTTTCCTGATGCTATCCAAATTAAACGAGGTGGCCTGCCACCCCAAGCCCTCACAGGGCACCCTTGGGCACGCCGCAGCGTGCCCTGCTTTGCGTCTATATCCCCAGGGGGCAACGCGCTTCGCCGAAACGCGCGACGAAGTCCGCGGGCGTCATGACACGCCCGCCGAGCGTGCACTCGAACACGCGCAGCACGCCGCCGTCGCCACATGAGCAGTAGCAGCGGCCGCCCGTGCAGAACAAATGGGCGCCGGGCTCAGGCGCGCGCAGGTCCGGCTCGACCCGGGTGCGAAGGAGGCGCAAGGTTTGTCCCTGCAACGTGGTGAACGCCCCCGGGTAGGGAGGGGCCACGGCGCGGACCAGATTGTGTATCGACCAGGCATCCTTCGTCCAGTCGATTTTACCATCTTCGGCTCGCCGCCCGCCAAAATATGAACCCTGCTCAAGATGTTGGGCGCGCGGTGTGGCCGTGCCCGCCATCAGCGCGGGCAATGCCCGGTCCAAGGTCAGTTCCGCGGCCCAGGTCACCTTGTGGAAGACCGTGAGCGCGCTGTCTTCGGGCAGGATGGGCACCGCCTGGGCACCGACGATGGCCCCCGCATCGGGCTTTGCCGTCATGTAATGCAGCGTCGCGCCGGTCTGTCTTTCGCCCCTGATGATGGCCCAGTTGACGGGCACGCGGCCGCGGTATTTCGGCAACAGCGAGCCGTGCATGTTGAGCGCCCCGAGGCGGGGCAGTGCGAGAAGCTCGCTCTTCAGCATCAGGCGGTAATAAAACGAGAACAGGAAATCCGGCGCGAGGTCGGCGATGCGCGCGACGATCTCGGGGGCATTCGGGTCGAGCGTCTTGAGCACCGGGATGTCGTGCTCGGCGGCAAGCGCAGCCACGCTGTCGAACCATATGGTTTCCGTCGGGCTATCCTCGTGGGTGAGCACGAGAGGGATGTCGACCCCGTGGGCGAGCAGCACCGACAGGCAGCGGCAGCCCACATTGTGATAGGCGAAGACGACGGCGCGAGTCATGGGCGCATCATTCGGTCCGTTCCAGGACCGCCTGGATGAGGTAGCGCGGCCGATGGCGGACCTGCTGGTAAATGCGTCCGACATATTCGCCGAGCAAGCCGATGCCGAAGAGCATGACGCCGATGAAGAAGAACGCGATCGCGAACAGGGTGAACACGCCCTGCACTTCGGGCCCGATGATCAGGCGCCGCAACATCAGGTAGATCACGAACAGGCCGGACAACAGGGAGATCACGATGCCGGTGAAGGAGAACCATTGCAGCGGCACCACGGAAAAACCCGTGACGAGGTCGAAATTCAGGCGAATGAGGCGGTATAGCGAATACTTGGATTCCCCATGGGCTCGCTCCTCGTGGGCCACCGGAATCTCGGTCGGGTTGGCGGCGTAGGTATAGGCGAGAGCCGGAATGAAGGTGCTGACTTCCTTGGTCTCGTTGATGGCATCGATGATATGCCGGTCGTAGGCCCGCAGCATGCATCCCTGGTCGGTCATCTTGATGCTTGTGAGGCGTTCGCGCAGGCGATTCATCGCCCTCGAGGCGGAACGGCGCCACCACTGGTCCGCGCGGCGCATCCGGATGCTGCCCACATAGTCGTAGCCCTCGTCCATCTTGGCGAGGAGCTTGCCGATTTCCTCAGGGGGGTTCTGCAGGTCCGCGTCGAGGGTCACGACACGGCGCCCTCGGGTGCGTTCGAAACCGGCCATGATGGCCATGTGCTGCCCAAAATTGCCGTTCAGAAGAATGACGCGCGTCACCTCCGGACGCTGCGCGAACTGTTCGCGCAGCAGGGCCACGGAACGGTCATGGCTGCCGTCGTTGACAAAGATGAGCTCGTAGGTCAGGCCCAGGCGGTCAAGAGCGGGATAGAGGCGCGCGAAGAGCGCCGGGAGTCCTCGCTCCTCGTTGTACACGGGGATCACCACGGAGAGGTCGGGGGTCATGAGTTCGAGCCTGGCCTTAAGGGGAATTCGGGGTCCCTCATCGGAGGGCGGGTCGCAAGACCGAGGCCATCGCTTCGCAGACGCGCTCGACGTCTTCGAGGGTCATGGCCGGAAACAGGGGGAGCGTCACGGTCTCGTGGCCGATGCGCTCGGCATGGGGGAACTGGCCTTCACGGAATCCCAGCTTGCGATAGAGCGCATAAAGGTGAATGGCCGGATAATGGACGCCGATCCCGATCTCCCGCGCGCGCATCTGGGCAATGAACTCGCCGCGGCTCAGGGTGAGTTCATTCAGGGGAAGCAGCACTTGGAACATGTGCCAGTTGGACTGCGCGAAATCGTCCACAGGCAGCGCGCACCGGAGGTCCCGGTCGAGGCAGGCAAAATAGTGGCGGGCGAGCTCCCGCCGGCGCGCATTGAATGCCTCCACGCGCGCGAGCTGACCGATCCCGATGCGGGCGGCGATGTCGGTGAGGTTGGCTTTGCCGCCCGCCACATCGACTTCCATCGTGCCGTCGGGAAGCCGTACCACCCCTTGCAGGCGCAGCTTCTCGAAGAGCGGGGCGTCCGCGGGATCAGGCAGCACCAAGGCGCCGCCTTCGCCGGTGGTCATGTTCTTGTTGGCATGGAAGCTGATGGCCACGAGGTCCCCGAAAGCGCCGATACGCTGCCCGCGGTAGCGCGCGCCCATGGATTGGGCGGCGTCTTCCACGACGCGCAGGTCATGGCGCCGGGCAATCTGGTACAGGCGTTCCCGGTCGACCGGAAGGCCGGCGAGATCGACGGGAATGATGGCCTTGGTGCGGGGGGTGATCGCCGCCTCGACTTTCCCGAGATCGATGTTGCGCGTGCCGATGTCCACGTCCACGAAGACCGGCGTGGCGCCGACATGGAGAATGCTGTTGGCGGTGGCCACCCAGGAAATGGGCGTCGTGATGACTTCATCCCCGGGGCCGACACCGCACAGCTGCAGCGCGATCTCCAGCGCGGCGGTGCCGGAGCTCACGGCCTTGACCGTGCGCCCGTCCAGGTAGGCCGAGAGCTGCTCTTCAAAGGCTTTGACCTGGGGACCGCTCGTGATCCAGCCGCTGCGCAGGACGTCCGCGACGCCCGCGATGGTGTCCTCGTCGATGCTCGGGCGGGTAAAGGGCAGGAAGCTCATAAGCAGCAGGATCCTATCGGCATTTCGGGCGAAAGCGGCGATCGCTCAACGCGTGGAGGGCGGGAGTCGGTCAGTTTCTGGCAACCATGTAGACGCCTACGATTATAACGCCGATGCCTGCCAGCTTGCCAAGGCTCACCGGCTCCCCGAACAGGTACCAGGCGGCGAGCGCATTCACGATGTAGCCGATGGAGAGCATCGGGTAGGCCACGCTGACCTCGACGCGGGAGAGCGCCATGATCCAGACGACCACGCTGATCGCGTAGCATCCGAGGCCCCCCAGGATGTGGTAATCGGTCGCAAGCTTGAGTCCGACGGGCAGGATGTTGGCCCGGCTGAAGGCGAAGGCGCCCACGGCATTGGTCCCTGCCTTGAGGAGCAGCTGCGCGGTCGCGTTGAGGAGGACGCCCAGCAGAATGAGGGAAGCGGCGATGAGGCTCATGGCGTTTTGACGATGATCCAGCGGGAGTTGCGCGCGATGACGGTCATTTTGAGGCCGTCGTGCAGGAAGGGGGCGAGTTGGCCTCGTGGCATGATGGCCAGCGCATAAGGCTGCTTCGGCCAGATGCGTTCGAATCCGGCGATGGTGGGGATCCACAAGGAGGGCTGCTGGTCAAGCCCGAAGCCGAGTTCGCCGCGGTGGGCGACCAGCGTCACCGTGCGGTTGATGTAGTACGGGAGCGTCTGTTCGTACATGCCGACGCTATAGAAGGGCACGCCGGGGCGAAGATACGGTTTGATCGCCCGGGCGAGATAATAGGTCGAGTTGGCCGGGGCCAGCGAATTGTGGCCCATCATGCCCAATTGCCCTGCCACGAAGCTCCCGAGGGCGAGGGTGAGCACCGCGGGCCGGAGTGCGTCGCGACGAGCGAACACCAGGGTCGCGACGATGGAAAGCGTCCACACCGAGAAGGCGGCGATGAGCCAGGGCACGTAGTGGGCGTACAGGACCTTGGGAACGTCGTCGCTCGCCAGATGCGTGACGAAGGGCGAGTAGATGAGGCCTGCCACCGACAGCGCACCCAAGGGCAGGGACTGCCAGAAGAAGGTGCGCGGTCGAGTGCGGGCCAGGACGTCGCCAATGAGCAGCGCCAGCGCCGGAAATATGGGCAGGATGTAGGAGGGCAGCTTCGAGTCCGAAATCGAGAAGAAGACGAAGATGAAGACCGACCAGATCAACAACAGGCGCCGCGCCTGGAGGCCCTTGCCATTGCCATCGGCGGCCAGTCCCGAGCGCAGGGCCGCGAAAAAAGGCGCAAGCCAGGGCAGGATCCCGAGCAGCAGAATGGGGATGAACGTGTACCACGGATGGTAGCGGTGCGCTTCCTTGGTGAGAAAGCGTTCAAAATGTTCGTGAATGAAGAAGAAATGAAAGAATTCAGGGTTCTTCCAGGTGACCGCGATGAACCAGGGCGCCGCGATCAGGAAGAAGAGCAGGCTCCCGAGGCCGATCTGCACGCGCCGCCACAAGGCCCAGTCGCGTGACACGAGGGTGTAGATCACGAGCACGCCCCCCGGCAGCACGATGCCGATGAGGCCCTTGCTGAGCATGGCCAGGGCCATGGCGACCCAGGTGCTCAGCATCCAGAAGCGGGCCTCCGGCGGGCTCGCCCCGGAGCGTTGGGCGAGCAGGAAGCATTCGAGCGTCGCCCCCATGAAGAACGTCACGCCCATGTCGAGGGTGTTGATATGGGCAATGGCGGCATAGAGTACGCTGGAACCGAGCACCAGCGCACCGAAAAGACCCGCATCCCGGCCAAAGAGGCGCACGCCGGCATAATAGGTGAGGAGGATCCCCAGGAACCCCGTCAGCGCGCTCCACAGGCGCGCCGTCCACTGATGCTCGCCGAAGGCCTCATAGGCGGTTGCCGTCGCCCAGTACTGCAGCGCCGGTTTTTCGAAGTACTTGATGCCGTCAAGGCGCGGCGTGATCCACTCGCCGGTGGCGACCATCTCGCGAGGAATCTCGGCGTAGCGCCCCTCGTCGGGGTTGATGAGCTTGCGATAGTTGAGATTGCCGAACCAAAGCAGTGCGCCGATCAGGAGCAGGAGCAGCAAGCTGCGGCGCGAAGGAGCGGATGACCAATTCATGGGGCGGGCGAAGGGAAAGGCGGCGTCAAAATGGACGGGATTATAGCACTGAATCAGGTGCGCGTATCGGGATGCGCCTTACAGCGAATTGCATCACAAATAATGTTACCGAAGCGGGGTGGGAAAAAGGATCGTTGCATCAAATTGATGGTTACCAAAGGAACAGAGGTGGCCATCAATGGGAAAGAGCGAGAGGCGCGCATATCTTGA
>JAKAFK010000138.1 GCA_021817985.1 Pseudomonadota bacterium | reverse complement strand
TGTCGGAAAGCCTGCGGGCCTGGCGTCTATGGTCCCTGCTCGGCTGGCTGGAAATCCGCCAGCGCTATTCGCGCTCCAAGCTCGGGCCGCTATGGCTGACGATCAGCATGGGGGTGATGGTGGGCACGCTGGGTGTCGTGTACGGCACGCTCTTCGGCCAGAAGCTGGGCGACTACCTGCCCATGATCGCCGTCGGGCTGGTGGTCTGGAACCTGTTCTCGTCGATCGTCAACGAGGGCAGCCAGGCGTACATGGCGAGCGCCAACTACATCCGCCAGGTGCGCACGCCGCGGCTGATCTACATGCTGCAGGTTGCCTGGCGCAACCTCGTGATCTTCGCGCACAATTTCGTCATCATCGTCATCGTGCTGCTGGTGTTCGGCGTGAAATCCTGGGCCGCGCTGCCGCTGGCCGTTCCGGGCCTGATGTTGCTGGTGCTCAATGCCCTATGGATCGGTGCGCTCGCCGGCCTGATTTCCGCGCGCTTCCGCGATCTGCCGCAGATCGTCAACGCGCTGCTGCAGGTCGCGTTCTACGTCACGCCCATCCTGTTCAGCGGCGAGATGCTGCGCGGCAAGCACCACTGGATCGTCGCGCTCAACCCGATCGCCTACTGGGTCGACGCCGTCCGCCAGCCCCTGATGGGGGTGATGCCATCCGGCCTGACGTGGGCGCTATCCATCGGCACCGCGGTGCTGGGATGGGCGCTGACGCTGGCGTTCACCGGCCGCTATCACAAGCGCATTCCGTATTGGGTATAAGCCGGGGTATGACGCCGGGACATGACGCCGAACCGATAAGACAAGACCTCGCCACGATGTCCGCCCGCGTAACCCTGACCAATGTCCACCTGGACATGCCCATCTTCGATGTCTCGGCCCAGTCGCTGAAGAAGCGCGTCATGCGCATGGGGCGGCGCAACCGCATCGCCGAGGACAACACCGGGGTGATCATCGTCAAGGCGATCGACGGCCTCAGCCTGACCCTGGAAAGCGGCGATCGCCTGGGCCTGATCGGCCACAACGGCGCCGGCAAGAGCACCCTGCTGCGGGTCATGGCAGGCATCTACCCGCCGACGGCCGGCACGGTGGCCGTGCAGGGAAAGACGGTGCCGCTCCTGGACATCGCGCTGGGCATGGACGACCAGTCGACCGGAAGGCAGAACATCCGTCTGCGCGGCCTGCTGCTTGGCATGAGCGACGCCGAAATCCGGCGCAAGACCGACGACATCGCCGACTTCACGGAACTGGGCGATTACCTCGACCTGCCCTTGCGGACCTACTCCAGCGGCATGCGCGTGCGGCTCGCGTTTGCGATCTCGACCGCCGTGGATGCCGAGATTCTGCTGCTCGATGAGGTGCTGGGCGTGGGAGATGCGAGTTTCCAGGAGAAGGCGAACAAGCGGCTTACGGAGTTGCATGCGCGTGCGGAAATCGTGGTGCTGGCGATCCATTCCAGCGATGTCATACGCAGGACATGCAATAAAACGCTATGGATGGAAAAGGGACGGCTGCGCATGTTTGGCGAAGTGGGTGAGGTGCTGGACGCATACGAGCGGGCCATTAGGTAAGTTACCGTGGGGCGGAAGTAGGGAGAGCAAAAATGAGCCCAAATGTTCTTATTTTCGCATAATGCGCGTTAGGGCCATGCGAAATTATTATGACTATTGATATCCAGGACAGGGATGATGTGAAATGCACCGGGGGGGCGCCGCTGCTGTCGGTATGTATCCCAACCTACAACCGAGTTGCGCTTGTCGGAATCCTCGTTACCAAGTTGATCGTTTTGCTCCGACAAACGATTGGGAGTGGATATGAGATCGTCGTTTCCGACAACCACTCGCCGGATCGCACCCGGCCCACTCTTGAAGAGAAGTTCGGTGGCGCCGAAGTCGTCCGCCTCGTTTCTCCTGATCAGCATTATCCAACCGCAGAGGAAAATCTGTGCTTTGCAGTTTCCTGCTGTCGTGGCGAATATGTGTGGATACTGGGCGACGACGACGCCGTCGAGAAAGACACGTTGCTTACCTTGCGCGACATGCTGAAGCAGGGCCAGCATGATTTGCTGATTTTCAACTCGCGGGCAGTTTCATACCACGGTGACCGCCTGAGAAAAACCCGAATTCCTTGCCTCAAACCGTTGGTGCCGATGGAAATGCTCGATTTCGTCCGCGCCACAGGATTTTGGTTCGTGCTCGCAGGATTTTCCACCACCGTATTTCGGCGGTCAAAGGCCGATATCGATCAATTCCGCGACATCCTTGGTATAGGAAAAATATACGCCCATGTAACTTGGCTGATTTCGCAGTTTTACGACTCCTCCTTTGCCTTTGTGAATCGCCCCTTGGTTTCCTATCGCCAAAACCTGACCGACGTGGTCCCGACCGAGCATTGGGAGCGGGTCGCGGAGAGGGAGGGGTTATACGTTGGCGGAATTTGGAGCGTTGGCTTTCTCAAGCAGATGGACTACTTGGTAGCTCGAGGTGTAATCGAGCGTGAGTTCCTGCGTGACGTGGTTGACCGAAATTTAGATCATCGCTTTTACTTTCCCGACGAGGTTCTCGGGCACATGCTGAATAGCCTTGCGCGGGGGCCCAGTGGTGGAGTTCGAACAGTCACTGGATCCGAGCTTGCATACTTCTGTTCATGGCTCTATGAACTGTTTGGTGACAATCTTTACCTAATTTCGCTGTTTGAAGAAATGGTTCGTGCGGTAGAGGCCGGCGCAACGCCTCCCGCAGAGCCGCTAGCAAGGGCCTCTGGGCTTCTGGGGGCTCGGCGTAGCATGAGGTGGTACGAGCATTTCCATGTCTATGATGTGTATGGGTATTC
Organism: Pseudomonadota bacterium; assembly: GCA_021817985.1. Lineage (GTDB taxonomy): Bacteria > Pseudomonadota > Gammaproteobacteria > Burkholderiales > JAKAFK01 > JAKAFK01. The sequence goes on along the minus strand of JAKAFK010000138.1, from coordinate 1,574 downwards.
CGTCTATCGGCATGGCCCGAGATGGTTCGGAATACTGATGGGCGAATTTGATGCAGTTGATTTTCTACTTCAATCGCTTGACTTCGGCGATTTTGAGCGAGTCTTGTTCGTTCGCGCATCTGAGGGCGAGTTATTGGAATGCTTGGCTGCTCAGCCGATGCGCCGTTTTGCAGTCGAGACAGTTAGACGTCATCAGCCGCATCGAGTTGTAGAGACAACGCGCTTGCTTTCGAAGGTTGTCTTCGTGTTCAGGAATGAGGGTGTCATGGGCGTGGCGCGGCGGGTGTTTTGGCGTTTGGCTCGGGCGTAGCAATTTTCGGGTGATCGTTCTGGCCCTGGCCGCATCACTTTTGATCGGCGCAGCAATGTGGGCTAGGACTGGCGATTCTTCTTTGCACGGGCGGCGCTTTCGTCCTTTTTGGCTATGCACTATTGCGATAATTTTTTGGGTCCTTCGGACATTTCTGTGGGTAGGGGTACGCTGTCGCGCAGTGCCTTCACGGAGGGAGCAGCGCGATGGACAGTACGGAGTTGTACCGGCAGTTGTTGGGTTTGACGCAGCCCTGGACCGTTGAGCGGGTGAATCTGAACGTGGCCAAGCAACAGGTTGACGTGTACGTCGAGCATCCGAAGGGGACGCGGTTCTGCTGCCCGGAATGCGGGGCAGAACTGCCGGTCTACGACCACACGGCGGAACGCTCGTGGCGGCACCTGGATAGCTGCCAGTTTTTGACGTACCTGCACGCCCGGCCGCCGCGAGTGAAGTGCCCGGACCACGGAGTGCTGCAGGCGCGATTGCCGTGGGCGGAGCCCAGCAGTCGGTTCACGGCGATGTTTGAGGCGCTCGCCATTGACGTGTTGCTGGCATCGAACGTGAAGCGGGCTACGGGTATTTTGAATCTGACCTGGGACGAAGCCTGGTACATCATGGAGCGCGCCGTGCGCCGTGGACGCGCCGCCAAGGGAAACGCCGTTCCGGAGCAAATCGGTATTGACGAGAAGGCGATCTCCAAGGGACGCCGCTACATGACGCTGGTGTGCGACCTGGACAAGGCAACGGTGGAGTACGTCGCCGAGGAGCGCACTGCGGAGAGTCTGGACGGGTACTTCGGATCCCTCCCGGAGGGCGGTCACAAGAACATCAAGGCGGTGAGCCTGGACATGTGGCCGGCATTCATCAACGCCTGCCGCAAATGGATCCCGGGAGCCGACGGGAAGATGGTGTTTGACCGCTTCCACATCATGAAGCACATGCTCGATGCGGTCGACCGTGTTCGCCGACGCGAACACCTGGCGCTGGCGGAAGAGGGAGATCACCGACTGGCCAGGACCAAATACCTGTGGCTCTATAGCGTCGAGAACATTCCCGAGAAGCGCTGGGAGCAGTTCGATGAACTCAAGGCCATGCAGCTCAAGACCGCGCGCGCTTGGGCGCTGAAGGAATCGCTGCGCGATTTCTGGGATTTCCCGAGCGCGGAGCTGGTGCAGGAATTCTGGAAGCGGTGGTACTTCTGGGCCACGCATAGCCGCTTGAAGCCCGTGATTGCCGTAGCGAAAACGATCCGCCGCCACAT
>JAKAFK010000063.1 GCA_021817985.1 Pseudomonadota bacterium | reverse complement strand
TTCTCAGGCTCGCAAGCACTTCATCTCTCTTAGCACCACGGCTTCCACCGTGGCTCAGAAACAAGTGCCCACACTTATCGGCTGTGTATTGTTAAAGAGCGGTTCTGCTTGTGCAGTCGCTGCGTCGCCGCAGCAAAGACGTGCATTATACAAGCAGCGCGGGGTTTGTCAAGCTTCTAACAACCGTTCGGGGCACATCCGTCTGCGCCCGAACTCCGCGTCTTTCGTCGCATAGCAACGAAGGAGTGCGCATTATACAGGCGTGATCGCAGCGGTCAACACATTTGTGAAACTTTTTTGAAGGTGGCGCACAACGGCCATGTTTTCATGGATCAAAAAAATCCATTCGCGCCGAAATGCCGACCCTTGGCCGCCCAGGAGGCCGTCCTGCCGTGGACGGCCTCCGGATCAGAATGAAGCCCAACAGCAAGTGCCACTCCCGTTCGCTCGGGGACATGCCCGGCAGGGTGCACTGCCCCGCCGGGCGCCGACAAAAGACCGCAACCTGAGGCCAGCGACAGGGGCTGTCACTCATGCCGTGATCGGCGACCGGGCGTCGGGGAGGCGCGCACCCTACCGACGCCGAACGTTCGGGTGCGCCGTGCGCCCGCCCGCGGTCGCTCAGAAGCCGCCATGACACCTCTTGCGGCCACGCGGCGCGGGGGCGTTTGCAGCTCGACCCCGGGGTCCGTGAAATAGCCGGGGATCCATCGTCGGATAATCCCTTCAGGATCCCATATGACGTGCCGTTATTTTGGTTTAGTATGCAGGGGCGCGCCGCATGGGCAGCGGCGACCTCCTGCGGAAGCGGGTACGCGCACCCTTGAGGCGGAAAGAATGATGACGACGATGACGAACCCAGCCGACCTATCGCTCCTGGAGCGGACGTTTCCTCGAGTCCTGGAGCGGATTGTGCTCCTCTGGCCGAGCCCGATGCTGGAGACCTACTTCACGGAACTGCTGTTCGACCACCGCGGCAGCCGTGCCGGTTTCCCGCAGGAGGTGATGGCCGAACTCATATTTCTCCACGAGCTCTATCTCAACGTGCTGCGCCCCGGGGTGAGCTTTCACCCCCGCTGGTTCTGAGCCCGGCCGGGCTCAAATCAGCGTGACCTTCGCCACACGCCGCTTGCCCACCTGCAGGATGATGCTGTCGCCTTTGGCGATCGGGACCGCACGGTCGGAAACCTTCTCCCCGTTCAACCGCACGCCGCCCTGCTCGATCGCGCGGATCGCCTCGGAGGTGGTGGCGGTCAGCCCCGCCTGCTTGAGCACCTGAAAGACCGGCAGGCTATCCCCATCGGTCGGCACCTTCACTTCGGGTATCTCGTCGGGCAAAGCCCCTTTCTGGAAGCGCGCGATGAACTGCGCATGGGCGCGCTCGGCGGCGACGCGCCCATGGAATCGCTCCACGATCTCCAAGGCCAGCTTGATCTTGGCGTCCCTCGGATTGGCACCGGCCGCCACCCCTTGGCGCAGGTTGGCGATCTCCCGCGCATCAAGAAAGCTAAGGAGTTCAAAATAGCGCCACATCAGGTCGTCCGAAATGGACATGAGCTTGCCGAACATCTCGGGCGGCGGCTCATGGATCCCGATGTAGTTGCCCAGCGACTTCGACATCTTCTGGACCCCGTCGAGGCCCTCCAGGATGGGCATCGTCAACACGATCTGGGGCGGCTGGCCGAAATGCTTCTGCAGTTCGCGCCCGACCAGCAGATTGAATTTCTGATCCGTTCCGCCCAGTTCCACGTCGGCATTGAGCGCGACGGAATCGTAGCCTTGGATCAGAGGATAGAGAAACTCATGGATGGCGATCGACTGACCCGCCTGGTAGCGCTTGTGGAAATCATCGCGCTCGAGCATGCGCGCCACCGTATGGCGCGCCGCGAGTCCGACGAGATCGGCCGCGCTCATCTCGCCCATCCAGCTCGAATTGAACATCACCAGCGTTTTTTCCGGGTCGAGGATCTTGAAGATCTGCGCCTCGTAGGTGCGCGCGTTCTCGATCACGTCATCGCGGGTCAGGGCCTTGCGCGTGGCGCTCTTGCCCGTCGGGTCGCCGATCATCCCGGTGAAGTCGCCGATCAGAAAAATCGCCTCGTGTCCGAGCGCCTGGAACTGACGCAGCTTGTTGAGCAGCACCGTGTGCCCCAGATGAAGATCGGGCGCCGTAGGATCGAATCCCGCCTTGATGCGCAGCGGCCGTCCGAGGCTGAGCCTTTCCTTGAGCTCGGATTCCACGAGCAATTCGTCGCAGCCTCTTTTTATGAGCGCGAGCGCCTCATCGATGGCCAACATGGTCCTTGCGATCCTTATGCGTCAACACGTCCGACCGGACAAATCCGTCCAAGACCCGCGGCGGGCCACGGGCGGCCGTTTGGCGATCCCTCACTTTTCTGCTAAAGTTCCGCTACAGTAAAACAGCACGGGGTTCGACAGAAATGAATGAGGACAGGGGCGCTATTCTAGCGCAAAAGCCGCACGAGCCGAAACCGAAGCTGCCCTGGCTCGTCGCCTTGGCGATCGTCCCCTTCCTCGGCGTCGCCGTCGCCTTCGGCACGGCGCCGGACACGCAGACCGCGCCCATCAGCATCGAGACGGTCATCCAGCATTTGCCTTCGCCCGCGCTCCAAGCCTCCGCCGACAATGCCCCTAGCGGCGTCTATTGGGACGAGGCCCGCATCGAAGACGGCGATACCCTCGCCGACGTGTTGAGCCGCCTCGACGTCCACGACCCGTCCCTCCTTCGATTCGTCGACACCGCCCCGCAGGCGCAACCCCTGTTCGAGCTCGCGCCCGGGCGGACCTTCACGGCCCAGACGTCCGCCGACGGACGGCTCCTCGCGCTCCAGTACCTCACTGCCGACAACCATCTGCTCGTGGTGCAGCGAAAAGGCAACGCCTTCACCGCGACGTCCACCCCGGTCGCGCTCAAGCCGACCCTCGTGCGATGCGCGGGCAACATTGATACTTCGTACTATGGCGCGCTGGACGCCGCCGGCGTTCCCAGCCGGATCGCTCGGCAGATGGTCGAGATCTTCTCGACCAAGGTCGATTTCAAGCAGCCTTTCCAGCCCGGCGACCATTTCGCGCTCATCTACCAACGGCTGGACTATCAGGGCCAGCTCGTGGCCCTTGGTCATATCGTGGCGGCGGAACTCGTCCATCGCGGCAAGGACTACCGTGCGGTCTATTTCCAGGACAAGAACGGGCAGGGAGGCTATTACACCCCGAGCGGCCATGCCTGGGGCGTGGCCTTCCAGCGTTTCCCTTTACAATACACCGACATCACCTCCCCCTACGGCATGCGCTTCGATCCGGTCGTGCATCGGTGGGCCTTGCACGCGGGGGTTGATTTCGGTGCCCCCATCGGCACACCCATCCATGCCACCGCAAACGGCACGGTGGCCTTCGCCGGGCAGGAGACGGGCTATGGGAACATTGTCGTGATCGACAACGAACCCCCTTACAGCACGGCATTCGCCCACATGTCCCGATTCGCCAAGGGCCTGCGTCGGGGCATGCGCGTGCATCGGGGCGAAGTCATCGGCTACGTCGGCGAAACGGGGTGGGCAACTGGCCCCCACTTGCACTACGAAGTGCGCGTCGACGGCGTTGCGCGCAATCCCATGACGGTCCGGCTGCCCAACGCCCGCCCCATCGCGGCCGGGGTTCGGACCGCCTTCCTCGCGACCACGCGCCCGCTCGAGGCGAGTCTGGGCGTCCTGCGCAATATCAGCGTCGCGAGCATCGACTAACCGTTCGCCGCCGCGCGAGGCCTCCGCACCGCCATGGTCGCCCAGCCGGAATACTATGTCGGGCTCATGTCGGGCACCAGCCTGGACGGCATCGACTGCGCGCTGGCGGCGTTCGGCACGGGCCGTCCGCGCCTGGAAGCCACCCATTTCATTCCCTATGCGCAATCCCTGCGCGAGCGGCTCCTGCGTCTGCACACGCCGAGTCTGGATGAACTGCACGCGGCTGCCCTCATGGCCAACGAGCTCGCGCGGCATTATGCCCAAGCGGTCCTGGATCTCCTTGGCCGGCACGGCCTGCCGCCCTCGCGAGTGCAGGCCATCGGCTGTCATGGCCAGACGATCCGGCACCGCCCGGAGGCCGGCTATACGGTGCAACTCGGCAATGCCGCGCTGCTGGCCGAGCTCACGGCAATCACCACGGTCGCCGATTTCAGAAGCCGCGACATCGCGGCCGGTGGTCAGGGCGCGCCGCTCGTCCCCGCCTTTCACGCCGCCATGTTCGGCGCCCCCGTGCATCGGGTCATCGTCAACATCGGCGGCATCGCCAATCTGACCGACCTGCCGCCTGGGGGTAGGGTGAGCGGGTTCGACTGCGGGCCCGGCAACCTGCTCATGGATGCCTGGACGTTCCGGCAGTTGGGGAAGACCTATGATGAGAACGGGGCCTGGGCCGCACAAGGGCGGGTTCTGCCTCGCCTTCTCCAGGCATTGGAGGCCCATCCGTTCTTCGCCGAGCCGCCCCCCAAGAGCGCCGGGCGCGAAACCTTCAGTCTGCCCTGGCTCATGTCCCATCTGGAAGGCCAGGAGGCGCCGGCCGACGTGCAAGCGACCCTGCTCGCGCTCACCGCACGCGCCATCGCGCAGGCCCTTACGACCCACTGCCGCGGGAGCCGGGAAATCTACTTATGTGGCGGAGGCGCGAGAAACCAGGCCTTGCGCGACGCGATTGCCCAGGTGTTGCCCGCCACGCCGGTTAGGCTCACGGATGATCTCGGTGTGGATGCGGACTGGGTCGAGGCGTTTGCCTTCGCATGGCTGGCGCGGCAAACGCTGCATGGGGAGCCGGGCAACCTCCCCGCAGTCACCGGGGCGCGTCATCCGTGCGTGCTGGGAGCCATCCACCGCGCCGAAGGCGGATCGGGCCAGGGCCTCGCGGATTGAGGCGGCGCACAAAACAAAGGCGCCAGAGGCGCCTTGCGGAAGGTACTGCTGAGAGCGAACCGTCTAGGCGGAAAACGAGGAACCGCAACCGCAAGTGGACGTCGCGTTCGGATTTTTGATGACGAACTGCGCGCCTTCCAAGCCTTCCTGGTAGTCGATCTCGGCGCCGACCAGATACTGGAAACTCATGGGGTCGATGAGCAGCGTCACGCCGTTCTTTTCCATCGACGTGTCGTCTTCGTTGGTCGTCTCATCAAAGGTAAAGCCATACTGGAAACCGGAACATCCCCCGCCGGTCACGAAGACGCGCAGCTTCAGATCGGGGTTGCCTTCCTCTTCGATCAACTGGCGCACCTTGGTCGCGGCGCTGTCGGTAAAGATCAGCGGGCTTCCCATGTCGGTTGCAGCATTCATTGTCAGACTCCTTAAGATAGCTTCAAAAGCGCATTATGCGGTCCCGGACGAGTGCAGGTCAAACGGCCTGCGATGCGCCGGTCACTGGGCGGCCCAACGGTGGGCTCACCAGAACTTCCGATAAGACCCGAGGCTCTGGCGCGAAGTTCCTTCCCCCGCCCCCTCGTGCTCCGCGCTCGACTCAGGGGCACCGTCTTCTGCGACCTGCCTGCTTCGCCACAGCATAGTCCATTCCACGGCGTGAGGCAAACCTCACGGCATGAGAGGCAGCTGATCCAGCCCGGTGCGCTCGGGCAGGCCGAACATCAGGTTCATGTTATGAACCGCCTGTCCGGAGGCGCCCTTGACCAGATTGTCGATCACCGACAAGACGACGACGACATCGCCCTGCTGCGGCCGGTGGACCGCCACGCGGCAGGTATTGGCACTGCGCACGGAGCGCGTCTCGGGATGGGAACCGGCGGGCAGCACGTCGACGAAAGGTTCGCCCCGATAGCGCGTCTCAAAAAGCGACTGCAAGTCGACTTCCCTGGTCAGGCGCGCGTACAGGGTCGCATGAATGCCCCGGATCATGGGCGTAAGATGCGGCACGAAGGTGAGCCCCACCGGCACCCCGGCCGCGCGGGCGAGTCCTTGGCGGATTTCGGGAAGATGGCGGTGGCCCGCCACCCCATATGCCTTGAAGTTGTCCGAGGCCTCGGCAAAGAGCGTGTGGACCTCGGCCTTGCGCCCTGCCCCGCTCACGCCTGATTTCGCATCGGCGATGAGCATTCCGGCATCCACCACGCCCGCCTCGATCAGCGGCAGGAAGCCCAGCTGAACCGCTGTCGGATAGCAGCCCGGATTGGCCACCAGGCGCGCCCGGCGGATGGCTTCCCGGTTCACTTCCGGCAATCCGTAGACGGCTTCCTCGACGAGATCCGGGCAGGCGTGCTTCATGCCGTACCACTGCTCCCAGACCGTCACGTCGCGAATCCTGAAGTCGGCCGCCAGATCGATCACGCGCACGCCCGCGTCGACCAACGCGCGGGTCTGTTCCATCGCGATGCCGTTGGGCGTCGCAAAGAACACCACGTCGCACGCGCCGAGAGAGGCCGACTGCGGGGCGCTGAACTTGAGGTCCACACGTCCCCGCAGGCTCGGAAACATGTCCGCGACCGCCATCCCCTCCTCCTTGCGCGAGGTGATGCAGACGAGTTCAGCCTGGGGATGTTGCGCGAGAAGCCTGAGCAGCTCCACGCCGGTGTATCCGGTGCCGCCGACAATGCCGATTCTGACCATCCATGAGTCCTCGCGAAGACGCTCCCGCGTTCCAAGCGACGGACATGCCTGCAGTCCGCACAGGGGAGCAGATGGACCGATGAGGCCCGAGGTTCTTTCGTCGATAAAAAAGCCGCCCGGAGGCGGCTTCGTGGCGCAGCTGCAACGCCGCCTAGCGCTTGGAGAACTGCTTGCGTCGGCGGGCCTTGTGCAGGCCGACTTTCTTGCGTTCGACTTCCCGCGCATCCCGAGTCACCAAGCCGGCGCTCCGCAGGACGGTCTTCAGGGTCGGATCGTATTCGATCAGCGCACGGGTGATGCCATGGCGAACAGCGCCCGCCTGTCCGGATTCGCCCCCACCTTCCACATTGACGAGAATGTCGAAGGCGCTTTGATTCTTGGTGAGCTCCAGCGGCTGGCGCACGACCATGCGGCCCGTCTCGCGGGAGAAGTAAACGTCGACCGGCTTGTCATTGACGACGATGTTGCCGCGCCCCGGCTTGATGAAGACCCTGGCCACCGCTTCCTTGCGCCGTCCGGTTCCGTAGTGGTATTTTCCGATCATCGCTTCGCGTCCTTAGATTTCCAATGCCTTGGGCTGTTGCGCCGTGTGCGGATGCTCGCCCCCCTTGTAGCACTTGAGCTTCTTCAGCATCGCATAGCCCAACGGGCCCTTCGGCAGCATGCCCTTGACGGCCTTTTCCAGCACACGTCCCGGAAAGCGCGCCTGCAGCTTGGCGAAGTTGGTCTCGAAGATCCCGCCCGGATAGCCGCTGTGACGATAATACATCTTGTCCTGAGCCTTGTTGCCGGTGACGCGAAGCTTCTCGACGTTGACGACCACGATATAATCGCCGGTATCAACGTGCGGCGTGAATTCGGGTTTATGCTTTCCGCGAAGACGGTGGGCGATCTGGGAAGCCAAACGCCCGAGCACCTTGTCCGTGGCGTCGACCACGTACCAGTCCCGCTTCACTTCGTGCGGTTTTGCAGAAAAGGTTTTCATGGTGAAACCCCGGTAACCAAATGTCTTTAGAGAAAGAGCGGCATTTTATGCGGAGATGTCGGCCGCTGTCAATGAAAGATTGATACTGTGCCTTCCGGCGATCAGGGTCATGGCGGCCGGGCACCCTACAGTTAATCTTACCAGAAACGGCGCCAAACGCCTGCGCCGCCAACACAGTCGGCGTTCCAGCGCGGCCGCCCGGTCGCTGCGATGTTCTCGATGCCCCGCCCAGGCATAAAAAAGGCGCGGTTCAAATATGACCGCGCCGAATCCACCAAAGAGGAGGATGGAGGAGACACATCGCGAACGCCTGAGCAATCAAACGTTCACCATGTATAAGCATCCTAGAATATAAGCATCTAATACGCAAGTTTCGCATCCCCTCCCTCATGATCCGGACTCCCGGAGGCGCGGCCAGCACCGCAGTCGAGGGGCGTTCCTGGCGGTTCGATCCGCTGCTCCTGGCTCGTCGCGTCTGCCGATGCAGCGTAGCGCCCTGAGGGTCCGGTACGGCATAGCCCCTTGTAATACTATATATTTCGATAAAGGATCCGACTCTCTTCAAACGACTGCGCCCCACTCGCGAAAGCCGGGCGGCCAGAAGGGCGAGCCAGGGGAAAACGTGACACCATCGTCCAACGCTGCCGACACGGGCCGGACGGCCCCTGCGCGACGCTCGACCTTCGGTCGGGTGCTGGCCGGCACCCTTGCAGGCGTCCTGTCGCTCAACCTCTTCGTCATCGGCCTCGCGGTCTACACGCTCCATCAGAGCAGGGAGCTCTACCGCCGTCAGACCGAGGTCAATGTCAAGAATCTTTCGACGATTCTCGCGGCGGATGTCGGCGGCCTCATGGGAGACATCACCCTGACCTTGCAGAATGTCGGCGATGAAGCGAGGCGGGAACTCGCCAGCGGCGGCTGGAACGGACCCGCCATGACCGCTTTCCTCAGGCGCGCGGCGGCGCGCCTGCCTCAGGCCAGGGGTCTGTGCCTGGCCGATGCACAAGGACGGGTGCGCTATTCGGCTCACCGCTTGGCGCTGCCCGCGCCCCGGGTCACCGGTCGCCCCTTCTTCGCCTATGCGCGCACCCACGCCGAGCCGCGAGTCTTCATTGAGCATCCGGTCCAAGGGCGCCGGGCCGGGCAATGGGTCCTCCTGGTGCCGAGCCGTTTCACGGCCCCCGACGGCGCGCTGGGCGGTGTCGTGGTCGCTTCCATCCCGGCGGCGGACCTTTTGCATCGGCTGTCCGAGATCGACGTCGGGGCGCACGGCGTGGTCGTCCTCTTTCAGATCGACGACGGTCATCTGGAGATCCTCGCCCGTCACACGCCCATCGCCCCGAACGGGCGCGTGCTCGGTCGGGCGACGGTCGCTCCGATGTTGCTGTCGCTCCTCGCCGCAGGCAAGCAGTGGGCCGTCTATCACACGCACTCGGGCGCCGACCAGGTGCTGCGGACACTGGCCTTCCGCCGTATCCCCGGGCTCCCGCTTCTGGTCGTCGTCGGCATCGCCGATCAGGATGCGCTCGCGGCCTGGCGACGTGAGGCCGTCGTCGTCACGCTCTATGCGGCGTTTTTCGTGCTCGGGACCCTCCTGGTCAGCGGCCTTTTCTTGCGGGGATTCCGCCAGCGCCTTATCGCCCGCGAGGTCGCCTCGCGCAAGGCGGCGAGCTACATGGCCGCCTTGCAGCAGGCGAGGGCCGAGTCCGAGGCGGCCCGACTGCGCAGCGAACTCATCCTCGCCTCGGCCGGCGAAGGCATCTGCGGCATTGACCCGCGGGGCCGCGTCATGTTCAGCAATCCGGCGGCGCAAGCCATGTTCGGCTGGGAAAACGACGGCGCGGGACTCGACTTGCATGAGGAAACGCACCATCACCGCCCCGATGGCTCGGCCTATCCTGCCGCGGAGTGCCTGATTCTGCATACCCTGCGCGATGGGCAAACGCGGCGCATCCACGATGAATTGTATTGGCGGCGCGACGGCTCGTCATTTCCCGTGGAATACACCTCGACGCCGATCATCCAGGACGGCACGATCCGGGGCGCGGTCAATGTCTTCCGCGACGTGACCGAGGCCAAGGCCGTGCAGGATCAGCTCACGTTCACCAACAACAGCTTGCGCCTCCTGAGCGAACTGGCCACCTTGAGCGACCTCGGCCAGGACCGCAAAATCGCCTTGGCCCTCGACAAGGCCCGCCACCACCTGGGGCTCGAGATCGGCGTCATGAGCCGCACGACGGACAACGCGTTCATCGTCGAAGAATGCGTCGGATCCGTATGCCCTGAGGGGAAGGGCACCCGCGTCGGCACGCTGGACACGTGTTGCTCGCCGCTTCAGGAGAAGGGCGTCCTCGCCATCCGTGCCCTCAGGAACGGCGCGCCCGCGGGCGTACCTCCCGCCCCCCTGCGGCCCTGGGCAGCCTACATCGGCGTCCCCCTGGACGTGCACGGGCGCATCTACGGCGTGCTGGGCTTCGCCTCCGCCGCGCCGTTTCCGCGCGAGTTCACCGAGGCGGACCGCGAATTCATGCGTCTTCTGGGGCGCTGGGTCGGTTCCACCCTCGCCGAAGAGGAAACCCGCGCCCAGCTCGAATATCTCGCCACGACGGACGAGCTGACGGGGATCGCCAACCGGCGCCGCTTCATGACGCTGGCGCAGCGGGAGTTCGAGCGCTCGCGGCGCTATGGCCGCTCCCTGGCGCTGCTCATGCTGGACGTCGATTTCTTCAAAGGGGTCAACGACACGTACGGCCACGCAGCGGGAGACGTCGCGTTGGCCGCCGTGACCCATGCCATCCAGGAAAAGCTGCGCAGCGCGGATGCCTTCGGGCGTCTCGGGGGCGAAGAATTTGCCGTGCTGCTCGCCGAAACCGATTCGACCGGCGCATGCGAGCTGGCCGAAAGGCTGCGCGTGGCCGTCGAACGTCTGGCCATTCCTGCCGATGACGAGACGATCCACCTGACCGTCAGCATCGGTGTCGCGGAGATCGACCGCGACGAAGATGTCGAGCAGCTCCTGCACCGCGCCGACCTCGCCCTCTATGGCGCCAAGAAAAGCGGGCGCAACCGGGTCGTCGTCAGCCCCGAGGGCAGCGCTTCCTGATCGCCCGCCGCGCCAGCCTCGCACAGCCCCTTTCGAAGCATTCCCCCGGGTCCCAGCCGAGATCCCCGCCGGCGGCCGAATCTGCTACCATTGGGCGACAAGAACAGGGGGAATCAGGCCATGCATGCACGCGTCAAATGGGTGGAGGGGGTGTCGTTCCTGGGACAATCGGAAAGCGGGCACTCGGTTTTGATGGACGGCGCGCCCGAGGTCGGCGGCCAGAACATGGGGCTGCGCCCGATGGAGGCGGTTTTGATCGGCACGGGCGGATGTACGTCCTTCGACGTCGTGCACATCCTGAAAAAAGCGCGCCAGCAAATCACCGACTGCGTCGCGGAAATCGAGGCGGAACGTGCCGAAACGGATCCCAAGGTATTCACCCGCATCCACTTCCACTTCATCGTGAAGGGGAAGAACCTGAAGCCCGAGCAGGTCGAGCGCGCGATCCACCTGTCGGCGGAAAAATACTGCTCGGCCTCGATCATGCTGGGGAAAACCGCCGCCGTCACGCACGACTTCGAGATTGTCGAAGACTGAAACCGCCCTCGTCGCGCCGGGACCCTAAACCCAAAACGCGGTCTTGGTCATGACCTTGGAGGTGAGTTTCATGACGAGCTTCACGGGCAGCGGCAGGTCCGCGCCCCCCAGGGAGCGCGCGGTGTCGGCGTGGCCCCGCTCGTCGAGCCTCATCTGCTGCAAGACCGCCTGGCTTTTGGCGTCCTCGCGCGGCAGGCGGGCCAAGTGGCGATCAAGATGGCGCTCCACCTGCCGTTCGGTCTCTGCCAGAAATCCCAGGTTCCACTTGTCGCCGAGCGCCCCGGCCGCGGCCCCGACGGCGAGCGATGCGCCATACCACAAGGGATTCAAGGCGCTTTTGCGCCCACCCAGGGCCTCGATGCGTCGCTCGCACCACGCGAGATGCTCGGTTTCCTCCCAGGCCGCCTGTTCCAGCGCCGTCTGGATCCGGGGCTCGCGCGCCGTCATCGCCTGGCCCTGATAGAGGGCCTGGGCACACACCTCCCCCGCATGATTCACGCGCATCAGCGCGCCGGCGAGGTGGCGCTCCTCCTCCGACAGGGGATGCTCGGGCAATTCGTCGCCGGGCACGCCGCGCAGCGTGCGCGCCGGCGCAAACAGGGTACGCAACCCCTGATCGAAATGCATGATGATTCGGTCGAGATCTAGCATCGTCCTTCAAATCCCAGAGTACGTGCGATCAGCGTGACAGGGTGCACAACCGGAATGGCGAGTCCGCGCGCGGCAAGCCCTTGCGCCAGCCAAAGCCGGCAACCCACGTTCGCGCTGACCACGTACGTCGCGCCGCTTCGCACAATTGCTTCTATTTTATCATCCCGCAGCCGCCCCGCCATGTCGGGCTGCGTCAGGAAGTACGTTCCGGCTGCCCCGCAGCACTGATCGTTCCCCTCGAGAGGCACGATGCGGGCGCCGGGAATGCGCCCCAGCAGCCGGTAGACATGCGATTCCCCGCGCAAGACATTGCGAAGCGTGCACGGCTCGTGGACGGCGACGGTCGCGGACAGCGGGGCCAGTTCAATGCCCTCCCATCCTTCCGCCCGTTCCAGAAAGGCATGGATATCGGCGTGGGTGAAGGCGTGCGCCGAACCCTCCCCGCCATACTCGGACAGCGTAGCCCCGCAGCCCGACGCCGTCGAGATGACAGGAAGGCCCGCCGCCGCAAAAACGGACTGATTTTGCTGAGCGAGCGCGCGGGCCTGCGCAAGTTCCCCCGTGTGCTGATGCAATGCACCGCAGCAGACCTGTCCAGGGGGCACCACTACGGTGTAGCCGAGGCGATTGAGCAGAAAAACGCTCGCCGAGAGTGTCTCGGCGTCCCACGCGCGGGCCACGCAGCCCAGAAACAGCGATACTTGGCCTCGTGCCGGCTCTCGTGCAGGATAATTCAATCGCGTCGGTGCATGCGCGCCCCTGGCCGAAGCCTCCGGGTTCCCGGGAAGGCCCATTCGGCGCCCTAGCCTCGCGCCAGACAACAAGCCTGCGCCCCTTGAGAGCAGGCGCAACCGTGCCGGCGTCGTGACGAAGCGCTTCAACAGCCGAACCGACCAGGGCCGGCGAGGGCGCAGCGTGTGTTCGATGCGTTCGCGCACCCCGTCCACCAGCGGCCCGAAGGCGACGCGCGAAGGGCACGCCCGCTCGCAGGCACGGCACGTGAGGCACAATTCGATGTGTTGGACAAAACGCGCGCTGAGAGGCAGCTGTCCTTCCAGCATGCCCTTCATGAGCATCACGCGGCCGCGCGGCGAATCGGATTCCGAGAGCGTCTGGCGGTAGGTTGGACACTTCGGGACGCACAATCCGCAGGCCACGCAACGATTCGCCTCAGCAAGGAGAGCGTCGCTTTCCGAGGAGTACATGGACAGTTTTACCGGCAGAATCGGGAACGAAAATCAGCGAGCTCAAAGCCTGGCCCGTGAGGCGCCACGCCATGGGAATCAAAGACAGGATCGCCGAGCGCGGCAGTCTTCGACTGGCCGGACCCAGACCACAATAACAGCGGGTCTTCTGCATTGCAAGGGCGCCCCCCTGCCCGCGCCGAGAACGCACCCCGGACGCACGCACCCGCTCGCACGAAGACGGGTCACGCAGAAACAAAAACGGGCGCCCGAAGGCGCCCGCCGAAACGATGCTAACTCAGCTTCTTGTTATTAAGCCAAATTAGAACGTGTGGATCATGCCGACGCCGAAGCCATGCGCGCTTTGACCTTCCACGATCCCGGGGTTGTCGCCGAAGCCGCCACCAAACGGGGTGATGCCAACCGTCGCCGCGTGCGTTTGCGCTTGCGCGTAGTTGACATAAAGCGTCGTCCGCTTGGACATGAGGTGGTCGTAGCCGAGGGCCCACACAGCGCCGCCGGAATTGGACACGCCGCTCTCGTCATTGGCACGGTAGTACTGCGCCTTCAGGACGTTATCAGGCGTCGCATTGAAGGAACCGCCCAGGCCCCAGGTGTTGGCGCTCTTGGTGCCGCCGCCGATGTTGCTTTGCCGTTGCCACAGCGCGACGACCTTGAACATTCCAAAGTCGTAGCCGCCCGCCAGACGCCATGCGTCAGGATTGGAGGTCGCGCCGACGCTCGCACCCTTGAAATTGTGGTTTTCATAAGCCACACCCGCGAAAATCGGGCCGTTGGAATACAAGGCGTTCAGCGAGTAGGCGCTCAGGTCATTGACGCTGTTGGCGGCCGTAAACCCATCCGTGCCGACAGGGACGCCGCAGCTCGTGCAGTTCGTGACATAGGCCGCAGTGACGGTCAGGCCGCCAAAGTTCGGGCTGATGTAGGCCACCGCGTTGTTGGTACGCAGGTCCCAATTGGAGTAGGAGTCAAGGGCGCCACGAGAATCGCCGAGTTCGTTGTTGAAGAGATCAACTTTGCGGCTCAGGGTCTTCATCGGGGTGTCGGACTTGCCCGCAACCAATGCACCGAACGGGGTCGCCATACCGACATAGCTGGTGCCGTTCGACAGGCCATCGGTATTGACGGTATCGGTATTACCCGTGCCGCCGAAGGAGATGAAGGTCTGGACCTGCCAGATCGCCGCATAGCCGTTGCCCAGGTCTTCCTTGCCGGCCAGCACGATGTTGGAGGCGTTGCTGGACACGTTGGTCATGCTGGAATTGTCCGTGGCGGTCGGAGCGGACTTGCCCTTCAGGCTGCTGACGGACATGTTCAAGTAGCCGGAAATCGTCACGTTGCTGGTGTCGGCGTGCGCGGCGACAGGCAGTGCGATCGCGCTTGCAACGGCCACAGCAAGCAATTTCTTGTTCATGCGTTTCTCCTTGATATTTGACTTCTAGAGTATGCGCTGCGCAAAACTCAAAGCTTCTTTAAGCCTCAACCTCTCCTGCGAGAAGTTGAGGCCATTCTGCCAAAGAGCCAAAACGCCTGACAAGGTTTTTTAGAGAATTTCGCAACAAATAATATTTTTGTGTTGTGTTTTTACAACACCAGGTTTCATGCAAACAGTTCTTTCAACGCGCCGCCCGGATCCGCTGCCCGCATGAACGCCTCCCCGACCAGGAATGCGTTGACGCCATGCGAGCGCATGAGCGCCACGTCCTCACGGGCCAGGATCCCGCTCTCGGTGACCACGATCCGGCCTTCCGGAATGTGCGGCAGCAGGTCCAGCGTGGTTGCCAGCGTCGTCTCAAACGTGCGCAGATTGCGGTTGTTGACCCCGACGAGCGGTGACGCCAGCGACAGCGCGCGATCAAGCTCGGGGCCGTCGTGCACCTCGACCAGCACGGCGAGCCCCAGCTCGTGGGCGAGCGCTTCCAGATCCTGGAGCTGACTCCCGTCGAGCGCGGCCACGATGAGCAAGATGGCATCCGCGCCCGCGGCACGCGCTTCATAGACCTGATAAGGATCGAGCATGAAGTCCTTGCGAAGCACCGGGAGGCTGCAAACGCCCCTCGCCTGCGCCAGGAACGCAAGGGCCCCGCGAAAGAACTGCTGGTCGGTGAGCACCGACAGGCAGGCCGCACCATGTTCTTCGTAAGAGCGGGCAATGGCGGCGGGATCGAAGTCCGCCCGGATGAGCCCCTTGCTGGGACTCGCCCGCTTGATCTCGGCAATCACCGCAGGCCGCCCCTGGGCGATCCTTGCGCGCAGCGCACCCACGAAGTCGCGCGCGGGCTCGCCGTGTTCCGCGTCGTGCCGCACGCTCGCGAGTGAACGCGATTTCCGGGCCGCGGCCACTTCATCTTTCTTTACGCCCAGAATCTTGTTCAGAATATCGGACATCGCATCCTCAATGAAAAAAAGCGGCTCGCCCGCCGGATCCGCTGCGCCGGCAGGCATCCCTGGAAGCCGAACAGCCGCGCGAGGCGCCCTTGCCCTAGAGTGCGTTCGTCAGGCAAACAAGCTCATCAAGCTTCGCCGAGGCCTTCCCGGAGTCGATCGCCTCAAACGCCCGCTGCACGCCTTCGCGATGGGAAGCGCAGACCCCGCCCACATAGATCGCGGCGCCCGCATTCAACGCGACGATGTCGCGCGCGGGTCCGGGCTCACCGGCGAGCGATGCACGCAACAGCGCCACCGCTTCGTCGGGGTTATGCACCGCGAGCCGCTCCGAAGGCTGCCGCGCCAGCCCAAACGCCTCGGGCGTCAAGGCATATTCACGAATGACCCCATCCCGAAGTTCGGCCACGAAGGTCTCGCTGCCCAGCGAGATCTCGTCCAGGCCATCCGCGGCGTGCACGACCATCACGTGGCGGCTGCCCAGCGCCTGCAGCACGGCCGCAAGCTTCGCCACCAGATCGCGGTGGAAGACCCCCATCACCTGATTGCTGGCGCCCGCCGGATTCGTCATGGGGCCCAGCAGGTTGAACAGCGTGCGCACGCCAAGTTCGCGCCGCACGGGCGCGGCAAAGCGCATGGCGCTGTGGTGGGCGGGCGCGAACATGAACCCCACGCCAAGCGTCTCGATGCAGGCCGCAACCTTCTGCGGATCGAGATCCACCTTGACGCCAAGGGCCTCGAGCACATCCGCGCTGCCGCACGTGCTGGAGACCGAGCGCCCGCCATGCTTCGCCACCCGAACGCCCGCCGCCGACGCCACGAGGGCGGCCGCCGTCGAGATGTTGAACGTATGCGCCCCATCGCCCCCCGTGCCGCAGGTGTCGACCAGATGCCCGAGATGCGAGGCGGGCACCTTCGTGGACAGATCCCGCATGACCGTCGCCGCCGCCGCGATTTCCGTGACCGTCTCGCCCTTCGCGCGCAGGCCCACGAGAAGGCCGGCGATCTGGACGGGCGTCAGTTCGCCCCCCATGATCTGGCGCATGACGGACAGCATGTCGTCGCGCGACAGGTCGCGCTTGTCCAGGAGGGTCTGAAGGGCCGCCTGCGGGCTCAAGGTCGCGCCCCTTTCAGGAAGTTCTCCAGCATCTCATGTCCGTGCTGGGTGAGAATCGATTCCGGATGGAACTGCACGCCTTCCACCGCCATCGTCTTGTGCCGAACCCCCATGATCTCCTCATCGCTCGTCCAGGCCGTGATCTCCAGTACCTCGGGCAGGGTGTCCCGCTCGATCACCAGCGAATGGTAGCGGGTCGCCTCGAAAGGGTTGGGCAGCCCCTTGAAGACGCCGACGTCATGGTGAAAGATCTCGGATGTCTTGCCGTGCATCACCTGCCGCGCATGCACGATGTGCCCGCCGAAGGCCTGCCCGATGGCCTGGTGTCCGAGGCATACGCCGAGGATCGGAATACGACCGGCGAAGCGCCGGATGAGAGGAACGGAGATGCCCGCCTCGTTGGGCGTGCAAGGCCCGGGCGAGATCACGATATGCGCGGGCGCCAGCGCCGCCACCTCGTCCAGGCCGATCTCGTCGTTTCGGCGCACGAGCACTTCCGTCCCCAGTTCCCCGAAATATTGCACCAGGTTGTAGGTGAAGGAATCATAGTTGTCGATCATCAGGAGCATGATCCATCTATCCTTATTCAGTGCGGCAGGGACAACCGGCGCAAAGGTCTGCAGCGACGCGGTGGCGCCGAAGGAAGCGCCTCGCGGAGCCGTTCGAGCCATCGGCCCGCACGTCTGGCGCCGGCCGCAGGTCTAGTCCTCGACCATTTCGTCGAAACCCGCCTGCGCCATCTGCGCCGCGCGGAGCACCGCGCGCGCCTTGTTCTGGGTTTCGATCCATTCGCTTGCGGGCACGGAATCGGCGACGATGCCCGCACCCGCCTGCACATAGAGCGTCGAATCCTTGATCACCGCAGTCCGGATGGCGATGGCGACGTCCATGTCGCCGTTGAATCCCAGGTAACCGACGGCCCCCGCATACACCCCCCGCTTGGTGGGCTCGAGCTCATCGATGATTTCCATGGCGCGCACCTTCGGGGCGCCGGAGACCGTCCCTGCCGGGAAGCTCGCCCGAAGCACGTCGATCGCCCGTTGCCCGGACTTCAAGCGCCCCTCAACGTTGGAGACGATGTGCATGACATGGGAATAGCGTTCGATGATCATGTGCTCGGTCACCCTGACCGAGCCCACCTCGGCCACCCGGCCCAAGTCGTTGCGCCCCAGGTCCATCAGCATGACATGCTCGGCGCGTTCCTTGGGATCGGCCAACAGCTCGTCCGCCAACCGCTCGTCGGCTTCGCGCGTAATCCCCCGGGGACGGGTTCCGGCGATCGGGCGCACGGTGATGTCCTCGCCTTCCTTGCGCACCAAGATCTCGGGAGAGGCACCGACGACGTGGAAGCCCCCCATGTCGAAATAGAACATGTAAGGGGACGGATTGAGCGTGCGCAGCGCCCGGTAAAGGGAAAGCGGCGATGCGTCGTAGGGCTTGCTCATGCGCTGGGAGAGCACGACCTGCATGATGTCGCCGTCCGTAATATAGCGCTTGGCACGCACGACCGCCGCCTCGAACGCCTCCTGCCCGAATTCCGAGCGGGCATCCACATCCTGCGGGCGCGCTTCGCGGGGACTTGCGACCGGCTGTCTGAGGCGCCTGGCCAGCGCATTGAGGCGCATCTGCCCTGCGGCGAACGCGTCCGGCTCGAAGGGGTCCGCATAGACGATGAGGTAGAGCTTGCCCGCAAGGTTGTCGACGACGGCGAGTTCCTCCGACAGGAGCAGCAGGATGTCGGGGGTGCCGAGTTCGTCGGCCTTGAGGCTCTTCTTCAGGCGCCGTTCGATATAGCGCACCACGTCATAGCCGAAGTAGCCGACCAGCCCGCCGCAAAAGCGCGGCAGGCCGGGATGGGGCGCCACCTTGAAGCGGTCGAGAAAGGCGTCGACGAAGGCGAGCGGATCGTCGCTGTCGTGCGACTCGAGAATGCCGTCATCCCCCTCAAGGGTGACGAGATGCTCGTGCACGCGCAGGCGGGTTTTTGCGGGCAGCCCGATGAACGAATAGCGGCCGAAGCGCTCCCCCCCCTGCACGGATTCCAGCAGATATGAAAAAGGCGCGTTCGCCAGCTTGAGATACACCGACAGCGGTGTGTCGAGGTCCGCCAGCAGTTCCTTCACCAGCGGAATACGGTTGAAACCCAGTCCTACGAGTGCGTTGAATTCCTGTTCGGTCATGCCAACCCCCACAGAGATTGAAGTCCGCAGTCGCGCGGCCCTCGGGGCGGGGCCCGCGCACAAAAGGCGATCGCCTTACGCGATCGCGCGCTGTCCGGACTTCCGCCATCGGGCGAGCCCTGCCTTTCGGCGGGCCGCTGCGGCGCCTGTGGGATCCATCATTTCAAGCCTTTCACGACGAGCGTCGCGGCCTGCGCAACATCGCGCACGAGCGCATCCGCATCGAGCTCACGCACATCCTGCCCGCGATTATAGCCATAGGGCACGCAAAAGACACGCATCCCGGCGGCGCGCGCCGCCTGGACATCGTTGACCGAGTCCCCGATGAGCAGCAGATCTCCGGGCGCCAGCCCAAAGGTCTGAGCCACATGGAGAAGCGGCATGGGATCGGGCTTCTTGCGCGGCAGGCTGTCGCCCGAGACGACCGCCTCGAAGTACCCGGCCAGCCCCGTATCGCGCAGCAAGGGGAGCGTAAACTTCTCCGCCTTGTTGGTGACGCAGGCCAGGCGCAAACCCGCCGAGCGCATGGCCTTCAGCCCCTCCACGACGCCCGGGTACGGACGGCTTTGCGCACTCACGCAAGCGGCATAGTGCTTCTCGAAAACGGCGAGCGCCCGCCGGGCCGCCTCGGGATCCGGCTCGCCGTCCATCGAGCCGCTCAACACCCGCTTGACGAGCCGCGAGATGCCGTTGCCGATGTAAGTCTTGACCACCTCGGCATCGGGAACCGGCAAGCCGAGATCGGCGGCCATCCGGGTCGCCGCGGTCGCAATGTCGGCGGCGGTATCGAGCAAGGTGCCGTCGAGATCGATGACCACCGCCTGGACGCGCAAGGGAAACGCAAGACCCGGTCTCGCCTGCAAGGGGAGTCCGCCGCAGTCCTTCCCACCTTCCGAGCTCAATGGTTCGGGGCCCATGGCGGCTCAGCGTCCTGCCCGGGCCAACTGGGCGCGCATGGCATCGACCGTGGCCTTATAGTCCTCGGTGCCATAGATCGCCGAACCCGCGACGAAGGTATCCGCACCGGCCGCGGCGATTTCGGCAATATTGTCGACTTTCACGCCGCCGTCGATCTCCAGCCAGATGTCGCGCCCGGACGCCTCGATGCGAGACTTGACCGCACGCAGCTTGTTGAGGGCCTCGGGAATGAACTTCTGCCCGCCAAAGCCGGGATTGACCGACATGATGAGCACCATGTCGAGCTTGTCCAGCACGTGGTCCAGGTAATTGAGCGGCGTGCCCGGATTGAACACGAGCCCCGCCTTGCAGCCGCTGTCATGAATAAGGCCGATGGTGCGGTCGATGTGCTCGGAGGCTTCCGGATGGAAGGTGATGATGTCGGCGCCGGCCTTGGCGAAATCGGGGATGATCCGATCGACGGGCTTCACCATGAGGTGGACATCGATGGGCGCGGTGATCAAAGGACGAATCGCCTCGCACACCAGCGGCCCGATCGTGAGGTTCGGGACATAATGATTGTCCATCACGTCAAAATGGATAATGTCGGCCCCCGCCGCGATCACCGCCGTGACTTCCTCGCCCAGCTTGGCGAAATTCGCCGACAGAATGCTCGGCGCGATTCGATACTGCGTCATGACCTTCCCCCGGTTACGTATAAAGTTTTCCATTCTAACCGCAAATGACTGATGCCACCATATGCCAGCCGAGCCCTTCCAATGCGCCGAGAATGTCTCTTCATCGGCTTTATGTAAGGCTTTCCATAAGGCCGAACTGCGGAAGCTGGGTAATTTTGACTAAATCAACTGAGTTAATCCGCATTTTCAAGTGGCTGCCTGGCGCGTCTTGAGGAGCAAAAGCGCCCTCCGGAAAACCGTGGTTTTCTGCTTGAGGATGATTTGCATTGCAGACGCACAATGTATAAACTTTGATACAATGGCTGACGATAAGGAAATCCGCTGGGTGGGTTCGTCCTACGACGATCTGCTCAACTTTCCCCACGAGCCTCGCCGCGAAGCCGGATTCCAGTTGGGGAAGGTGCAAGCGGGACTGGATCCGGACGATTGGAAGCCCTTCGATGAAGTCGGCGCCGGTGCGCGCGAGATTCGGATCAAGGAGACCAGCGGGATCTACCGCGTGATGTACGTAGCCAAGTTCAGCGAGGCGATCTACGTGCTGCACTGCTTCCAGAAGAAGACCCAGGCTACGTCGAAGCACGACAAGGATATTGCCGCCGCCCGCTATCGGTCAGTGGCGCAACAGAGGAAGGCCAAGGAATGAGCGAAATCGATACCAAGGTTCGGCATGTGACGAAGCCTGGCGCCAACCTGTTTGGAGAGCTGGGTTTCGCGCCGGAAGACGCCGCGCGCTATCAAGCTGAGTCGCAAAAGCAAATTAACGACACGCGCGCCCTCAAGGAGCAGTTGATGGGAGAGCTCGCGTCCTGGATCCGGGACAATCACCTGAAACAGGACGAAGCGGCGCAAATCCTGCATATCAGCCGGCCGCGCGTTTCCGACGTGGTCAA
>JAKAFK010000062.1 GCA_021817985.1 Pseudomonadota bacterium | reverse complement strand
TCAAGATATGCGCGCCTCTCGCTCTTTCCCATTGATGGCCACCTCTGTTCCTTTGGTAACCATCAATTTGATGCAACGATCCTTTTTCCCACCCCGCTTCGGTAACATTATTTGTGATGCAATTCGCAAGAAGGGCCTGCTATGCCTGGGCGCAACTCATTGAACTATAATGGAATGAATTTCTGGCGATTTTATAGTTAATATTTGCGCTTTCGGCAGAGTTATCGTTAATACCTCTTCGCTCCAACCTCGAAATTTCGCCCAAATCCTGCCTATAGCGGCAAGGATATCGTTAATGAAACGGAAGAGTTATGGTTAACAGGACATAAAATTTTTGCACTCGGCTGTACGCCAATACTGGCGGGGCTTCCAGTTCCGCGCGAAGAGCGGCGGCGACCACAAGACCCGGATTCGGGCCGTTTTTCTTTTCTCAGTGCTCTCCGTTCTCTGTTTTTGCGAAGAGCGATCTTCGCACCGCCCCACGCAACGACGCGGTTTTCGGGCTGGCGGTTCGAGCTGTCAATCGGGGCGCGGACGCGATTCCGGACAAACTGGCTGAGTGGACCACAGATGACGTGGCGGCCCGGTTTGAGGAGGCGGCGGAGACCGCCCGGCGCCTTCCACCGGTTCGCGTTCAGGGGTATTTCAACACCTGGCCCGCGTTCGTGCGCGAAGGCTGGGAAACCTTCGCCTCCGACGAGCATGAGTACCGACCGCTTCCGCCCAGCCCGGACGCCGTCGATCGGATGCTGGAAACGATGCGATGGGTGCAGTGGCTGGAGGTCGAGCAGCGGCATCTCATCTGGATGCGTGCGAAGCAGTACGATTGGCGGGAAATCTCCCGCCGCTTCGGCTGCGACCGCACAACCGCCGGGCGGCGCTGGCAGCGGGCGATGAGGATCGTCGCTGCACACCTGAATTCACCCAAGGGGGAACTCCTGGACAATGTATGTCACTAAGTGACACAATAGAAAAATGAAACGAGTCTTCAAAACTCGCCATTTCAGTCGCTGGATGCGAAAGACCGAATTGACTGACAGTGCACTGTGCAATGCGGTGGCGGAGATGGCCCAGGGTCTGATCGATGCCGACCTTGGTGGTGGCGTGGTGAAGAAGCGTGTTGGGCTTGCAGGCCGCGGCAAGCGCGGTGGCGCCAGAACACTGGTTGCGACCAACAAGGGGAACAGGTGGTTCTTCGTCTTCGGTTTCGAGAAGAACGATCGAGCCAACATCGCGGACGATGAACTGGAAGCATTGCAGGACCTCGCCGAGCAGTTGCTCGCCAGAACGGTGCGGCAACTCGATGAGGCGGTCAAAGACAGTTCGTTACAGGAGATTTGCCATGACCGGAAAAACTAAGGCCAAGAGCCGAATTTTTGAAGCTGTGCACGAGGCGGCCAGTGATCTCCATCGCCTGGGATTCATTGACAAACGCAAGATGCGCAAGTTCGATGTCCTGTGCCTTCAGCCGGTGCCGGAATATGATAGCGAGAAAATCCGCGCGCTGCGCGACCACCTTCATTTGAGTCAGGCGGTCTTTGCAGCAGTTCTGAACACGAGCCTGTCGACGGTGCGCAAATGGGAAATCGGTGAAAAGCATCCCAGCGGCCCGTCCTTGAAACTGCTCAACCTTCTGGATCGCAAAGGGCTGGAAGCCGTTCTTTGACCCAGTGGCCCCGGGTGGCCACCTGAACCGTTTGGGTCGCCTGGCGCGACCAATCTCAGCGAGATATTTGCGGCAAATTGCGGCACATTGCTGGCGGCATAGTAACAGCGCGTGCTGGTGAGGGTTTCGAGCCCTTCCACGCCCTGCAACATATCCGGCGTTTTCTGTTACGATTTCAGCTATCTTCTGGACAGACGTGCGACCGATAGCTCGGCGCCCCTCTGCCCTCACCCATCTCCGCGTGACCCGCCCTTTCGGCGGGTTTTTTATTTCCGGATCCCGATGCACCCACCCGCCCAACTCGAACACTGGCCGATCTCGCGCCTCGTTTTTTACGCGCGGAATCCGCGCAAGAACGACCACGCCGTCGATGCCGTCGCCGCAGCGATCCGTGAGTTCGGCTTCCGCGTCCCAATTCTGGCCAAGAGCGGCGGCACGGTAATCGATGGGCATTTGCGGCTCAAGGCCGCCAGGAAGCTGGGACTCGAAACCGTCCCGGTGCTGCTCGGCGACGACATGACCGAGACGCAGATCAAGGCGTTCCGGCTGAGCGTCAACATCGAGACCAATATCTTCGAGAAAATTACATTGGATCAATTGGTTGCAAATGCCATACTGCACGAATCAGCCCAGCCGACTGGCAACCAACTGATTTTATTTTAAAATCCGCCGGACAGTAGTGATGTTCCATGTATTCTTTCAATGTAGCATTGTGGAGAAAAATCGGAACACCGCGGGCGACGACCGAGTCTGCCGGATGCGGTGATTAGCCGCCACATTCGCCGCACGTTACGCGGAGAATGACTTGCCCTTGCGGCGAATTGGGTGTTTAATCTCCGCATGCATAGCGGAGAAAAACTCTACATCTGGCAGGCCGACGACTGGCCCACTTGGCGCTATGACCTGTCCGCGCTGACGCGGCCGCTGACTGAGGTCAGCCGCGCCCAAGGCGTGTTGCTGGGCCGTCTGGCCGACGTGGGGCTAGCGCTGCGTAATCAGGCCAGCCTTGCCGCCTTGACCGAGGACGTGGTCAAGACCAGCGAAATCGAAGGCGAAGTGCTGAACGTCGAATCCGTGCGCTCGTCCATCGCCCGGCGCGTGGGCGTGGACATCGGTGCAGTGGCGCCGGTGGATCGGCACGTCGAAGGCGTGGTCGAGATGGTACTGGGCGCCACGTCCCATAGCGTCGAACCACTGACCGCTGAGCGCCTGTTCGGTTGGCATGCGGCGCTGTTCCCGACCGGCTACTCGGGCATGAACAAGATCGCTGTCGGCCAGTGGCGCGACGATGCCGCCGGGCCGATGCAGGTCATCTCCGGCCCGATGGGGCGGCGCAAGGTTCACTTCCAGGCGCCGCCCGCCGGGGTGCTGCCCGACGAAACGGCCCGCTTTCTGGCGTGGGCGAATGCGGAAACCGGCGAGCCGATGCTCATCAAAGCTGGGTTGGCGCACCTGTGGTTTGTGACACTGCACCCCTTCGATGATGGCAACGGGCGCATTGCCCGGGCCGTGGGCGATCTGTTCCTGGCCCGCGCCGATGGCAGCCCGCAACGCTTCTATAGTCTGTCGGCGCAGATCCAGCGCGAGCGCAAGGACTACTACGACGTGCTGGAGCGCACGCAGAAGGGTACGCTCGACGTCACCGGCTGGCTATCGTGGTTCCTCGGTACGCTCGGACGCGCGATCACCAGCGCGCAGACCACGCTGGATGCCGTGCTGGTCAAGGCGCGCTTCTGGCAACGCTGGGCGGGTATGCCGCTGAGCGAGCGGCAGGTGAAGCTGCTCAACCGTCTGCTCGATGGCTTCGATGGCAAGCTCACCAGCAGCAAGTGGGCGGCCATCGCCAAGTGCTCGCCGGACACTGCGCTGCGCGACATCACCCAACTACTGGACCTGGGCGTGTTGAAGAAGTCGCCCGGCGGCGGGCGCAGCACCGGCTATGAACTGGTGGGTCAGTAAACCGGTGGCGCGGGGGTGGTGGTCAGACGGGCAGCGATGCCAAGGCCTGCTGCAACGATCTGCGCTGCTCGCCCGGATCGATCTGTGCGTGGATGCCCTGATCCTCTGCTTCCTGCGACCAGCGTTTGGCCCAAGCTATTACTTCCCCGTAGTCGAAGCGGATGAGTTTCTCAACCCGACGATGCGGGATGTCCAACGCCTCACGCACCTGTTTCTGCGTGAAGACGTACAAAGGTAGCGCAGTCACATACGAAATCTCGCGTGCATCCACCAGCTTCGATCCGTCCGGAAAAACGACGCCGGTCGCTCTGGCCCAAGTTGCCGAGTGGAGAGATCGGGACTCGAAATCGAAGATTTCGTCGATGGGGTACACGACGCGCTTCGATATCTTCATGTATCGGGGGCCACGTCCTTCGCTGCGCCAGCGTTGAAGGGTCTTGGGACTGAGATTCCAGCGCGCGGCCAGATCGGTTTCGTTCATCATCATCTTCTGCATGGTTGACTCCGTTCGTGGTTGAAGACAACGCATTCAGGTGCGATGTCGGCCACAAAGCCAAGTCCTCGGCACGGGCTCCATGCAGGTTCGCTTCGCCGGCCCGCAAACGGCGCGGCCCGCCCTTGACCCCGCTCAGATGCCCACCGCATTCCTTCGCCGTCCCATGCATTTCACCGGCGATTTAATCCGACATAAAAATGGCGGTGGATCGCGATTCAGTGCGAGCGCCAACACGTTGGGGTACAGAATCGTAGAAGAAGCCCCGCAGGAAATTGCAGACTTGCTGCTGGCAAATAATTCCCGGAATTTGTTGCGCGAATGTCTGCGCCAGAAAGATTTGGCACAGCGGGCAATCATGTTGAAGCCATCTTTAATGTTGGGATTTTAATTAAAGCATGCTTTAATATTTCAATAGGTAATTCAAGAACTCTTTAACGTGAACCGCGCCACTGGCAATTACGTTACCTCCACCACATCGGGCGAGGCCGTCCAAGCCTTCTTGCCGAACCCGCTGCCACCGAGCAATCCTTCGCTGGCAGTGGAGTCATTCGTCGATGCCAATCGCACAGCCGAACTTGCGCTGGCCCGGTTATCTGGAGTATCGGGATGGGTTCCGTCAGTGGATTGGCTGCTCTACGGTGCTGTCCGCAAGGAGGCGCTACTCACCTCCCAGATCGAGGGCACCCAGGCTACACTTGTCGACCTCTTTGACGAGGAAGCGGGACTCACCGTTAGCAATACGGCGGACGTACAGGAAGTTACCAACTACTTACGAGCATTCCGCCTGGTACAGGACAATTTGCGCGACCCTAAAGGACTTCCGATCAGCGTTCGGCTGTTGTGCGAGGCTCATCGACTGCTGCTCGACGGTGTGCGTGGCACGGCCAAACAGCCGGGCGAATTGCGTCGCTCGCAAAACTGGATCGGCGGTACCCGGCCGGGCAATGCCGTGTTCGTGCCGCCGCCGGCCGACCGCGTTGCGGGTCTGTTGGGCGACATGGAGCATTTCATACACGAGACCTCACCCGCATTGCCACCACTGGTGCGCATTGCCCTGATCCACGCCCAGTTCGAAACCATTCACCCTTTCCTGGACGGCAACGGCCGCATTGGGCGCCTGCTCATTGCCGCGCTGCTTGAGGATTGGCATCTACTGCCCGAGCCGTTGCTATATCTCAGCGCCTATCTTAAGCAGCATCAGACGGAATACTACCGCCGCCTATCCGGCATCCGCACCGATGGGGATTGGGAGGGCTGGGTGGCATTTTTCCTGGAGGGCGTTGCCCACGCGGCAAGTGAGGCCGAGCGTGGCATTGTGGCCATTGCCAGCCAGGTGGCAGCGGATCGTCGCCACCTGCTCGAATCGCCAAAGTCGGGCCCATCAGCCTACCGCCTGTTCGAGAGACTTCCGATGATGCCGCGCTTCAATATCGAGCGCGCGCGTCAGATTCTGGACACGAGCTTCCCTACAGCCAGCGCGGCGGTGAATCAACTGGTCGACCTCGGCATCGTGAAGGAAATTACCGGGCAGAAGAAGAATCGGACCTATAGCTATGAAAGTTACGTCGACCTGCTGACACGGTGATTCTACGGGGGGCATGCGCAGGTCGGTCTATGCATCGATATTCGCCCTCAGACGCCGTGTTAGCGGTGCATCGGGATTGGCCGGATTCCGGATGCCGCAGATTCCTTCTGGGCGCCCCCAGGGCAGACGCCCATGTCTCGCCACAAAGATACCTTCAAACGGGGCGATGCGCCACCTGAAGCGGCGCACGGGAGAATAGACCCGTGCGCTACGATACACTATGATGGCCTTTCCCAGAGCACCGGGCCTACCCGAAGGCCCAGAAGGACCCGGGATGGTTTTTCCGGGGCCCATTGAAGAGGAAGCAGAATGAATCAAGATGGTTTATCGGAAAGCACGCTGCTTCGGGCTGAAATCGAGATGCTGATGAACGAGCGGCAAGCCCTCCTACGGATTGCCGGGGCCGCCGCGGCCTTTGTGGCCGAGCTTGATGCCCGAAAACTTCCGGCAGACACCTACGACGCGGCGGAGCGGCTCGCGGAATACCTGAATATGGCGCCAGAAGAGACCATCAGCGACGCCCTTGCCACCGTCCAAGCGCACATCGTCGATAGCGGAATGGCCTCGGCTGAGTCGGAGCAGGGATCTCCGGAGTGACTGCCGAAGGGCCATGAACACGGGGCGCAACGCCATGGCCCGAGGCTCGACGGACGCTTTCCGGCCGAAGACGATGCTCGCGCGTGGCCATGGCGACGTCGATGGGCGCCGGCGCGCGTCCTCGCTGCCGCAACCCGCAATCGGAGAGACCCTCCGGCGACGGGGCTGGCTTGCCGGTGGCCTCGAACGGGCGACACATCGCATCCTGCGGCGCAGGCCCAGAGCAACCGTTCAGGCATCGACCAAACCGTGCGGCTTTCGCTGGCCCGGCGACGACGGCCGCGTCCTCAACGGCTTGCTCCAGGGGCGGCTTCGGGCGATTGCCGGCTGCGTTGCTGGCCCATTGCGCAAGACTCGCCGCTCCCGTTTTGGCGGGACAATGGTTTGCCGCAAGCTCGACACCGATTGTTGAGGCTTGGTCGCTCATGGGACCGGGTCCATACTAGGCTAAAAATCAGCGGGGCACAGGGACGGCAAGTGGCACGCGGGAATTTCAGTCTCGGCCATCGCAAGGTGGCTCACCGATAGAAAAGGGCAAAACATGCGCTTTCTCCAAGATTTCCGGGACTTCGCTGTAAAAGGCAATGTGATCGACCTCGCCGTTGCGGTGATCATCGGCGGGGCCTTCGGCAAGATCGTCAGCGCCCTGGTGAGTGACCTGATCATGCCGCTGGTCGGGCTTGTGGTCGGCAAGATCGACTTCTCCAACCTTTTCGTCGTCCTCGGCAAAGCCCCTCCCGGCACGCCAATGACCCTGGAAGGCTTGAAGAAAGCCAACGTGCCCGTGCTCGCCTATGGCGACTTCATCACCATGACCCTCAATTTCCTGATTCTTGCTTTCGTGATCTTCGTGATGGTCCGGATGATCAGCAAGCTCAAGCGCAGCGCGCCTGACAGCACGGCGGCGCAAGCCCCGCCCGAACCCGCCGACGTCACGCTGCTGCGCGAGATTCGCGACGCGCTCGTCACCAAATCGTAGCGACGGCCTCCAGGGGCACTGCGCGCATTCCGCCATCGGCGGCCCATTCGGCGGCCGCCACCCCCCGCCCGATCGGTCAGGTCCACGGGCAGGATCCTGTCGACCTTCCAGGCGAAAAGCAGCTGACATCCACGCGGCCGACTCGCAAAGCCCTTATAATGATCTTGGGTCTCCCGAGCGGCCGGAGCCATCCCGGCATCATCGCTCGACGAGTGTGCCGCAACCGCGTTCAAGCGCACTAGACAACAATGCCAAGCCAGGGGGCCGCTCCCATGCCCGATCATCCTCGCCGTCGATCCCGCTGGCGTGCCCCTCGCCGCCTGCTCTATGTTCTGGTCACGCTCGTCGCGGCCTGGCTGCTTTTCGGCTACTATCTGGTCAATCCGCTGGCAAGAAGCCTGCTGCCGTGGTTTGGTCGGCACGAACTCGACAGCATCCTCGACGTCGGCGATGTCCGCTTCGATCCGCTCCGCTTTGACCTCACCGTGGACCGGCTTCTCCTCGCCCGCCCGAACGGCAGACCCCTGTTCCGGCTGCAGCGACTGCACGCCCGCCTCGAGGCCGGCGCGCTGCTGCACGGCCTGTGGCACCTGCCAATCGTCGAACTGGACAGCCCCGAAGTTTATTATCATGTGGACCGCAAAGGCCGGAGCAACTGGGATCCACTGGTTCGCGCCTGGCTGCGGAAGCACCCCCCCGCAGCGGGCCGGAAACCGGGAGCGCCGCCACGATTGCAGGTGGACCGCTTCCGCCTCCACGGCGGCCTGCTGGCCATTCGAGAGGGCGGCGCGCAGCCGCTCGACGTGCGCCTGCAGCCGCTCGATTTGGGGGTCAACGGCTTGCGCACGACGCCCGGTCCGGCCGCACGGTATCGGCTGACCGGCCGCATCGCCCCGATCGGCATTCAGCTCGATTGGACCGGTTCGGTTCAGATCACTCCGCTGGAAAGCCGCGGTCGCCTCGATCTGAGCCGAATCAATCTTCCTGCCCTGATGCAGGTCGTGCACTTGAAACTGCCCGTCCGCCTGGAGCAGGCCACGGGCGCGTTGTCCCTGCCCTATCGTTTCGCCATGCCACATGGCCGGCCCGAGTTCTCCTTGCGACAGGCCAGCCTGCGCACCCGGCAAATCGTTGTGGGATTGCCCGCCGCAAGCCCGATTGCCGCCCGTCAACTCGACTTGGCAGACCTCACGGCGCAAACCGACCTCCAACTGCGATTCCTGCCGACGCCGGAGGTCCAGGTGTCCGGCCTGTCCGTGCGCGGCGGCGATCTGCGCCTTTCCACCGCCGGCACGGGCAAGCCGTTGGCCGAGCTGCAGTCGATCACGCTAAACGATGGGCGTATCGATCCGGCGCATAGGCGCGCGACCTTCGGCACCCTGCGGCTCTCCGGCCTGCAGGCCCGGCTGATCCGCGAGCGGGACCGTCGAATCAACTGGCTGGCGCCCTCGTCGGCTCGCACGACGTCGGAACCCGCCCAAACGAGCGCCGGCGATCCGGCAGCCGTCTCACCGAAAGCGGCGCTTAGCCCGTCCTGGAATCTCCAGCTGGCCCATCTGCGAATCGACGATCTGCAACTCGACGCCCAGGACCGGACGTCGGGGAAACCCGTCAGGCTCGACGTTTCCAACGGCCGCCTGCTGGCCGACAATCTGAGCCTCGACACGAGCCGACCCGTCCGCCTGACCGCCAGCCTCGATGTTCGCCAGGGCGGTCACCTCGAGGCCAGCGGCGCGTTGACCCCGGCCACCCTCAGCGGGAAATTCCTGCTCGACGTGCGCGCCTTGTCGCTGCTACCCTTCGATCCCTACTTGAGACAAGTGGCCCGGCTCAAGCTGCATGACGGCCAGGTCAACAGCCACGGCACCTTGCTGGTGGGCCCGCGCCGCAAGACCTTCCCGCTGCGCTACGACGGCGGCTTCTCCGTCGATCGGCTGTCGATCAAGGAGCAGGACACCGGAAACGACTTCCTCGGCTGGCAAAAGCTGTCCAGCCGAACCCTCCATTTCAGCCTGGCGCCGGACGATCTGCGCATCGGCGAGCTCGATGCCCGGGCACCTTTCGTCAAGGTCGTCATTTTTGCCGACCATACGCTCAATCTCGACCGCATCCGGCGCGGCTGGCGCCCGCCGGCAACGCGCGCCGCCGGCGCGCAGACGGCCCATGAGGGACCTCGCGCAACCTCGGCCAGCGAGAAACCGGCGCCTCAACACCCCCTGTTCCCGCTTCTGATCCGGCGGCTGCGGGTCTTTGACGGCAGCGCCTACTACGCCGATTTGTCGCTCCCGACCCCGTTCGGCACACGCATGCACAATATGAACGGCACGATCAGCAACCTGTCCACCCGACGCGAGGGCGTTGCCCTCATACAATTGGACGGACAGGTCAACCGTTACGGCTCGGCCAGCGTGCGCGGTGCGATCCAGCCCTTCCGCGCGAGCAATCTGACGCATGTCCGACTGCAGTTCCGGAACCTCGAGATGGCCGACCTGACGCCCTATTCGGCCAAGTTTGCGGGACGCAGGATCGATTCCGGCCGCATGTCGGCGACGCTGGAATACCGTGTCCGCCATCAACAGTTGCAAGGCGACAATGTTTTCGTGATCCACAAGATCAAGCTGGGCCAGCGGGTCGACAGCAAGGACGCGCTCAACTTGCCGCTCAACCTTGCCATCGCATTGCTCGAGGACCAAAACGGGATCATCCATCTCGACTTGCCGGTTTCCGGCAATCTGGACGACCCGAAATTCAGCTACGGCAGGGTCATCTGGGCAGCCGTGGTCAATGTGCTGACCAAGATCGTCACCGCGCCGTTCCACGCGCTGGCGAGCCTCCTCGGTCTCCACGAAAGCCAGATCGAAGCCTTGCGCTTCCCGTTCGGCCAAAGCGCCGTGCCACCGCCGGAGCAGGAAATCCTGCACAAGCTGGCTGGCGCGCTCGCCCAACGTCCCCAGCTCGTCTTGCGCATTCTGCCCGGCTGGCAGGACACGGGCGATACACAGGCCCTGCGCCAGTTGCGGTTGCGCCAGCAAGTCGCCACGGCCATCGGCCTGCGCTATGCGCCGGGCACGGATCCGGGACCGATTGACCCGGCCAGCCCCCGGACGCGCCGCGTCCTGCAGGCGATGTATGACAAAAGGTTCGCGTCGACCGGCGGTTTCGACGGGCTGAAGAAATCGCTTGGCCGGACGGAGATCTGGAAAGTCTACCTCGCCGCCATCGAGCATCTGGAGTCGGCCATTCCCATCACGCCCGAACAACTGGCGGCGTTGGCCGCCGCCCGCGGCGCAGCGGTGCGCAACCAGCTCGTCAACGTGGAGAAGGTGCCGGCCGCACGCGTCGAAATCGCCCCGCCGCGGACCAACGACCGCGACCGCGAGATGGCTGACAGCAAGATCGAGCTGCGTGCGAGCGGACGCCGCTGAACCTCGCCGGCGAAGCGCCCTCGGCCTGCCGAGCTATCGGCACACCAGATGCGGAATTCCCGCGCAGACGCCTTTCGGCACCTTGGTATAGGCCAGCGTGACATGGCCGTCGTGCATGAACACCCGAACCGTCCCCCCGAAGGCGTTCTCGACGGAGGCATGGTGAACCTTCAGGCGGTGCATGGCGGCTTCTTCGAGCGCATTCGCCAGTCTTTCCGCCGAGTTCTCGGCGCTGGGATAGGGCATGCTCGCATCGAAGGATCCGGTCTGGATCGCCAACACGGTCACATCGCCTTCCTTCTTTTGCGGCGGTTCGGCCGCGGTCGCGATTTGGATGTTGCTGGCGATCGTCTTGACCTGGAGCGACAGCGCCTCATGGGGGCTCATGTGGTCCACCTTTTCTGTCATGGCCGATGACTTCGCCCCGCATCCGGCGCTGACGAAGGCCACCAGGGCAAACAACAGACCTAAACGCATGCTCATCGTGAATTCGTCTCCTTAAGATTGTGGAATGGCGGTCCATTCGCCTCGCATGGCGCAAGAGTACCATTTATTTGCCCGTCCGGAATCGCTGCGCCCAGTTCACCTTGCCGGTCTCGAGCGCAAAGGTCGTTTTTGCGCACCGGGCAGCACCCGCCCCCCGCATGCACCGGCGCAGATGACGAGGCGCCGTCAATACGGCGCGGGCCAGGCCATGACATATTCATGTAGAATCTTCGGGAAGAACAATAACAACGGCAGCGGGAGGTTCTCGGGGATGGGCGCCAGATTCATGGAGGCAACGATCGCGCGACACGCGTCCTCCGCCCCGCAGATTCTGTCCCGGGGCCCTTAAGGCGGAGACCGATGGCGAGCGAAGACAGCGAATTTTTCCGGCAACTGTTGCGGGCCTATATTGACAGCGCCAACGACGGAATTTTCGTCGTTTGCGACGAGATGAAGTTTCACGTCGCCAATCCTCTCCTCCAGACGTGGCTGGGCCTTTCGGAAGAGGTCCTCACCGCGCACAACGAGCGCGTCCCCATCACCGATCTGATCGGTAATCCCTTCCATGCCGAAACGTTTGCCCAGCAATTTGGGAAGGCGGTGGCAGGGGAACCCGTCCGCTTCCAGTGCCTGATCACTCCCGCAGACGCGGCGCCTCGTTGGCTTGAGATCAGCCTGAACAAGGTCGATTTGGACGCCGGAGCACTGTTCATCGGCATCGCCCGGGACGTCACCGAGCGCAAGGGATTGTTGGAGGAAGTCGCCTACAAGGCGACGCACGATCCCCTCACCGAATTGACAAATCGCCAGGAGTTCGAACGACAGCTCGATCTTGTGCTGCGCGAGCCGGCGGGTGCGCATGCGTTGCTTTATCTCGGCCTGGACAACTTCAAGACCGTCAACGACCGCGGAGGGCATTTGGCCGGCAATCTGTTCCTGCAGCAGCTGGCCTCGCGGCTCGTGGCCAAGACGCGCAGGTCGGACACGCTGTCGCGCCTGGGTGGGGACGAATTCGGGGTCATTTTGCGGCACTGCCCGGTCGAAACGGCTATTCACGTCGCCGGGGACTATCGGGAGATCGTGCGAGGCTTCCATTTCGACGAGCAGGGCCGCCGCTTCGAGGTCAGCGCAAGCATCGGCGTAGCCCCGCTCTCGGCCGGCGGAGGGACGCTCGCGGACACGCTGGGGAAGGCAGAGGCCGCCTATCAAGTCGCCAGAGAGAGGGGCGGCGACCGGGTTCAGCTCTACGAGGGCGGCGAAGAATTCCATCGGCGCCGGCTTGAGTCGCACTGGGCGGGAGAAGTCCGCGCGGCCCTGGCGCAGAATCGATTCCGCCTCTATTGGCAGGGCATCGTGCCGCTCGATGCGCGCCGCCGCGCATCCCCTCATCGGGAGATCTTGCTTCGCCTCGTCATGCCGTCCGGCGAAATCGTTTCTCCCGCCGCCTTCATGCCCGCCGCCGAGCGCTACCAGTTGATGCCCGCCGTCGATCGATGGGTGATTCACGCCCTGTTGACGCGCCCTCCTGATCGCGGCCCCGAGCGGACGCTGTGGGCGGTGAATCTCTCCGGCGCGAGTCTGAACGACGACGGATTTCTTGGGTTTGTCCGCGACGAGATCGCGAACGCCTCGGTTCGGCCCGGTACGCTGTGCTTCGAGGTCACGGAGACGGTCGCGATTCAGAACCTGCAGCATGCGGCGGCCTTCATCCATGAGATGAAGGCCTTGGGCTGCCGCTTCGCGTTGGACGACTTCGGCAGCGGAATGTCCTCGTTTGGCTATCTGCGCGCCTTGCCCGTGGATTACCTCAAGATAGACGGTGCGCTCGTCCGGGACGTCTCGCGCGATCCCATCAGCCGGGCCATGGTCAGCGCGATTCAGCAAGTCGGCGTGGCCCTGGGCGCCGGAACGATCGCCGAGTTCGCCGAAGACGACGAGATCATTGCCAGCCTGCGGCAAATCGGCGTCGACTACGCCCAAGGGTATGGCATCCATCGGCCGGAGCCACTGGGCTAGGCGCACCGACATCCGGATTACTGCGCATCGGCTTTGCGCAGTCGCGTTTGCCGTCCCTCGCAATTCAATGCCGTCTCGGGCTTTTCCGCGATAAGACGGTCCGCATACCAGGAAAGTCACCATCGGCGGGCGCTCTCTATCGAAGCCGCCCGGGGTGCGAATGAGACCGGCGGGTCAATTAGATGCGGGGTCGAGCCGCCATAATGCATCACGACCTCTACCCGCCACATTCCGCCCCATAGTCTCTTTCATCCTCTAAGGTGGCGACAACCCCATGACCGGTAGACGCATGATGTCAAAACATTGGGCAGGGAGGTTCAATACACGACAGGATCGCGCAAGACCATGAGATCTTGAGATGCTGCCAGAATCCGAGTCTTGGACCAGGCGTCGGCAGCCTTGGCCGTACGCCGTGGCGTGAAATCCTGGAAACCGCGCAACCCATAGCGCAACCGCGACTCGGTGAGGGGTCGTCTCGGCCCGCCACCCTGGCCTCGACGTTACACGCCGAACGGGACGCACGCATTTGCCGGATATGCCAAGAATACGCGAGACTGGCATATTTCGGAGCGTTGCCTTCTTCTGGCGAAGGATTTCTTGTTGAGTCTCCGGCAGTTCGGCCGCAATGGATTCTGGAACTTGAACTTCTTGCCGGCAGAGATCGAGTCCATTCGGCCTGTCTCTCATGGCCAAATATCCGCCCCTGATAGTTTTTTCGCCTCGACCACAAAGATGCCGTATCGCGACACCATGACGGGGTCGATTTACGTCGCGCCGTTGCTGGTATCCAGGGTGACGTATTGAGCGAGCGATATGTCTCCTTGTCGAGAAACAGCTTGCCCGCCAAGCTCCCCATCGCCTCGGCGACGATACCTTTCAGAAAAGACGTCAGGGCATCCATCGCTCGACACCCCGCTGTTGGGCCGTCAATTCAACAGCCTCGCGGAGGCGCGCAAAAAGCTTTGGCAACTGCACGGTGCCTGCGCTGCCGCCCAGCCCGAGAAGTTGCAGCGCTTGGCGGTCGAATCCGCTCGGCACCACTTCTCGTGCAGCGGTCCACGCCGAAATAATCTCCGCTCGCCGTTCTTCGAGGAGGTCTGCCGCCGGGAGTTTGTCGGACTTCTCTCGGTTTGCCTTCTTTGTGGCGGGGACGAGATTCCAGAGGTCGTTGTTGCCCCAGAGCGAGAAAGGGATCACATGGTCGATGTCGAATTGTCGGCCAAGGGGCTGCCCAGTCCATATACATCGGTCGATGCCAGTCGCAAGATAGATCTGTCGTGCGAGCGCCGTCGCCCTTTCAGGAATGGGCTTGGCAAGGAGCAAGGGCAGGACATCGCCCGAACAGATCCCCTGTCGCTCGGCGAAGCGCTCGGTCAGTGCGGCCCAACGAACAATTACGGCATCAACGATCCAGTGGCCGAGTAGACTCAGCTCTCGCCAAAGATCCGCGGACATCGTCACCGCCCTTTGGCTCGAGTCCCAGCCGAAGACGCGGCCCGTATCGAGTGCACCCCCGGAATAGGTCACAGGTCCCGTGCGGATCGCGGTTGCAATTTCGCGGAGTGCCGCTGTGAGCCTGGTTTGGGACTGTTCAGACAGGTGACCGGCGGTCCGGTCGAGATGCCAAGCGGACAGTCCGCCGTGGTCCCCCGCATGTCGATACCCGGCAATCAAATCGGTGAGCGCGCGTCGAAACCTCAAGGGGTTGCGGACTCCAGCACCTTCGTCCTGCGATTGCGGGACGAAGCTGCCAGCGAAAATCGGCCAGTAGTAAAGCAGCCAGCGCTCAGCAATGCGGTTGATCGGAACGGCGACGCTGCCGTCGGCTCGCCAGGTCGCAGCGTGCGATTCCTGCATTGCGATCTCGGCTAGCGCTCGGAATAGCGCCAGTTTATAGGTCGCGACCTTCCGGTCGCGGTTCAGGATGCCCTCGATCTGGTCTGATGCGCGAAGCGCGCTGCCAATATGCAGTTCGAACAGCTGGGTCGACCAGCGCGTTCCGGCTCGCCCAAGACCGTCTTCCGAATCCCACCGCCCGATAAGATGGAAGCCGATGCGCTCCAGGAGCAGCTGCAACTCTTCGGGTACGATGGGCGTAAAAATGCGGCCGCCTGCATCGCGGTCGTTCTTGAGTTCTTCCCCGCGTTGCAGTGGCGTTGAGACGAGCAGCCGCCCATGTGGACGCAACATCCGGCGCAGGGCGAATGCCGCGTCAAACAGGGCGCCTTCGGGCAGGTGCATGAGCACTGCACTGCACAGGATCCCGTCAAACTCGCCCCCGAACGGGGATCCGATGTCGGGCAATCCGCCCGACACGATTCGCACCCCGAGTTCGGGATGGTGCCGGATGGCCTCTTGGCGCAGGTCATCCACAGGTTCGGCGCCATAGGCGTCATAGCCCAGCGCGCATAGGCGTGCCAGGTCTCGCCCAGAGCCGCAGCCGACGTCCAGCACCCGGCTTCCGGCCGGGAAGGCGCTGGCGAAGTAGCGCTCGACGGGGCTCGCCACCCGCTCATACCGCGCCGCCACCTCCCCGGCGTGCGTGGCGTAGTAGGCGGCGGTCTCCGTATCCATTTAGACCCCACCCAGGTGTCTGCGGAAATGCTCTCGTGTCTGCTCGTCGGTACAGTAGACGTAACAGCCCTTCATTCCGCGGGTCATCAGCGTGCGGTAGGTATTCTTGATGATCCGGCCCGCTTCGGCGCGAGCCGCGATGGGATCGGTTTTGGCGCGTAACTTCCAGCCCTTGAGACTCTTGTCGTGACGGTCGCGCGCTTCGGGTACGGTGACAATCTCTCCGTCGTGAACGATGAGATCCGGGCCGACGATGACGCCGACGTAATCGAGTTCGAGGCCCTGGCAGGTATGGATACAACCCACCTGCTCGATCGATCCTGGCGTGACGATCCACAGACTGCCGTCCTTGTCCAGGTTCCAGCGGCGGCGGTAGGTGTTGCCGATCTTGATATCCCAGGCCGAAGGATCCTTTTTGCTCGTCCATGGCCAGCAGTAGCCCGCAACCACACGGGCCTTGTTGCCAACATTGCGGGCCTCGATCGCTGCGTGCAGCCCCTCGGGGGTGTCGAAAACCTGAAAGTCGAACTCGCGCGGGCTCAGATAGTCGTTGGCGGTCTCATGGATGTCCAGTACATTGTCCAACCACGCGACAAAGCCGTCCGAGCCGTTGCACCGGAACTGCGAGACCAGCTCGCGCTCGTCGACGGTTGCGCCATGCTTCCTGCTCGCGAAGTGACGGATGACGTCCTTGGTGCCGATGTCCTGCAAGGTGACGCGCTGATCCTCGTCGAGGAAGAAGATCGTGCACTTGGCAGAGTGGATCAACTCCTTGACTTGGTGCTCGCCGAGATTTCCATACAAGCCGCTCTTTTCGTTAAGCCGGTGTGCCTCGTCGACGATCAGCACGTCGATGCCATTCTCCGGAGCATTGAAGAACGTGCCCGAGCCCTTGAAGAGTTCCGAGAAGCGCGAACGGGTCATCGAGCGGCCCAACTTCGACTGGTAGACCTCGCGCGGCGCCGCGTTTTTGGACACGTAGCGCACGTTCAGGCGCGCCTCAGTGAGTGCAACCAGGAGGTTGATGGCCACAACGCTCTTGCCAGTACCCGGTCCCCCGTCGATGATCAGCACTTGCGGGCATTTAACCGTCGCGGCACGCGCTGCGCTTAGAGCCGCTTCGTAGACCTCCTTCTGCTCGTCGATCAGGACGAACTCAGGGTTGCCGCGCAGCATGGCGGAGAGGCTGTCTGCCAGCGCCTTGGACGGGCGGATCCGGCCGCCCGCAATCTCATGCAAGGCTGCGCCGCGATCGCCGCGATGCACGTGTTGCTTGATAAAACCGCGCAATGCGGCACGCTCTTCCTCACCCTTCAGGAAGAGAGGAGCATTCTCGGTGTAGCGGGTGTATTGGGGGGCGTCGATGATGCCGTCGCGCTGGTAGTTGTGCAGATAGGCGCAAGACGCAACCCCTATCCGGCCCTCATAGACTGCCTCGTTGAAGTCGTGGAGCAGCGATGCATAGGACCACGCCTGGTAGCTCGGATGGACGACCTCGCGCAATCCGCCGCCGAGGTGGGTGAGGACGATGGCATCTTTGCACGTCGCCTGAGCCGTTTCCCACTGCTTGAGCTCGACGATCACGGCCCCCTTGCCACCTGCCGCGTCGATGCCGGAGAGGACCACGTCGATGCGCTTGGAACTCTGAGGGATATGCAGCTCGACTGCTACGCCCAGATCGTCAGGAATCTCGGCGTCGTTGAGTACCTTGGCGAAACTCTGCAGCGAATCTCTCCAGGATCTTACCTCAGCAGGTCCAACTCGGTGGCCGGTTTTGCGCATGAACCGTTCGAGGATGATGTCCTCGATGTCATGCTTGAATGAGTCACTCAGGAATTGGTCCTTAACGGCCTCGTAGACGATCACGGCCCCTCCCTGGAGCGCTTGTCTAATAGCTGTCGTACTTCTTGTTGCTGCCGCGCACTTTCTCTGAAGGATACTTTTTCGCGTTCATTGCCAATTTTGCGCGCACCGCCGCGTCGAGATCGACCCCCAGCACGTCGGCCAAGCGCACGAGGTACACCAGCACGTCGGCTAGTTCGTCGCGCACGGACTGTGCTGTCTCTGGCTTCGCCGCCGCACCGGCCGATTCCTCAGGAGACATCCACTGGAAGATCTCGGCGAGTTCGCCCACCTCACCGGTGAGGGCCATAACCAGGTTCTTCGGGGTATGGAACTGCGACCAGTCGCGCTCATTGGCAAACGCTTCGAGTGCCGAAGCCATGCGGGTGACATCGACGAGTCGATCCAGGTCAGCTGATGGCGTCTCGGACATGCGGATTAACTACGCGCAGGCCTGAGGGCCGGGACTGCGGTGAATTCGTGGCTGTCTTGGTCTTTTTCGAGGCGCGAGACCCTCTTGCAGGATTTGCTCGCTCAGGAGTGCATTCATCTTGCAGGCATTTTCATATTTGTTTGGCCAAGCACATTATGCCAGAAATAGCCGCCTGTTTCTTTTTCCGGGGCCTTTGTCGTTAGTCGAACTGCTCCTGTTTATGTCATGCGGCCGTTCATACGGTACCATGTTTCCGTAGTTTGCGAAGGAGATACTGGATTTTCCATCGTAAGGTTCAAACCACCGGCTTCCAGTCGGTCAGCTTTGGCTGCGACAATAGGCCATACCAAGGAAGGTGCGGCAGGGACTACCGATAGGGAAGCCACACGGCAGATCAGATTGACTATCACTTTGTATGGGCCCGGGTGGCCGGTCTGAATCCCAGATGATCTCTTTGCGCTCCCAATGGAGCCAACAGGATCCGCTTCGCCATCCATTGGCTTATAATGGCCCGGACGGGTGGCAAGAGTGTGCTTCCGGACGCCGCAACGCTACCGGTGGGGATCGCGGTATCGCCCTTGACGAGACCTGCCTCGCAAGAAGATCCGCGGGACCTCGAAGATTGGACGGGGAAGGATGATGCCCGACAACCCGACGCTGTTCATTTCGCACGGCTCGCCCCTCATCGCCGTCGAGGATCGCCCATCGGGCCGGTTCCTCGCGCAATGGGGCGCCAGACTGCCTCGCCCGAGCGCGATTCTCGTCGTGTCAGCCCATTGGCAAACGAACAGCCAGCCTGCGGTAAGCCTGACGCCCATGCCGGAGACGATCCATGATTTCTACGGCTTTCCGGATCCTTTGTATGATCTCGCTTATCCGACGCCCGGCGCCGTGAACTGCGCGAGCGAGGCCGCACGGCTCCTGGAGGCGGCCGGTTTCGGGGTCACCCGCGACCCCTCCCGGGGCCTCGACCACGGCGCCTGGGTGCCGCTGGCGTTGATGTATCCCGACGCAGATCTTCCGGTCGCGCAGCTTTCCCTGATCCACAATGGCCGGGCGGCCGACCACTATCGTCTGGGGACTGCCTTGCAGCCGCTACGCAAGGCAGGCGTGTTGATCGTGGGTTCCGGTGCCCTGACGCACAATCTGCATGAACTCTCCAGCGCCGCCGTTGGTCCGCCCGCGCCCGCGTGGGCTGCCGCCTTTGCCGAATGGATCGCGCAGAAGCTCGCCGAACGGGATATCCCCGCACTCCTCGATTATCGTCGTGCGGCGCCGCATGCTGCGCGCGCCCATCCGACCGAAGAACACCTGATGCCGCTATTCGTGGCGCTCGGGGCTGCGGGCCGCGATTTCGTGGCCGAGCGGGCCTTCCAGGGCTATGAGCATGGCGCGTTGGCCATGGACGATTATCTCTTCCACGACGCCTGACGGCGCACGACAGGAAGAGGGTCCGCTTGGCCGCTCGCTCAGGCGAGTTCAAAGCCAGCCGTGCCGCCCGGCCGGACGCGTCACGGAACGCAACAACAAGACAGCCCGCGCCCAGCAGCGCGTCGAGGAGGCGGCGTCAGAGCGCAATGTGTTGCACATTCCCGCATTTCGGATAGAGGGAATTGCCGATGACGCATGGCAATTCCTTCGCGCGCGGCTCGCGGGGCGCGTTCTTCCGCGGACGATCACGCTCATCCGGGCGGGCCTTGGAGATCTCGCCCCGCGTCCAGCCGGGACGTAAGCGCGCGATCATCTGTCGTTTGCGCGCCGCAGCGCCGACAGGTAAGCCGTAAACTGCGCGATCGGCATCGGTTCGCCCAGCAGGAAACCCTGCTGGGCGGTGCAGCCCTTCTGCAGAAGGAGCGCCCGCTGGATGTCGGTCTCCACGCCCTCGGCGATGACCTGGAGACCGAGGCTTTGCGCCATGGCAACGATGGCGCGGACAATGGCCCTGTCGTTGGCGCCCTCGGCAAGGTCGCGCACGAACATCCGATCGATTTTGATTTCGTCGAGGGGCAGGCGCTTGAGGTATTGGAGCGAT
The DNA here is from genome assembly GCA_021817985.1 of Pseudomonadota bacterium. GTDB lineage: Bacteria > Pseudomonadota > Gammaproteobacteria > Burkholderiales > JAKAFK01 > JAKAFK01. Next base: position 1,187 of record JAKAFK010000062.1, on the reverse strand, counting down.
GAAAATCCGGTGCCGAAATCGTCCAGGGAAAGCTTGACCCCGAGGCCCTTCAAGGCCACAACCGTGGCGACGGCCTCTTCGATGTCCTCCAGCAGCATGGTTTCGGTCAATTCCAGCTTGAGCAGGCGCGGATCCACGCCGCTGCATGCGAGCGCCGCCCGGACCTGCTCCGCGAATCCGGCCTGGCGGAACTGTTTGGCGCTCACGTTCACCGCGAGCACGAGATCCCGGGTCAGCGCATCGTGCCGCCAGCACTTGAGCTGCGCGCAGGCCGTCTCGATCACCCATTGTCCGATCGGCAGGATCAATCCCGTCTCTTCCGCCAAGGCGATGAACTCGCCGGGGAGCAGCATGCCGCGGGTGGGATGGGGCCAGCGGATCAGCGCCTCGGCGCCGATGGGGCGATAGGCTGCGTCGACCTGGGCCTGATAGTGCAATTCGAACCGTCGGCCCCCGATCGCTTCGCGCAGTTCCCGCTCGAGGGCAACGCGCGCGTCGGCCGCGCGCTGCATGTGCGCATCGAAGAAGCGCAAGGTGTTGCGTCCGGCCTTCTTGGCCTGGTACATGGCGATATCGGCCTGCTTCGTCAATTCGTCCGCGTCCTTCGTGCCTCGGTCGAAGCACGTGATGCCGATGCTCGAAGAGATGTAGTAGTCATGCGCGCCCAATCGGCAAGGCCTTTCGAAGGCCGCCAGGATCTGCTGACCGATCGCCTCGGCCCGCGCGGCAACGTCTGCGGCATCCGTCCCAAGGTTTTCGAACATGGCCACGAACTCATCGCCGCCGACCCTGGCGACCGTGTCCGTCTCACGCACGCACCGTGCGAGACGCTGGGCGACCTCCTTCAGCAGCAGATCGCCCATGGTGTGACCGAGCGTGTCATTGAGGCGCTTGAAGTGATCGACGTCGATGAAGAGCAGCGCGCCGATCGCGTGCCCACGAGCCGCGGCCTTGAGGGCGTGTCCCAGACGGTCCATGAGGCGCCGCCGATTGGGAAGCGACGTCAGGGGGTCGCAGGTGGCAAGCGATTCCAGCAATGCGTTTTGTTCGGACAACCGGCGGTTGAGCAGGGAGATCTCGTGTTCCTTGCGCTTGCGCTCGTCGATATTGAAGGTCACCCCGATGAACCGCCGGCCGGGGGTCGCTCCCCCTCGATCCATGATCTTGCCGTAGTTGGCGAACCACAC
>JAKAFK010000005.1 GCA_021817985.1 Pseudomonadota bacterium | reverse complement strand
GGCTGCCAGAATCGGTAGCAGCTGTTCAAATTCAAATCGACACCACCCATCGTCGCCTCGAATACCGCGTCAATCATGGCTTTCAGAGAATGGACCCCAACATTAACCGGACGCTAGTGACCTTGATCGAATAACAAAATTTCATCGAATGAAAAATATTCGCTCAATCAGGACAGTTGTGAGTCCTCATCCCCTAATTTTTGCGCTCATTTAAGACTCGACATTCCCCTAATCTTCTAAAGAGCCTCGCGAGGTTCAAGACACTTCAAGCAACCGCATCTCTTAGGAGGTTAAAAATGAACGCGAAACTCGTTAGCACCCTGGTGGCCGCGCCGCTGCTGGCCATGTCAGCGTTGGCTTTCGCGAGCCAGCCCGTGCAGCTTAGCGCAGCCCAGATGGACAACGTGACAGCCGGTGGCATCAGCGGCGCGCAAGCGCTCGCGGCGGCGGTCGGTAGCCTGGTGGCCACGCAAACGCTGGCATCGGCCAACGTGCAAGTCGTCGCCTCGCAAACGTTTGAAGCGACCACCATCAACGACATCGCCACCCTTGCGTTGGCACAATCCAGTTCGTCGGCGCAGTAGCGAAGCGGCCGCATCGACCGCTTCGAGGCCCACGCATGGTCAACTTCACTTAGGAGAGTACAAATGAAACACGTCACTACGCTGGTTGCGGCGGCCCTGTTCGCCGCTGCAGGTGTCGCAAGCGCGAATCCCGTCGCCTTGTCCAACGCACAGATGGATCAAGTCAGCGCGGGGGCCACGGCCCTCGCCGCGGCTGGCGCCCTCACCTTGGGCGACCTCATCTCCGCGAGCGAGGCCTCCACCACGACTACCGCAATCGCCGGCTTGTCCGCCTCGGCGATGGCGCAGAGCGCGGCGGCCGCGGCTTCCGTGTATTTCACGCCTGCCGTGGCCGGAAGCGCGGCTCAGGCGGCCGCATCGCTCCCCTGAGCTAGAGCCGGCGGGACATGAAGGGGGCCCCACGCGAGCCCGGGGCCCCCGCGTCTAGCGTGAAATCAATCTCGGAGAGCGAACATGACAAAGCACATTCTTTGCACGCTGGCCGTTCTTTGCGGTGCGGCGCCTATGGCTTGGGCGGGCCCGGTGGTTCTCGCCTCGGCCCAAATGGACGCGATCACGGCCGGGGCCGATACGAGCGGAACCGCGGCGGCGGTCGCCACCGGGCCGATTGCCTTTACCGGGACCTCGGCCAACGCGGTGGCCTTGCAAACCACCATGAACGGACAGCCCAGTTTGACAGGCTATGCGGCCGGTTCCGAAGCTGTGGCAACGGCCACTTCGGCGGGTCAAGGCGGGACCAGCGGGACTGCGGCATCGACATCAGCCAACGTCCCAGGCACAGGCGCGACCTATGTGATCACGCAAAACATGCAAGTTCTCGGCACCTCCATCAGCGGCAGCACCACGATGGCCTTTGGCGGCTTCGCCGGGCCACAGCTGTTTTAGCCATGTTTGCACCAGTTGGGTCAATTCGTGGGGTGGATTTCGCCGCTTGGCCTGGACAGGCCCGAACCGGAATGGAGCAGGGCCTGTTCAGTCCTTCGGCGGGGAAGGCAGTCCGTCGCCGCATGTTCCAGCCGTGGATTGTCCGGCAATGCGGGAGCGGGCAGGGGAGGCGATCGGGCTCTTCACGCCTTGCCGGCAACGCCGCGTTGCCCGCGCCTGGCGATGGGCAACGGCTCCGGGGGGGCGATCCTGGCGCCCACATCGACCCCGGATGCCACGCCCCAGGGCTGCTGTTCTTATCAGCGAGAGCGGCGGAGAAGGCATTGCCTTGGGCACGGTCCATCCGCATTGCCTGCCTGCTCTTCCTCCTTGCGCCGGCGTTTCCCGCCTGCGCCCAGCAGCGCGTGGTCACCTCGCTGCTGGAAATGCGCAGGGCACATGTGGTCATTCAGCACTGGGACCTAAGCTGCGGGGCCGCGGCACTCGCCACGCTGCTCCGTTATCAGTATGGGGTCCCGGTGACCGAGAAACAGGTTGCCCTCGCGCTGATGAACCGGCCTGTCTATCTCAAGCACCCCGAGCTGGTGCGGATCCGGCAAGGCTTTTCCCTGCTGGATCTCAAGCGTTACGCGGATTCGCATGGCTATCTTGGCGTGGCCTATGGCGGCCTAAACCTTAATGATCTGCTCAAGAGGGCTCCGGCCATGGTGCCGATCAATATGCTGGGCTACAACCATTTCGTGATATTTCGAGGGATCCTTGGCAACCGAGTGCTGTTGGCAGATCCAGCATGGGGCAATCGTACGCTCCTCGTCCAGGATTTTGTCGACGCCTGGATCAACTTCCCTCAATTGGGCCACGTCGCGTTCATGGTCAAGAATCGAGACGGTCAGCAAGGTCCGATGGGCGCGCTTGCGCCACGGCGCCAGGATTTCGTCATGTTAGAGCCATAGCGGCACCCTTTCGGTGCGGCAATCCGGGAACGAGATCAGCGGGAGGACCCACATGCAAGCACGACACACGCCCACAGTCTTGGTGGCGGCTCTATCTGCCATAGGCCTCCTTTGCGCGCCGCTGCCGGCGAGCGCGGCCCTCGCCGGCACATCGCCGCATGAGGCAGAACTTGCCCGGAAGGTCGCGCAGCAAGACCAGGACATCGCGGCGCTGCGACAGCGGATGGCGCGGCTGGAGGGCCTCGTCGATCGGCTTGAAGCCGCCGTGCGTCCGAATTCGGGCGCTGGGCGAACGGCACCCGCGGCGCCATCGCAGCAGATGGCGGCGGCTCGGCCCGCCGGCCAAACTGCCGGCCAGGCGAGTCCACCGGCTGCGTCACCCCAGCCGCCCGGAACGGCCGGGGGCGGACCGGGTAGTTTTTCCGTCGACGAGGCGGCGGCGCAGCGAGCCCTCGAGCGGACGCTCACCCAGACGGGCGCGCTGTTGCTTGCGCCGCACCAGATCGATCTCGAACCCAGCGTGTCATTCACTCGCCAGGAAATCTCCGCGCCGACGTATTACTTTCTCGGATCGAACCTGATCCTCGACTCGCAGCAGATCAGACGGGATGAAATCGCCGCAAATCTGGCCGTCAAGATTGGGTTGCCCTGGGAATCCCAACTGGAATTTGGCCTGCCTTACAACTATGTGCATCAAGCCCAGGTGGCCGACCTCGGCGCCGCGGGTCGCTTCGCCGGCACGGCACACGGCAGCGGGTGGGGCGACTTCTCCGTCGGGCTAGCCAAGACCTTCACTCATGAAGAAGGCTGGCGACCGGATCTCATTGGCCGCATCACCTATACGGTAGGACAAGGAAGCCAGCAGGACAACGGCGTGGTGCTGCCGGGGGGCAACCCCTCGGCCCAGGTTCAGCTGGTCGCGTTGCAACGGCAGGATCCACTGGCCTTCGTCGGTAGCATCTTCTACCAGAAGTCCTTTGAGAAGGACCAGATACGGCAGGGTGATCAAGCCGGCTTCTCGCTCGGTACACTCCTCGCGGCAAGCCCGCAGACATCCTTGCAATTCGCCTTCGATCAGACCTTCGTCCGTGACACGCAGATCAACGGCAGCGACGTGCCCGGCTCTGAGCAGACGATTGGCATGTTCAACGTGGGCGCATCCTCCATCCTGAACAAGAATGTGATGCTCAACGTGGTGCTCGGGGTTGGGCTCAGCAGCGACGCTCCAAAATACATGTTCCAGGTCACGCTGCCGATCCGCTTCGACTGATCCGCAAGGGCCGCCAAGGGACTGGAGTGCAGGCCAGCGCGATCTGGGACCGATTGGTGGGCCGATGAATGAAGAATTGGACTTAAGATCGTCCGTGCGAAAGGAACGGATCGTGATAGGGCATGGTCGAGATATTCGAAATGCACAGATCTCGCCAACGGTTCGACGGGCCCTTGGCGCTCTGCCGATGCGCTTCTCCAGAATCCGCTGGCCGGAGCAGGGATCCGTTGTCCCCACGCCGATGCATCCGAAGAAGGCGACGGCGGCAACGATCGGGGTTATGCGCAAATCCGCGGGAGGGAACTACCCATGAGACGCAGCCTGTTTTTCGCAATGGCCCTGGCGATCGGTACGCCGATCGCCCGCGCCGACCCCGTCGCGTTGATGCCGGGTCAGATGGACAGGGTCACGGCGGCGGGATACCTGCGGGCGATCGCCAACGCAACGGCGGCCGGCCAACTGGCACTTACCGACACGGCGGCCGATGTCGGCGCGGCGTACGCTTCGCAGGAGCATGCACTCCTGACCAGTGAAGCCGCGGCGGCCGCGGGGATCGTCGCCGGCGCCACCGGCCGTGGGGCGATTTCCGTTCAAATCGCATCGCCTGGCATCCAGCCCGGCTGGACGGCGACGGGAGCCGCCAACGCCGTCGCGAAATCGCCCGCCACCCCCGAAACGGCCTTTTACGCGGCGTCGATCCTGGAAACGACCGTGAACGGCCACCCCTATTTGGCTGGCTTTGGCGCGGCAGGTGTCGGGACCGACGACACGGTCTTCTTCTCTCCGGCCGGCGCAAGAGCAGTCGCCCCCGTCGTCCTCAACGGGCAGTTGTTTTTTGCATGGGCGGAAGGGCGAAACGGCACGCCCGGATGGTCGCCGGCGCCGGAAACGCCGAACACAAGCGTGGTATACCCCCGCGCGACGACCAGCGTCAGCGCAGACGGGAACAGCGTGATCTACCAGCTCATGACGGGAGACTCGACCGAAGCCATTACCGTGACCCTGTCATTTCACGACCGTTCTTCGCGGGCCACGCCTTCAGTGCAGACCATGCCTATATCCGGCGTGATCCCCGTTGGCGTCGATACCCTCCAAGTGCCTCCCGTATCGCGCTGAGCGGGGGATTACGCCCCACGCGACGGCAATGAAGCCGCGGGTCGCACGGCGGGCGATCAATAGAGCATGGCTTTCGACAAGCCATATCGGGCCAGAACCGCGCGCAGTTTCCTGAGCGCATCGAGGCGGATCTGCCGCACCCTTTCGCGCGTGACCTTCAAGTCTGCGGCCAGGCTCGAGATGCTTTGGAGCTCTCGGCCCTCGAGGCCATAGCACGCGCAGATGACCTGGCGCTGCCTAACCGTGAGTTCGGACAGCCACTTGCCGATCGACGACTCGATGCTCGCGCGATGGAGTTGATCGTCCGGTTGCAGCGTCTCCTCATCCGGGATGTCCTCGGCCAGCGACGCCTGTGAATCCCCGTCCAGAGGGGCGTCGAGAGATGCAATTCGCTCGTTCAGGTCCAGAATCTGGCGGACCTGCTCAAGGGGCTCTCCGAGGCGCTGGGCGACCTGCGCAAGACGCGGCGTGTCGCCGCTCGTCACCTGCAGTTCCCTGCACGTGCGCAGGTAGTTGTTCATCTTGCGGATCACGTGGACCGGCAGCCGAACGGTTCGAGACTGATGCATGATCGCCCGCTCGACACTCTGGCGAATCCACCAGGCGGCATAGGTTGAGAACCGGTAACCGCGGTCCGGATCGAACTTCTCGAGAGCGTGCATGAGCCCCAGATTGCCCTCTTCGATCAGATCCAGGAGGGGGAGGCCGCGATTGACGAAGGCCTTGGCGACTTTGACGACGAGACGCAGATTGTGTTGGATCATCTGCTGGCGTGCGTTGAAATCGCCCGCTTGCGCCGCTCGGGTAAGACGCTTCTCCTGGTCGGCCGTGAGCACCGCATTGCGGCCGATTTCGTTCAAGTAGAGGCGGGTGATGTCGCCGCATGGCTCCTGAAAAGGCGAGTCTTCCTCGCCTGCGCCGGTGAACAACGCCTCCTCCGCGTCCCTAACCAGGTCCTCGCCGACATGGTCCGCCATCATCATTTCTTCCATCGTCATCTCCTAATATTATTAGATGTGGATCATTTGTCTCGTTAGACGAACCGCTTAGTGCCCACCGTGCCCACGCCGTGGCTGATCGGCCGGGTCTGCCGATGTGCGTTTCTATCGCCGCGGACCTTGCCTCGGGCCGCGCCCCATGCGCTTCCCATCACGCAAAGGAGCGAAACGGGCATGCACAGGGCGCCGCCGGCCACAGCGGGACCGGCCAGCCCTAATGGGCCCGTTCGGCCAGACTATGGCGAATGGTTATTGTTGGCGTATCCTATCCCAACGCTCCGCCCCTGTATGTGCGAAATCCGACATGTAGGGCCATACAGGAGGGCGTCTTCCGCACCGCGCCGGTAGAATAGGGACCGCATGGTCCGGTTAGCGAGGGATTGCATTAGGAAAATCCACGGAGATACGCGGGATTCGGGCGGGAAACCCTGACGAGGCCTGCGCCCGTCGCCATCCACGTGTCTCCAATAAAGAGAAAAAATAATTTTTTTCGTTGCGGGCCAGTGACCGGCGGGCCCCGGGTTTCCGGGATTGTCGCCGCGGCCCTGACGGATGGATTCCGCCCGGGCGTTCATTGTCCCGCCCCCGCCGAAACCGTGGCCTGGTGCGGCGACAGCATCTCGGGCGGGCGAACGGGCGACAGGGCAGGCGTAGATTCATGCTATATTGCCAAGCATCTTGCGGCACGGGCGATTCGACCATTCTTTCGGGCGCCGCGCGCGGTCCATGGGGCGCGTGTCGGTGTCCATTGTCTGTTCGGTCGAGGGCGGCGCCCATCATTGCGTGACCGTGCCGGCGATTGGCTGGGGGAGCCCGTGCGTCGCTGATGAAAAAAACTCGACTTCGATCGGACGTGGCGCCACCTGCCCGGCATCGGCGCAATCGGCTTGCGCGGCGCCTTTGCGAGCTCGCTCGGCGGATGGCGGCGGACGATCCGGACGACGACGCGGATCTGGAGCTCCTCGAACGGGCAGAGGGCCTCATGGACAATGGGCACTCGGATGTCCTGTACGATGCCCTCGCCGAGTGCCCGACGGAAAATGCGCGTGGCGCCCTGCGGTATGTGATGCGGCATGTGGCGCAAAATCCGATTCTGGGCACCAGCGCGGAAGGCGCGGGGCTGCAGGCATGGCTTTTCGTCGTGCCGATTCTGTTCAGCGGCACGGAGACGCCGCCGGACGCCCACGCCTTGAGCGCGCCCGGGCGCGAAGGCGCGTATGACCGGATGACCAAGGCCATACGCGCGGCCGGCCTGGTTCGCGCCGAGGCGTCCGTCGTGCTGCTGGCTTATCTCTACTCGCTGCAGGAGCTGAGCGAGAGTTCGCTCGATCAGGTCTATCGGTTGCCCCAGCGCCTATGGCGTGCCGCAGAGGGAAAGCCGGCCTCCGCCGCCCAATTGCTCCAGAGCGCCCAGACGGGCGAGCCCCCCGCTGATCGCCTGCGTTATCTCGTCGGCATGGTGGTCGACGACCTTGACGCCGAGTGCTTCGTCGACGAGCATGCCGAGATCGATGAAGAGACCCGGCTGGCGATGGCACGGTGCCAGCAGATCATGGATGAGGCACTGGCAGAAGTCGTTCTCGCGGGCGCCAAGGCCTCGGCCCTCTGTCCCATGCCTTTCTTCCTCGGGCTTGCCGAGGGCTTGTTCGAGCTTAACCAAAGCAGCCTGGAAGGGCGCCTGCAAACGGTGCTGGCGTCCAACGGCATGACAGGCCAGGCGGTTGAAACGGTGGTCTCCTGGCATGAAGACGAGAAGAAGATCGCCTCGGTGCAGGTCGGTTTCGAGTCGCGCATCGATCATCGATTGCTCGCGTACGATGTGATTCCGGCGCAAACATTCATCGATTTGCTCGGACCGCCGCTCGCGGGGGACTATGTCTCGGATCTCATCGTGAATATCGACACCGCCCGGATCGTGACGATCGAAGGGCGGCATCCGGTCGAATATTGCGAATGCGGCGAACGCTTATTCTTCAACGCAAGCGGCGCGTTGATCCATCCGGCAGACGCCGCGGAGTCCTCGGTCCACGCGGCCGAGGGCGAACCGCGCATCTTGCACTGAGGCGCCGCCGTCAATAGGGATTGGCCGGCACGACCTGCCAAGGCACTTCGCACCACTGCACGTACGGATAATATCCTGGCGGATCCGAGCAGTAATACCAGAGGTTCGCCGAAGGGGCGCTTTGATAAGGCGGGATGTAGGGATTGGGATAGGCGCGATGCGGATAGAAGTACCATAAGCCATTCACGATCCACCACCACCCGAGGTGCCCCTCATGGAATCCGTGATACCAGCGACCGCCGCGCCATCGGTCGAAGTCGTGTTCTCGGAAACGAGGGATGTCCCCGTGCCATTCCGGCCCGGGCCCCCGGTCAAAACGCCGGTATTCCCCCGGACCATGCCCCCGGAAATCCGCGCCCGGACCGCGATCGTCCCGGTCGGCACGCGCGGCCATCGGCTGCATCCACAGGGGCAGAAGAAGGAGAGCCAGTCCAATACGCTTGAGCACGTTCCGCATCATCACCCTCTGCTTACACTATAGCAGCGCCGGGCAGGGACTGGAAACCCTGCGCCGACCGGGCTCGGAAGGCTATGAGGCTGGGTTCGCCTGGCGCACAGGCGGGTCCCCTGCCATCGGCCGGTCGGCCTCGTTCCACCCCCCTCCCAAAGCCTGAATGAGTCCCACGCACGCCGCCAGCCGCCGGCCCAGCAGCGTGAGGTCGGCGTCCTGCGCGCCAGTGGCCGTGGTCTGCGCCACGATGACATCGAGATAGGGCACGACGCCGGCCTTATACTGGTTCACCACCAGCCGCAGCGACGTGTCGGCCGCCTGTACGGTTTGGCGCTGAAGGACGGCCTCGCGACGCAGGGTCCGTTGGGCCGTCAGATTGTCCTCGACCTGCTGGAACGCCGTCAGTGCGGTTTGCCGGTACTCGGCCACCGCCTGGCGGTAGCTGGCTTTGGCGCCGGCCAGTTGGGCGCGGCGGGCTCCCCCGTCAAACACAGTGGCGGACAGCAGGGGACCAAGCGACCAGAAGAGGCTCGGCGCACTCACGAGTTCGGCTATGCGCGAAGCGTTCGCATCCGCTTGTGCCGATAGCGTCAGGTCCGGGAGCCACGCGGTCCGGGCCACCCCGATCTGGGCGTTCGCCTGTGCGACCCTTTGTTCCGCGCTGGCCAGGTCAGGGCGCCGGGCCAGCATTTGGGCAGGCACCCCTGCGGGGATCAACGGGACGGCCGGGAGCGTGCGTTGCGGCGCGAGCGAGAAGCTCGAGGCCGGGCGCCCGACGAGCACGGCAATGGCGTGCTCGTCCTGCGCGCGCTGCACGGTGAGGTCGGTGCGCGCCACCTGCGCACTCAGCAGTTGCGTGCGTGCCTGGGCAACGTCCGCCTCGGTTGCAACGCCCGCATGATACCGATTCTGCGTGAGTTGCAGGGCCTGCCGGTAGGCGGCCACCGTCCGGTCCCCGAGAGCGATTCGTGCGTCGGTCACGCGTAGCAGCAGGTAGGTTTCTGCCAGCGTGCCCTGCAGCGAAAGCTGGGTTGCGATGAGGGTTTCCGCACTGGCCTGCGCCCCGGCCTTGGCCGCCGCCACCTGCAGCCGCACGCGCCCCCACAAGTCGGGGATCCAGCTGGCCGCCAGCCCCGCGTCAAAGCTGTTCGCGGGTCCTGCCTGACCGATGGTTCCCGACACGGTGCCATGGCCGTTTCCTGAGCGGCTCGCCGAAAGGCTAGTCCCCAGCACCGGATAGAAGGCGGCGCGATTCGCGGCCACCAAGGCGGTGGCTTGGTCGTAGGCGGCAAGCGCCGACTGCAGGCTCTGGTTGGCTTGCGCCACCTGATGCTCCAGCCGATCGAGTGTCGGATCACCAAACACGGCCCACCAGGCGCCGCGTGGGGTCGATGCCAGGGGCCTTGCGGGCACCCAGCCTCGATTGGCCTGGAAGGCGGCCGCGGCAGGGAGCCGCACGGGGGGCATCGGGCCCATGCTGCTGCACCCGGCGAGCACCAGGCCAAGCAGGACTGCGAATGCGGGAGGATAGCCTTTCGGATGGGGGGTGCGAGTGTGCATGGACATGATCGTGTTATCGGCGTTCAGGCGAGGGATGGTGCCCCATGAGGCGCGCCCAACGGGCGAGCCCGAAGCGGCGCAGGCGGTCGAGTTCGAGATAGAGCACGGGCGTCGTGTAGAGCGTCAGCAGTTGACTGACGATCAGACCGCCGGCAATCGATATGCCGAGCGGCTGACGCAGCTCCGCGCCGTTGCCCGTGATGAAGGCCAGCGGCAGCGCGGTGAAGAGCGCTGCGAGCGTGGTCATCAGGATGGGGCGCAAACGCAAGAGGGCCGCCTCCCGGATGGCCTGGCGCGGGTCGAGTTGGCGGCTGCGCTGCGCATGCAGGGCAAAGTCGATCATCAGGATGGCGTTCTTCTTGACGATTCCGATCAGCAGAAATACGCCGATCAGCGCAATGATGGTGAAGTCGAAGTGAAAGAGCATCAGGGCGAGCACGGCACCGACGCCGGCCGAAGGCAGGGTCGAGAGGATGGTCAGCGGGTGCACCGCACTTTCATAGAGCATCCCGAGCACGATATAGATGGCCAGCACCGCCGCCATCAGGAAAAGCGGCTGATTCCTGAGGGTATCGGAAAACAGCTTCGCCGTGCCTTGGAAGCTGCCATGGATGTCGGGCGGGAGCCCGATGCGCGCCAGCGCTTCGTCGATGGCCGCTTGCGCCTGCGACAACGATACCCCGGGGGCCAGGTTGAAGGAAATGGTCGCGGCCGCGAATAAACCCTGGTGGTTGACGGCCAGCGGCGTGTTGCTGAGTTCCACATGCGCCAGGGCGGACAGCGGCACGCGCTCGCCGCTGGGGGCGATGACGTAGATCCCCGAGAGCGCCGCAGGATCGAGCTGGTAGCGCGGGGCAATTTCCATCACGACGCGGTACTGATTGAGCGGCTCGTAGATCGTGGAGACCAACCGTTGCCCAAAGGCGTCGTTCAAGGTGTCGTCGATCAGGCTTACCGGGATGCCATAGCGGGCCGCGGCGGCACGGTCGATGGCCAGCTTGAGCTCCAATCCGCCGCTTTGCTGGTCGGAGTCCACATCGCGCAGCATGGGGATTCGGCGGAACGCCTCGAGCACCCTTGGTCCCCACTGTTTCAGCGCATCGAGATCGCTCGCCTGGAGGGTGTATTCGTACAAGGCCGTCGGAGGCCGCCCGCCGGCGCGGATGTCCTGCACCGGGAACGTGCTCACCAGGAGGCCTGGAATCCCTCCCAGGCGCTTGCGCAATTGGCCCATCACGGCCAAGACGCCGGGTCGCTGCGATTGCGGCTTCAACGTGATGAACATGTGTCCGATGTTCGCCGCGTTTCCTCCACCGGTGAAGGCCACCACGCTTTGCACCGCAGGGTTCTTGCGGACAATGGCGACCACCCGCGTGAGCTTGGCACTCATATCCTGAAAGGACACCGCCTGGTCGGCCTTCACGTTGCCGACCAGCAGACCCGTGTCCTGCATCGGAAAAAATCCCTTGGGAACGAGCACGTACAATACGACGTTCAGCACGATCGTGGCCAGGAAGACGAAGAGAAGCAAACCCGGACGCGCCAGGGCCCAATCGAGGCTTCGTTGATAGCCCGCATGCACGGCATTCCAGACGTTCGCCAGCGCGGACGTGCGCGCCGCGGCGGGGCCCGGGACATGGGGGCGCAGCCAGCGCGAGGCCAGCATCGGGGTCACGGTCAGCGAGACGGCCAGCGAGATGCCGATCGCCGTCGCCAGCGTCACCGCGAACTCGTGGAACAGGCGGCCCACGATTCCCCCCATGAACAGAACCGGGATGAAGACGGCGATGAGCGACAGGCTCATGGACAGCACCGTGAAGCCCATCTCGCGGGCACCGAGAAGGGCGGCGGCCATCGGCGGTTGACCCGCCTCGACATGGCGCATGATATTCTCCAGCACCACGATCGCATCGTCGACCACAAAACCCGTCGCGACGATAAGGGCCATGAGCGACAGATTGTCCAGGCTGTATCCCAGCAGCCACATTGCGGCGAACGTGCCGACCAGAGACAGCGGCACGGCGATGCTCGGAATGATGGTCGCACGCCAATCCCGCAGGAAGACGAAAACCACGGCGATGACGAGCGTTACCGACAGGGCAAGCGTGCTTTCCACCTCGTGCAGCGACGCGCGGATGGTGATCGTGCGATCCGACATGATGCGCATATGGATGGCCGCCGGCACGGATGACTGCAAGACCGGCAAGGCCGCCTTCACCCCTTCGACGGCGGAGATGATATTGGCGCCGGGTTCGCGGAAGATGATGAGCTGCACACCCGGCTGGCCGTTGGCAAGCCCCAGATTCCGCGCGTCCTGGGTCCCCTCGACGACCGAGGCGATCTCGTCGAGGCGCACCGGCGCGCCGTTGCGATAGCCGACGATGACGCGGCGGTATTGGGCCGGGGAAAACATCTGGTCGTTCGTGGCGATCTGCCAACGGTCGCTGCGGTTTTCCACGACCCCGGTGGGGGAATTCACGTTGGCCGATGCGATGGCGCTGCGCACCTGCTCCAGCGAGAGGCCCATGCCGTTGAGGCGCGGCAGGTCGAGTTCGACGCGGACCGCGGGAAGGGCGGATCCGCTCACGATGACCTGTCCGATCCCGGGGAGCTCCGAAATCTTCTGGGCCAGAACGGTCGATGCCGCGTCATACATCTGCGCGCGGGTCAACGTTGCCGAGGTGAGCGAAATGATCATGATCGGCGCGTCCGCGGGGTTGACCTTGCGATAGGTCGGATTGCTGGTGAGCCCCGTGGGAAGCAGCGGGCGTGCGGCGTTGAGGGCGGCTTGCACCTCGCGCGCGGCGGTGTTGATATTCTTCGACAGATCGAACTGCAAGACGATTTGCGTGTTCCCTTGGGAACTCGATGAGGTCATCTGGGACAAGCCAGCGATTCTCCCCAGCGAACGCTCGAGCGGCGTGGCGACGGTGGCCGCCATCACATCGGGGCTCGCCCCTGCCATGCTGGCCTGCACCGTGACCGTCGGAAAGTCCACCTGCGGCAGGGGTGCCACCGGCAGCAGGCGGAAGGCCAGAATGCCTGCCAGCAGCACGGCCGCCGCAAGGAGCGTGGTGCCAACCGGGCGACGAATGAAAGGAGCGGACAGGTTCACGCTGGCGATCAGTCCTCGGCCGGTTCCGGCAACGGCCCGACGTGCTGCTTGCGCCATGCTGCCCAGTGGACGGCCAGACGGTCGAAGGCCAGATAGATCACCGGCGTGGTGAACAGCGTCAGCAGCTGCGAAAACAGGAGTCCGCCCACCAGGGTGATCCCGAGCGGCTGGCGCAGCTCCGCGCCCATCCCCGTGGCCAGCGCCAGGGGGATGGCACCGAACAGGGCGGCGAAGGTGGTCATCAGGATGGGGCGCAGCCGCAGGCGGGCCGCCTGAACGATCGCCTGTGCTGCCGGCAGGGATTCGCGGCGCTGCGCATCCAGGGCGAAATCCACCATCAGGATGGCGTTTTTCTGCACGATGCCGATGAGCAAGATGATGCCGATGATGGCAATCACCGTCAGGTTGTGGCCGGTCGCCATCAGTGCAAGCAGCGCGCCGATGCCGGCCGACGGCAGGGTGGACAGGATGGTGACCGGATGAATGAAGCTCTCGTAGAGCACGCCCAAGACGATATAGATCGTCCCGACGGCGGCAAGCAACAGCCACAATTGATTGCTGAGCGCCGCCTGAAAGGCCGCTGCGGCGCCTTGGAAGCGGATCTGGACCGCCGCCGGGAGGCGCGCCTGCGCGGCAGCCCGTTCGATGGCCTTCACCGCCGCTCCCAGAGAGATGCCGGGCGCGGGCTGGAACGAGACCAGCGCTGCCGGAAATTGCCCCAGGTGGTCCACGGCAAGCGGCGCGGTTCGCTCTTCGATGCGGGCAATGGCGGTCAAGGGGACGGGTTGGCCGTTGGCGGTCGGCACATACAGCTGATCGAAGGCCGCAAGCCCTCGCGAAGCGGTGGGGGCCGCCTGGAGCACGACGCGATACTGCGCGGACTGGGTGAAGATGGTGGACACCAGCCGCTGGCCGAAGGCGCTGTAGAGGACGCTGTCGATCTCGCTCATCGGGATGCCCAGGCGGGATGCGGCGTCGCGATTGACATCGATATAGGCTTGCAGGCCGTCGTTCTCAGCATCCGTCGTCACGCCGGCAAGCTGGGGCAGCGCTTTCAGGCGTTGCGACAAGGCCTGCACGGCATTCGAAAGCTGGGCGGCCGTGACGGCTGAAACGCTGAATTGATAGGGATAGCGGCTCACCAGATCGTCGATGCTGAGATCTTGCACCGGCTGCAGGAATAGACGGATGCCGCCCACATCGGCGGCGCGTGCGTTGAGTCGGGCAATGACGGGGCCGACGCGATCCCGGTCGGCGAGGGGCTTGAGGGTGATCAGCAGCCGTCCGCTGTTCATGGTGGTGTTGGTCCCGTCGATGCCGACGATGGACGAAATGCTCGCCACCGCCGGGTCGTGCGCCAGGGCCTGGACCAAGGCCGCCTGACGCCGATCCATCGCCTGATAGGACAGGGTCGGAGGGGCCGCCGTGATGCCCTGAATGAGCCCGGTGTCCTGCACCGGAAAGAATCCCTTCGGGATGACGGCGTATAAGGCCACGGTGGCCACCAGGGTGAGGACTGCGACGGCGAGGACCGCGCGCTGATGGCGCAAGACCCAGGTGAGCGCCTGCGCATAACCATCGGCAAGGCGGTCGAAGGCCTGTCCCATCCCGCGGAAGAAATCGCCCTGCTCGCTCTTGGGCACATGGCGCAGCAGGCGTGCGCAGAGCATGGGCGTGAAGGAGAGCGAAACCGCCGCCGAGATGACGATGGTCACCGCCAGGGTGATGGCGAACTCCCGAAACAGACGGCCCACCACATCGCCCATGAAGAGCAGCGGAATCAGCACGGCGACGAGGGAGAAGGTCAGGGAAATGATGGTAAACCCGATCTGTCCGGCCCCCTTCAAGGCGGCGTCGAGCGGCGCTTCGCCCGCCTCGATGTGGCGGGCGATGTTCTCGATCATGACGATCGCGTCGTCGACCACGAAGCCGGTGGCGATGGTGAGCGCCATCAGGGTGAGCGTGTTGATCGAGTAGCCCGCAAGATAGATCACGCCAAACGTGCCGATCAGGGCAAGCGGGACGGCCGTGGCGGGAATGAACGTCGCCCGCGGGCTGCGCAGGAAGAGGAAGATCACCGCCACCACCAGCGCCACCGACAGCAAGAGCTCGAACTTCACATCCTGGATCGCCGCGCGTATGGTCACCGTGCGGTCGGACAGGACGGTCAGGCGGGCGGCCCCGGGGAGGCTTTGGGAAAGGCTGGGCAACAAGGCGTGAATGCGATCGACCACGGCGATGACGTTGGCGCCGGGCTGGCGCTGCACGTTGAGCACGATCCCCGGTTTGCCGTTGACCCAAGCTTCCTGCCAGGCATTCTCCGCCGCCTGGCGCACGCTGGCCACATCGCCCAGCCTCACCGGCGCTCCGTTCTGGTAGGCGATGATCAGGTTGCGATAGGCCTGCGGCGTTTGCAGCTGGTCATTGGCATCGATGGTGAAGGCCCGTTTAGCCCCATCGATGCTGCCTTTGGGCGTGTTGACGTTGCCCGTCTGGATGGCCGAGCGCACGCTGTCCAGGCTCATCCCCAGGGCGGCGAGAGCGCGCACATTGACTTGCACGCGCACCGCCGGTTTGTGTCCCCCCGAGAGCGTGACGAGGCCTACGCCCGGCACTTCCGAAAGCTTCTGGGTCAGGCGCGTATCCGCGAGGTCATAGAGCTGGGTCAGGGGCAGCGTGTCCGAGGTGAGTCCCAAGGTGATGACCGGCGCATCCGCCGGGTTGACCTTGGCATAGACGGGCGGGGTGGGGAGGTCGGTGGGCAGGAAGCTGGAGGCGGCATTGATCGCTGCCTGGACTTCCTGTTCGGCGACGTCGAGCGGCAACGCGAGGTCGAAACGCAAGGTGACGACGGAAGCCCCGCCTGAACTGACCGACCACATCTGGGCGAGGCCCGGCATTTGGCCAAACTGACGCTCGAGCGGTGCGGTGACCGAGGAGGTCATGACATCTGGGCTCGCGCCGGGATAGAGGGTCGTGACCTGGATCGTGGGATAATCGACTTCCGGCAGCGCCGCCTGGGGCAACAGGCGATAGCCGACGAAGCCTGCCACCAGGATCGCCACCATCAGCAGCGTGGTGGCGATCGGACGCAGGATGAACAGCCGCGAGATATTGGGGCCGGCAGCCGGCTCGGCCGCCGGGTGCGGCGCCTGTCCCGATGCAGGGGTCATCCCGCGGTTCCCGGCTTGGCGCGGGGTGTGCGCGGCGCACGGCGTGGTTTTGCCGTGCCGTCTTGCCCGCGCCCGGCCACGATGCGGACCCGCGCCCCGGCCCGCAGGCGGTCGAGGCCGTCGGTCACGACCCATTCGCCCGCGCCCAATCCGGACCGGATCACCGTCTGCCCGTCGTCCTCCACCCCCGGCGTCACTTTGCGCACCGCCACCCGGTGGTCGCGGCCGACCACATAAACGTAGGTGCCCGGCGCCCCTACCGCCAGCGCCGTAGAAGGCACCACGACGGCTCGATGAAGGGTTCCTTCGCGCAGCCTGATGTTGACGAACTGGTTGGGGTAAAGCGAGGGGGGCGTGTTGGCGAACTCCGCTTTGAAGGTCAGGGTGCCGGTCGCGGTATTGAGCGCGTTGTCCGCAGCGAGAAGCCGACCGGTGGCGAGCAGCCGCTGCCCTTGCGCGTCCCATGCTTCCACGGGCAGGGATCGGCCCGCGAGGAGCGTTTGCACGATCGGGCCGATCTGCTTCTGGGGAAGCGCGAAAGTGACCGTAATCGGTTGTACCTGGGCGAGCGTCACGATCGGCGTGGCGCCGCCGGCCGTGCTCCCGCCGGCCAGCGGGGCGCCCTGGCCCGCCACCCCGGCAGGGGTGACCATGTTGCCCGGATCGACGGGGCGCAAGCCAGCCAGCCCGCTCATCGGCGCCGTGATGCGGGTATAGGCAAGATTGAGCTTCGCATTGTCGAGCACCGCACGGTCCGCCACGGTGGCCGCGGCATACTGCGCCACAAGGGCCGCCTCGTCGTCGACCTGCTGGGCGGCGATGGAGTTTTGCGCAAGGAGCCTCTTGTAGCGCGCGAGGTCCCGCCGCGCGCCGACGAGCTGCGCCTCGTCGCGCAGGAGCTGCCCGCGCGCCTGCTCCACTGCGATCCGGAAGGGACGCGGGTCGATCACCGCGAGCACTTGGCCGGATTTGACCATTTGCCCTTCCCGGTAATTCACGCTTTGGAGCAAACCGCTCACTCGCGGCATGACATTGACGAGATTGCGGGCGGTGACCGTCCCGAGGGCGCTGATCCACATCGGCACATCCTCCCTGCGCGAGGGCGCGGCACTCACCGGAACGGCTCCCCCCATCCGGACCCCAGGGCGCGGGCCATCCTGCGCGCCACTGCGGTGCGTCACGACGAGCACGGCCACGACCACGATGGCGACCAGCAGGCCGGGGATCAGCCAAGCGCGGGTGCGGTTGCGCGCGGGCTTGGGAGTGGGGGAGTGGGGATCGGGCGCGTTGGGTTGGGAAGCGTTCACAATGGGTGCCTGCAGCCTGAATCTAATGTAGGAGATGTCCGATGGTGAATGGTTCGTCGCGTTGTAAGCAATGTAATTATTTCGCTATGCTAACAATTAGCGCATAATCTTACAGAACTCCATTTTCAATGACCAGCACCATGCACAAATCCTTACAGACGGGAACGAACGGGGCGCTGCCGGACCGGTGCGCGCGCTCCCTCCTGGATGCCCTGCCGCTCGTCATGGACTTCGTGCGCGCCCATATGCGCGAGTCGCGCTCGTCCTTGTCCATTGCCCAGTTTCGCGCGCTCCTGTTCCTTCGGCGCCACTCCGGTGCGTCGTTGGCCGATCTGGCCCGCCATCAGGGCGTAGCGATGGCCACGGCTTCGGTGATGGTGGAACGGTTGGTGAGATCGGGCTGGGTGCAGCGGGTGCCGGCACCCGAGGAGCGTCGCCGCGTCTGCCTCAGCCTGAGCGAGACGGGGGCCAAGTTGGTCGACCAGGCACGCACGGCCACCCATGCACAGCTTGCCGAGAGGCTCTCGTCCCTGTCGGCGGAAGAGCTCGATCGGGTCATCGAAAGCGTGCTTCTGCTGACCCGCGTATTCGCCAAAGAGGATCCTGCGAGCCGGCGAGGCTGAGCCCGTCGGGTGCATGGCCCCCCGCCGAAGCGTCGAGGTGCCCTTGCGCGGGCAAAACGCTCTCCTGTGCCTGCGGGAGCGTCAAGGCGCTTGAGGGTGGGGCGCCGGTGCGCATCTTGGACTCCCTCAGGTCTCCGAGGCCCCGCCTCCTCGTCGGCGTCTTGGCCTAATTTCAACCCAGTTCAGCCCAGGCGCGGTTTTCTATACCGCCGCGACGGATTCCCTCCGTCGCGCCATCCGATCCAGTTCCAGACGGCGCTGCCGCGCGGGAAGGCGCCTTCTCGCGACCGACAGGCCATTGGTCCCACATTAACAGGATATTCGTGTCGGCATGTTTTACATGACGGTCCTCACGCGTTGACACATTACATAAGGATCAACAAGTTGCAACATGGGCTCGCTTTATGCTTCGCCATTAGATGACGCCGTGTCGCTTCTTGAGCAGGCAACGCGGCGCCGTTGCGGCGGGGAAAATCGCCAGCTGGCGTGACAGGGACGCAAGGCCTACTGATGCGGAATTTCCTTCTCCGGCCGGCGGCGTGCCCGGCGTGCGTGCTTAGGCTTGCCGACGGGACCGCAGGGTTTTGGACGAAGTCATGCTTCGTTTTCATAGACAAGACTAAAAGGAGTGGCGGCCATGTTTAGCATGTCTTGCAGACGCAAGGACCCTTTGCCTTCACTGATTCTGGCTGGAGCGCTGGCTTTGGCAGCCAATGGCGCGTGGGCAAGCCCCATCGCACCGGGGTTCAACAGCACCACCTTCCCAGCCAATGACGATGGTTCCACGGGGCTCATCACCCCAGGGTTCAACCTGGATTTCTTCGGCAACACCTACAGCCAGTTTTACATCAACAACAATGGCAACATCACCTTCGATAGCAGCATGACGACCTACACGCCCTTCGGTCTCACCACGGACACCGCGACCCCCATCATTGCGCCGTTCTTCGCCGACGTGGATACCTCCAACGGCGGCAGCCCGGTCACCTACGGCTCCGGCAGCTACGGCGGCCGTTCGGCGTTCGGCGTGAACTGGGTCAACGTATCGGGCTTTGGGTTGACCAGCAGCCTGCGCGACAATTTCCAACTGATCCTCGTAGACCGCTCCGACATCGGTGCAGGCGACTTCGATATCCGCTTCAATTACGGCTCCATGCAGTGGGATACGGGTAGCGCGAGCGGCGGCAAATCTGCCCACGTCGGATACTCCAATGGCAGCGGCGACCCTGGGACGTTCTACGAGTTGCCCGGTTCAGGGATCAGCGGCGCCTTTTTGGATGGCGGCCCGGATCAGTTGATCAGCGCCACCAACGACAACACGCCTGGACAGATTCTTTTCGAAGTGCGCGGCGGGGCGGTCACACCGCCGAGGACCGTTCCCGAACCTGCGACCCTGGCTCTGATCGGTCTGGGCCTCGCCGGATTAGGCTGGGCGCGGCGCCGCAGACCATGACCGGATTGGGCATCGGGTCCCCGATTGGCGGCTTCCGGCCGCCATTGTGTTTTCTGAGGTTGGGCAAACGGACCTCTGGTTGGGCTGAGCCGCATGGGGCCAAACGGCGACGCCCCGGAGGGGCGGGGAAAAGCGGCCTGCACCGCTCGATCGCCTATTGCCCCAGGACTCCCGCTTACGCTATTGTCAGAGGCTGAAAGGTGGCACGCACGGCGGACAGGATCACGGGACAACACGCGGGTCGCCCGCTCACGCCGTGGCCATCCGTTTCATGATCCAACGCTTCGGACAGCCTGGGAGGTCGTTCATGTTCAAACACATTCTGGTTCCCGTGGACGGCAGCCCAACCGCCGACAAGGCCTTGGCACTCGCATGCGGGCTGGCGAAGGAGCAGCGCGCCGCCTTGCGCATCGTCCATGTGCTCGACGAGAGCATGATTGCGCTGGGCGCGCAGGGATGGATTCCCGACTACGACAGCCTCCGGAGTGCGCTGCGCGAAGCCGGGGATCGGCTGCTTGAGCGCGCAAAGCGCGATGCGGAAAAATTGGACGTCGTCCCGGAGACCGCCTTGCTGGAGCTTGCCATGGGACGGCTTGCCACGGTCATCGCCGAGGACGCCACCCGTTCGGGAGCCGACCTCATCGTGATGGGCACGCACGGGCGTCGGGGCGTGGATCGGTTGTTCCTGGGAAGCGTTGCCGATGGCGTCGTGCGCACCGCGTCGATCCCGGTTCTGCTTGTGCGCGGGGAGTAGGCACACCGCCGCAGGGGCCGGGCACGATGCCCGATCAGGCGGCCCCTCCTAAACGACGTGATCGGGGGCGAGCACGCACGGCGCGGCCCCGTCGCCGCGCTCGATCTGGACCGTTGTATGCCCGATCGAAAAACGCTCCCGCAGGGCTTGCGCCAACTCGCTGATAAAGGTGTCGTTCGGGTGGCCGCAGGGTATGACCAGGTGGGCGGTCAAGGCCGTCTCCGTCGTGCTCATGCCCCAGACATGCAGATCGTGGACCTCGGCCACGCCGGGCACGTGGGCGAGGTAGTCCCGGATCGCCTCAATGTCGATGCCCGCCGGTACTCCATGGAGCGCCAAGTTCGCGGCTTCCCGCAGGACGCCCCAGGTACTCCATACGATCAGCGCGGAGATGGCCAGACTGACGATAGGATCGAGCAGCATCCAGCCGGTCAGCCGAATTGCCACGCCCGTGAGCACCACGCCCAGCGCGATGAGGGCGTCGGAGGCCATGTGCATGAAGGCTGCGCGGATATTCAAATCGGTTCGGCGCCCGGCCGCAAACATGAGCGCGGTGGCGCCATTGATGACGATGCCGATCGCCGCGACCCCGATCATCGTGGCCCCCGCAACCGGCTGAGGGGCGCCTAAGCGCAAGAGGGCGGCCCAGCCGATCGCCCCAGTGACCAACAGCAGGATGAGGGCATTGGCAAGCGCCGCAAGAATGGACGAGCTGCGCAGCCCGTAGGAAAACTGCGGGCTTGGCGGTCGCATGGCCAGCGCGGCGGCCCCCCATCCGAGCGCCAAGGCCAGCACATCGCTTAAATTGTGGCCGGCATCGGCGATCAGCGCGAGCGAATGGGAGAAGACGCCGAAGCTCGCTTCAAGGACGACGAACCCGCCATTGAGGAGGATGCCGACCAGGAAAGCGCGCGTGGCCTGCGCGTGGGCACCGCCAGGGGTTCCGTGGTGGTGCGGGTGCCCATGGTCATGGGTATGATCGTGGGGGTGGGCGTGCATGCGATTTCCTGTGCAATACCGATGTCAGATGCGGTATGCTCATTTAAAGCCCTGTAGCCGCTACAGGGTCAAGAGGCGGCAAAGTGGAGAATGCAGATGCTGATCGGCGAACTCGCCAAACGCACCGGCTGCGATCGCGAGACCATCCGCTACTATGAACGGGAGGGGATCCTGGAGCAGCCGCCGAGAACGGCTGGAGGTTACCGGATTTATACGGCTGACCAGCTCGGACAGGTCATCTTCATCCGGCATTGCCGTTCGCTCGGCATGTCGCTCATGGAAATTAAGGCACTGCAGCGGTTTCAGGCGAAACCCGATGCGGGTTGCGCGGAGATCAACGCGCTTATCGATCGGCAGATCGACGCCGTGCGCAGACAGCTCGATGGCCTGCAGCTGCTCGAGAAACGACTGCTCGCGCTGCGGGCCCGTTGTCATGGCGCCCAGCCGGCTGCCCAATGCGGAATCTGGCAGAGCCTGTTGACGGCGGCAACAGGGGGGAAGTGTCCTTGCCATGCCGAGCACGGCGATTTTCTGGCAGGAGAGGCGCAGGGTGGGACAGACAGTCCGTTGTGACGCGCAGCGGATGACCTCCATCGTGGCCCGCGCCGTGGCAGGAGGCAGGGCATGACGGCGCGCGGCGCGCGGCGCCAGCCCGGCATCGCCGCAGCGCTCGGTGCCGCACTGCTTTTCGGGGCGGGAACGCCGCTCGCCAAGCTGCTGGTCCATGCGGTCAACCCGTGGCTCCTCGCCGGGCTGCTCTATCTCGGCTCGGGGATAGGACTCACCGTTTTTTCCCACGCCGTCCGTCGCAAGGGTCCCCGCCTTCCCAGGTCCGAGATCCCTTGGCTCGCGGGGGCCGTCGTGGCTGGCGGCATCGTCGCCCCCGTCCTGCTGATGTTCGGGCTGACCCGCATGGCGGCCTCCGGCGCCTCTCTCCTCCTCAACGCGGAAGGCGTGTTCACGGCGCTGCTCGCATGGTTCGCCTTCCGCGAGAACTGGGACCGTCGCATCGCGCTCGGCATGGCCGCCATCATCATCGGTGCGCTGGTCCTCAGTTGGCCCGGCGAGGTTCGCATGACCGGCCTGTGGCCGGCGTTGGCGGTCCTTGCCGCATGTTTCTTCTGGGCCCTCGACAACAACATGACACGCAAGGTCTCTCTTGCCGACGCGACATGGATTGCCTCGATGAAAGGGCTTGTCGCCGGGCCGGTCAATCTTGCCTTGGGACTGGCCTTGGGGGCGACGCTTCCCGCCTGGCCGAATGTCGCGGGTGCGATGTTGCTGGGATTGGTCGCCTACGGCGTGAGCCTCGCCTTGTACGTCGTGGCTTTGCGCCATCTGGGGACGGCCCGCACGGGGGCGTATTTCTCCGTCGCGCCGTTTTTTGGCGCTCTGCTTGCGTTCGTCATGGGCGATCCGGTCACCACCCGGCTACTGCTGGCAGGCGCGCTGATGGGACTGGGCGTCTGGCTGCACCTGACGGAGCGCCACGCGCACCTCCATACGCATGCGGCCTTGGAGCATGAGCACGAACATACCCACGACGAACACCACCAGCATGCCCACGAAACGCCCATTCCACCCGGCACCCGGCACACGCACCCGCATCGTCATGCGCCGCTGATCCATGCGCATCCGCACTTTCCTGATGCCCACCATCAGCATGAGCATTAAGGCATCGTGGTTTCGGGCGCATACAGGGTGTACCGCGTCGGCCGCAGGAGCTAGGCGCGCCGGGTGACCAGCGTCACGAACTCCTTGCGCGTGTTTCCGGGGGCTTCGAAGCCCTGGCGGGTCGATAGCAGCGTGTCCCAGCTCTGGAAGCGCTTCGCGAGCTCATCCCGCCCGAAAAGGTAGTAGTGGCCTGGGGAAAACATGTCGAGATAGGTCGTCCCCTCGACCAACACGTTAACGGCAAGGCGCCCGCCGGGAGACAGGTGACTCTCCATTTCCTCAAGGAGCCGGTAGGCCGTCTCCCAAGGGAAGAACATCAGCAATCCGATGCAGACGATGGTGTCGAATGCTTCAGTGATCGTGTAGGCCTCGACATCGGCCTCCACCGCGGTTAGGGCAAGGCCCTCGCGCCGCGCGGTCTCGGCGAGATGCGCGACGGCGCTCGGGGAACCGTCCACCGCCAGGACAGAGGCGCCGCGACGGGCGGCCGCGAGGGCCAGGTTGCCCAGCCCGCATCCCAAGTCCAGCACGCGCCCGCTGGCAAAGGGCAGTATCGCCTGCTCGAAGGGGTTCAGGGCAAACTCGGCCTGCACGACCTGCCGGCGGAACTGGGCGTCGAAGAAGTCGATCGTGGGATTGTCCATGGATTTCGCTCACCAGGCGGGCAATAGATCGCGCTCGGCCGTTGGTATTAGACAACAGGATGGCAAGGCCAGACCCCAAGAGGCATGGGGGACTCCCGCGGGTTCGGAAACCGGAGAAACCGACAGCCGCTCCTGGTTAGGCAACTCAGGGAAAATTTTAGCAATTATATTGGCTTGGATGTGCGGAAATCTGCGATCGCGCAGCACGCCGCTGGGCGGTTATCGCGCATTGACGTCGACCGGGCAGAGGACGATGCGAGAAAATTTGGAGGAGTCCTGGCACTCGTCAGCTCAGTTCTTGGCTCGGTGGGCCGGGAGAAGGTCAAAGGATATCGCCAAGACGCCGAAGCGATTGGTCTCCCAATTGCAGTTCTCACGCACGGCAGAGTTGTTCCCCTGCTGCGCGGGTATGCTACGGGCGTTTTTCCCCGCGCACGAAGCGCAGTTCGCCTTGAGGGGACGGCCGCGCCTCAGGTAACGGCCTCGTTCAAGGCGTCGAGGAGGAGACGATATCCGACGCCAGCCTCGGTGAGCAGGCAACGGGGCTGTGCGGCGTTCGCCTCGAGCTTGTGACGAAGTTGCCCCATATAGATACGCAAGTAATGGGTCGCCTCGACATGACTCGGCCCCCAGACCTCGCGCAATATCTGCCGGTGCGTCAGGACCTTCCCGGCATTGCGGACCAGCAGCGCGAGCAGTCTGTACTCGATGGGCGTCAAGTGAACCGCGGTGCCGTCTCGCTCCACGCGCCGATCAGCCAGATCCACGCGCACGCCACAAAACGTGACGACGCTGGTCGCCGGCGCGTGGCCGCGTTCCAACCGGCGCAAACCGACCCGAACCCGCGCCAGCAGTTCCCCGATTCCGAACGGTTTGCTCAGGTAGTCGTCGGCGCCCGCATCCAGGGCCGCAATCTTGTCCGGTTCCCCCGCTCGGGCAGACAGCACGATGATCGGCATCTCGGACCACCCACGCAAATCACGGATGACATCGACGCCATCCCGATCCGGCAAGCCAAGATCCAAGATGAGCAGATCTGGCGTGCGCGTGGCCGCCTCCGTGAGGCCTTGCCGGGCGGTCTCCGCCTCATGCACGTGAAATCCCTCCGCCTCAAGGGCGGTATGGACAAAGCGGCGGATCTGCCGCTCGTCCTCTATCACCAGGATTGTCGCCGCCAACTCACTCATGAATGGCCCGTTCCTGCCCGGGAAGACCCTGCTCGTCGGTGAATGTGGGGGCTTCGGGCGGAGTGCCGGCCGGAAGGGTGAAAACAAAGCGCGCGCCGCCGCCGGGAGGCCTTTCCGCCCAAATCCTGCCGCCATGTGCCTCGACAACGGCACGGCAGATCGCAAGCCCGAGCCCGACCCCCGGCGTCGAGGACTCCCGTTCTCCCCGCGTGAACTTCTCGAAGACCGCTTCTTCGCTCCCTGGCGCGAGCCCAGGACCATTGTCGCTGACGGAAATGCGAGCCTCCTGATCTACCAGCGCCGCTTCGATCACCACCTCAGTCCCCGGCGGCGTATATTTTGCGGCATTTTCCAGGAGATTGGACAATACGCGTTCGATCAGCACGGCATCGAAGTCGAGGAGCGGCAGATCCGCGGGAAGGGCGACACGTATGTTGTGCCGGGCGAGTTGGCTCTCCTGTGCCTTGAGCGCACTGCCGATGACCTCCTCCAAGGGCTGCCATTCGCGCCGCAAACGCACTTCCCCGGCCTGCAATCGGGCCATGTCCAGCAGGTTGTTCACGAGGGAACTCATGCGGAAGGCCTGGTCGCGAATGGCTTGAGCCGCTTCCCGCTGCGACGGGCTCAGTCCGGAAGTCCCTTGAGCGAAGGCATCGGCCAAGCCGACCAACGCCGTGAGCGGTGTGCGCAAATCATGCGACAACGCGGACAGCAGAGAATTGCGCAGCCGCTCCGACTCGATCTTGACGATCGCATTTTGCGCGACTTCAATGTAGTGCACGCGCTCCAGCGCGGTTGCGATCAACGCCGTGAAACCATCGAGTTGTCGCCGCTGTTCGGGAATCAGCAGCCAGCGGGGATTCACGGGCTCGACCGCCAGCACACCTCGCGTGCGCATCGGGGCGCGCAGCGGAAGGTACAGGATGGGACTGCCGGCCAATGTATTGGTGCTGAAGCCGGCCGGTTCCACATGGTCAAAGCACCACTGTGCGATCCCCAAGTCGACGGTCGGTGCCGAATGTCCGGCGGTCGCCGGCTGCAGTTTGTCACGCTCGTCGGCCAGCAGGATGGCGATCTTGACGCCGAACGTGCCCTCGATGAACTCACGACTGAGGTCGATGATCTGTTCGGGCACCAGGACGGCGGAGAGGTCGCGCGCCATTTCATACAAGGCGCGCAGCCGCCCCTCGCGATTCTCCGTCACGCGGCCCTGGTAGCGCAAATTGGAGGCCAGCTTTACGAAGATGAGGGCCACCGCCAACATCACCCCGAAGGTCAGCAGGTACTGGGCATCGCTGGCCGCAAAAGAAAAGCGGGGCGGCACGAAGAAAAAGTCGAATAACCCGACGCTCACGACAGCCGCCAGAACTGCGGGCCCTCGGCCATAGCGGGCGGCGGCCACCACGACGGCCAACAGGAACAAAATGGCCGTATTGACCAGGTTGATGAAAGGGGACAGCATGGTCGCGACGACGGCGGCGAGCACGCAGATCGCCACCGCCTGGGCATAGGGATGCCACAGATTCTCCACTCGCGGCCGGGGCGGCGAGAAGCGCGCGCTCGCCACCGTCGCCTGGGGGCTCGGCGCATCCCGGACGATCTGCACGACATCCAGGTCGGTCGAGCGTCGTCCGATGCGATCGGCAAACGAGTGCCGCCACAGCATCCAGCCCTTGTAGTCGCGCCCGACGACCAGCTTGGCGAGGTTGCGGCTATGCGCGTAGTCGATCAGTGTCTCGATGGCATCGTGCCCGGCCAGGGTGGCGACCTGGGCCCCTAATTCGTGGGCGAATTTGAGGGTACGCAGAATCCGTGCCCGCTCGGCTTCCGGGAGCCGCTGCAGCTTGGGCGTTTCGACATACACCGCATGCCAGTCGACGCCTAGCTGGGACGCCATTCGCGCCGCGCCCCGGATCACCTTTTCCGCCCCAGGCTTGGGGCCGACGCACACCAGCAGCGATTCCTTGGTCTGCCATACCGCCTCGATCGCCCTTTCCTGCCGGTAGGTCCGCATCTGATCGTCGACGCGGTCCGCCGTTCGCCGCAGCGAAAGCTCGCGCAGCGCGATGAGGTTGCCCTTCCGAAAGAAGTTCTGAATTGCGCCTTCCGCCTGCTGGGGGATGTACACCTTCCCCTCTTTGAGGCGCTGAAGCAGTTCGTCCGGCGTCAGATCGAGCAGGGAGATCTCATCGGCCTGGTCGAAGATCCGGTCAGGAACCGTTTCCCACACGCGAATGCCGGTAATGCCGCCGACAATGTCGTTCAGGCTTTCCAGATGTTGGACATTGAGCGTGGTGTAGACATCGATGCCGGCGGCCAGGAGTTCTTCGATGTCCTGCCATCGCTTGGCGTGCCGTGAACCGGGCACATTCGTGTGGGCGAGTTCATCGATCAGGATCAGGACGGGCCGGCGCTTGAGCGCCGCATCAAGGTCGAATTCCTTGAGCCACTTGCCGCGGTATTCGATGTCCTTGAGCGGCAGAATCTCCAGCCCATCGAGCAGCGCAACGGTCTCCGCGCGGCCGTGTGTTTCCGCGATGCCCACGACCACATCGTGCCTCTGCGCGCGCAGCTGGCGGGCCGCATTCAGCATCGCGTAGGTCTTTCCGACGCCGGCGGATGCGCCGAAGAAGATCTTCAGCTTGCCGCGGCGTGCCTTCTCTTGCTCCCGCTGCACGCGGTCAAGCAATTCATCAGGATTGGGACGCCCATCCTTGCTGTCGGCCACGTCAAGTTCCTCGCGCTGTACGTCGGTATCTTACGTCGACGCCCCAAAGCGCGCCACGACCGATCGCGGGCCAGCGCGCGCGCCGCGATGCCGGGATGTGACGGCTATTTGCGCAGTTCATCGAGCGCAAGATTCAGCTCCAGCACATTCACCCGTGGTTCTCCCAGGAGGCCGAACTGTCGGGGGGTCACCTGTGCTCTGACCAGTTGGGCGACACTCGCCGGGTCAAGGCCGCGCGCTCGGGCCACGCGCGGGACCTGGTAGAGCGCGGCCGCCGGACTGATGTCGGGATCGAGGCCACTGCCGGAGGCCGTGACAAGGTCGACCGGAATCGGCGCGTCGTTGCCGGGATCGGCCTCTCGCAAGGCCGCGATCCGGGCCTTGACGGCACCGATAAGTGCGGGGTTGGTCGGCCCGAGATTGGATCCCCCGGAATTGGTCGCGTCGTATGGCATCGGGGAGGTGGCCGACGGCCGGCCCCAGAAGTATCGGGGATCGCTGAAGGCTTGCCCGATCAGCCTCGAGCCGATGGGCTTCCCGGCGCGGACCAGGAGACTCCCATTCGCTCTTTTTGGGAAAAGCACTTGTGCGATCCCGGTCACCGCGGCGGGGTAAACGATGCCGGTGATGAGGGTAAACACCACAAAACTGATGATCGCTGGACGCAGTTCCTTAAACATCGCCAACTCCTTGAAGGCTGCTTCAGGCCAGTCCCGTCGCGGCAAGCAGCATGTCGATAACCTTGATCCCGATGAAAGGCACAATGACGCCGCCGACGCCATACAGAAGCAGGTTGTTGCGCAGCAGCGCGGCGGCGCCGATGGGGCGGTATCTCACGCCCTTGAGCGCCAGCGGGATGAGCGCCACGATGATCAGGGCATTGAAGATGACTGCCGACAGGATCGCGCTCCCGGGCGTGCTCAGGTGCATGATGTTCAAGGCGCCCAGCGCGGGGTAGGTGGACACGAACGCGGCAGGGATGATGGCGAAGTATTTGGCCACGTCATTGGCGATGCTGAAGGTGGTGAGCGCCCCGCGCGTCATCAGCATCTGCTTTCCGGTTTCCACGATTTCGATCAGCTTGGTCGGGTTGGAGTCGAGATCGACCATGTTGCCCGCTTCCTTCGCCGCCTGCGTGCCGCTGTTCATGGCGACCGCCACGTCGGCTTGCGCGAGGGCGGGGGCGTCATTGGTGCCATCCCCGGTCATCGCCACGAGCCTGCCTTCGGCCTGGTGTTGACGGATGAGCTTCAGCTTGGCCTCGGGCGTAGCCTCCGCCAGAAAGTCATCGACACCCGCTTCGGCCGCGATCGCGGCCGCCGTCAGGCGGTTGTCTCCGGTGATCATGATCGTCTTGATGCCCATGCGGCGCAGTTCGGCGAAGCGCTCCTTGATCCCGCCCTTGACGATATCCTTGAGTTCCACGACGCCGAGGATCCGGGTGCCGTCGGCGACCACCAGCGGTGTGCTGCCGCGGCGAGCCACGTCGTCGACGGCGGCTTGCACTTCATGCGTGAGCGCTCCCCCCAGGG
This sequence comes from Pseudomonadota bacterium, assembly GCA_021817985.1. Lineage (GTDB taxonomy): Bacteria > Pseudomonadota > Gammaproteobacteria > Burkholderiales > JAKAFK01 > JAKAFK01. The sequence continues at coordinate 66,613 of JAKAFK010000005.1, read as the reverse complement.
ACTTCACATACTCGCGAATCGCATCCACGGCACCCTTGCGAATTTGCCGGCCCTCGAGGTTCACGCCGCTCATCCGCGTCTGCGCGGTGAAGGGCACGAACGTCGCCCCGAGGCCATGAATGTCGCGTCCCCGGATCGTGAAGCGCTGCTTGGCGAGCACGACGATACTGCGGCCTTCGGGCGTCTCGTCCGCGAGCGAGGCGAGCTGCGCGGCATCGGCCAGATCATGCTCGGACACCCCCGATGCGGGCAAGAAGTGGGTCGCCTGGCGATTGCCCAGCGTGATGGTCCCCGTCTTGTCCAGCAGGAGCACGTCCACATCGCCGGCCGCCTCGATCGCCCGCCCGGAGGTTGCGATGACGTTCTTTTGCATCATGCGCCCGATCCCGGCCACGCCGATAGCCGAGAGGAGGCCTCCGATCGTGGTGGGAATCAAACACACGAGGAGCGCGACCAGGGTGGTGATCGTCACCGGCGAACCGGCATTGGCGGCATGGACGCTATAGAGCGAGTAGGGCAACAGGGTCACCGTCGCCAGCAAAAAGATAAGCGTCATCGCAACCAGCAGGATCGTCAGCGCGATTTCGTTGGGCGTCTTCTGACGCTTCGCGCTCTCCACCATGCTGATCATGCGGTCGAGAAAACTCTCCCCCGGGTTTGCCGCGATGCGGACCACGAGCCAGTCGGACAACACCCGTGTGCCGCCGGTGACCGCGCTGAAATCGCCGCCCGATTCGCGGATGACCGGGGCGGATTCCCCGGTGATTGCGCTCTCGTCCACCGAAGCCACTCCCTCGATGACCTCACCGTCGCCCGGGACGAAGTCACCCGCTTCGACCAGCACGACATCTCCCCGCCGCAGGGTAACGCTCGCCGCCGTGCTGAACGATGCCCCATAGCGCGGCTCGGCAAGTTTTTTTGCCATGATGTCCCGCTTGGACCTGCGCAGGGAGTCGGCCTGCGCCTTGCTGCGGCCCTCGGCGATTGCCTCGGCGAAGTTGGCGAAAAGGACGGTGAACCACAGCCACAGGGTGATCGCCAAGATGAAGCCGGCAGGCGCCTCCCCGTGCCCCACCAGGGCTTGGACGAAGAGGATGGTCGTCAGGATGCTGCCCACCCACACCACAAACATCACGGGATTTTTCATCTGCTGGCGCGGCGAGAGCTTCCTGAAGGACTCCCACAGCGCCTGTTGGACGATTGCCCCGTCGAACAGCGAGAACGTCTTGGTCCGCTTGGTCATGTCGCTCATTCTCCGGGGGTCAATGCGCACCGATCATATTGAGTTGCTCGACGATGGGCCCAAGGCTGTCCGCCGGCACGAAAGTGAGCGCTCCCACCAGAATCACGGTTCCCACCAGCAGGCCGATGAAAAGCGGCGTATGCGTCGCCATCGTGCCCACCCCCGGGGGAACACGTTTCTTGGCGGCCAGCGACCCCGCCAGCGCCAGGACCGGGACCATGAGCCAGATGCGGCCGAAGAACATGTCGAGACCGATCGTCAGGTTGTAAAACGGGGTATTGGCGGACAACCCGGCGAACGCGCTTCCGTTGTTTGCGGCCCCTTCGGAAAACGCATAGAGGATTTCGGAGAACCCGTGGGGGCCCGGGTTGAGCGGGCCGGCTTGGCCCGAACGCAACAACACCGCAAGGGCGGTGAGTCCCAGAATGAGGAGAGGCGGGATGAGGATCACGAGCGAGGCCATCTTGATGTCGAAGGCCTCGATCTTCTTGCCCAGGTATTCGGGGGTCCGGCCGATCATGAGCCCGGCAATGAACACGGCGATGACCGCATAGATCAGCATGCCGAAGAGCCCCGAGCCCACGCCGCCGAACACGACTTCCCCCAACTGCATCAGGGCCATGGGAACCAGGCCGCCGAGCGGCGTATAGGAATCATGCATGCTGTTGACGGCGCCGCATGACGTTGCGGTCGTGACCGTTGCCCACAGGGCGGAGTCGACGATCCCGAAGCGAGCCTCCTTGCCTTCCATGTTCCCGCCCGGCTGCAGGGAAGACGCGCTCTGGTCCACGCCCAAGGCGGTGAAGGCGGGATTGCCGACCTGCTCGTAATGTTCCGCGGTGGCGAGACCCACGGCGAAAAGCAGTGCCATCGCCCCCAGGATGGCCCACCCTTGTCGTGTGTCGCCCACCATCTTGCCAAAGGTATAGGTCAGCGCGACCGGGATCAGGAGAATGGCGGCCATTTCGAGGAAATTGCTCAGCGGCGTCGGATTCTCGAAGGGGTGGGCGGAATTGGCGTTGAAGAAGCCCCCCCCGTTCGTACCCAACTCCTTGATGGCCTCTTGCGAGGCGACCGGGCCCATGGCGATCGTTTGTGTATCCGTCGTCACCCGATCGATGCGCGGGGCGCCGGCGGCGCCGACCTGCGGCTGGTCGTAGGTGACAGGCTCGGTCAGCGCTACCGCGCGGTAGGGGGAGAAGGTCTGGATGACGCCCTGGCCGACGAGCGCGACGGCGAGGGCCAAGGACATCGGCAGCAGGATATAGAGGACGCTGCGGGTCACATCCACCCAGAAATTGCCGATCGTTTCGGCAGTGCGGCGCGCAAACCCGCGGATGAGGGCGATGGCCACTGCCATCCCGGCCGCTGCCGACAGGAAATTCTGCACCGCAAGGCCCAACATTTGCGTGAGATCACTCATCGTCGATTCGCCCGCGTAGCCCTGCCAATTGGTGTTGGTCATGAAGCTGATCGCGGTGTTGAAGGACGAGTCGGGGCTTACGGCGCCAAAGTGCTGGGGGTTAAGCGGGAGATGGCCTTGCAGGCGCTGAAGGGCATAGACCGCAATGACACTGAGCAGCGCAAACCACGTCATCGCTCCGGCATAGCGGGTCCAGCGCATCTCATCCTCAGGGGAGATGCCGCACACGCGATACAACAGGCGTTCGACGGGAGCGAGCCAGCGGACAAAGATCGGAAGATCACCCTCGTAGATCCTTGCCATATAACTGCCGACCGGCTTCGCAAGGAGGACGAGAAGCCCGATGAAAATCCCGATCTGCAGGAACCCGTTCGGCGTCATCAGAAGAGCTCCGGTTTGATGAGTGCAACGACGAGATAGACAAACAAACCGACGGAAACAACCCCGCCCAGGAGATAAAGCCCAATCATCATCGGCTCCTCAGCTTCTCGCAGCCATAAATAAAAAGCGCGGTCAGTCCGAACATGATCGCGACAACCCCGAGATAGATCAGATCCATGCGCACTCCCCCGAGCTCAATAATTCAAGTCACGACATCCTAAGAGATCGAAGATCAAAACGGCATCAAGAATGCGCCATTTGGCGTAAAATTTTTATAAAGATTGCTCCCGGACACCGACCGTCGCGCCAGTGCCATGGGAGCCAAAGACGTGACGGCGGCGCAGCGCTGCCGGAGAATCGCGTGTGGGCTCGTCGTGGGGCGATAGGCAAGGGTCGGGCGAACCCGCGTGCGGGCGTTGTGCAACTGGCGCTGCAGTGAGCCGGGGATGCCATCGCGACAGGGTCCGTGCAGACCCTCCTACGCGCTCTCATTCGGGCGGGGGGGGATAGCCTTCGTAGGGGGGAGGAGGATATGCAGCCGGGCCGCCGGGCCCTGAGTTGTTGTAGTATCCCCAGCCGGACGGTATCGTGTTGCCCTTCGCGTACATGCATTGCATGTACGCGATGTCATAGCGGCGCTGGGCACCGTAAGCAGAGGCGCCGGCACTTTGGCTCCCGGCCGCGCTGCCAATCAGCAGCCCCGACCCGGCGCCGACCGCAGCGCCCTGGCGCCCGCCGATCAGGGCGCCCGCGGTCGCGCCGATCGCCGTTCCGGCGATCGCGCTCGCGGCGGCGCTGTTCGCTCCGGCCCGTGCCGCCGAGGCGCCCCCGATCGACTGGCTCGCGAACTCCCGGCACGCCACGTTGTCCGCTCGGAAGTCGGCAAAGGTTTTGTGCGGGCCGGGCAGCACCATCACGCTTGGCCCCGTTGGCATGCTCACGCAAGCGCCAAGCAAAAAGACCAACGGAAGAGCCCAAAGTAGTCGCGCACGCATGCTGTCATCCCTCGCATCGCCACAAGGTGCCTGCTAAGTGCAGTATAGCGTGTAGAGCGCGACGCCCGCCGCGAGGATCAGCCGCCTGACCGCCTGTGCGCTTCGATGGCGGCCCATACGCCATCCCAGAGTGCGATGCGGGCGGTGACCGCCTCTCGCCCGGCGGCCACCGCCTCCTCGACGCGGATCGGGTCCCCTGCGCACAGTTCATTGAGCAGCCGCAGCGAGAGCGGCGCATGGAAATCCTCGTCGAGGTGGATATGGCGCCTAAGATAGTGGTGGAAATAGGGCGCTTGAACCTCGTCCACACCCATCGCCCCCAGAAATTGGCGGAACATGGCCGGAATGATGTGCTCCCGCCCCAACGCCAACGCGGCCGCCACCACATGCGGCTTTCCGGTTTCGATAAAGTCAAACGTCGTGCGAGTGAACCGGCGTGACGGCTCGGGAATCGCCTCATCGTGCAGAGCACCCCCGATGCCCTGGCGCGCCGCGCACTCCACGAACTGCAGCGGCTTCCGGACGTCGGCGCCGATTTCGCGCATCGCCGCGACATACAGTTCGAAGTGGCTGCAAAATGCCGTCTCCCCGGTTTTCTCGGGCAGGCCCAAGTCCGATTCCTCTTCCAGTACGAGTTCGTTGATGAACCGCCGTATGCTGCCATCCCCCAGGGGGCGCCATGGAAAACGGGCGGGCGCGATGTGGCCCTGGAGACACTTGATGAGCGACATGAAGTCCCACACCGAGTACACATGGTGCTCCATGAAAATCCGCAGATCGGCCATGGTCCGGACCGATCCGTAGATCGGGTGGCTTGCGAGGCGCGTCTGCAGCGGTTCAATGACGTGCGAATCGATCGAAGGGGGCATGGGAATCACCATCAGGGAGTAACAATACGCAAAGAGACAGACGCCTCGAGGGGATCATACTTTAGCACCCAGGGCCGCAAATAAGAAGCCGGTATCGGCCTGGGCACTGCACGGGCCGCCTTTGGCGCCAGAGTCCGACCGCCTTCCGTTTGCAGCTTATGACAGCGGCGTGCGATGATTGCGCAGGACGTGACGGGGATGGTCACGCCGCTTCGAACATCCGGGGGGAGGGGGCTATGCTTGTGGTTACGACTGAAATGATTCCTGGGTATCGCGTCAAGCGCGTGATAGGCCAAGTATACGGCGTCACCGTGAGGTCGCGCGGTCTCGGCGGGAATTTCATGGCTTCACTGCGCTCGCTCGTGGGCGGGGAGATCGTGGAATACACGGAAATGCTCGAGGATGCCCGTCGGCACGCGATCGATCGCCTGAGCCGCAATGCCTCGCTGATGGGGGCAAATGCCGTCGTGATGATGCGCTTCGACTCCGCAGAAATCGGGCAGTCGATGAGCGAGATCGTGGCGTACGGCACGGCCGTCGTGGCTGAGAAGCTCGAGACCGACTGATGCGGCGAGGCACTCTGTGGGGCCTGGGGCTTCTGGGGGCGTTGGGCGTTCTTCTGGCCGCCCGCGGCATTCTGCCCGCCTGGGAACTCGCCGTCTGGGCGATCGTCCTGATCGGCGCAATCCTCCTGGAAAAGGGGCGCTATGCGCCGATCCCCAAATCCGGGGAGGCGTTGCAGGAGACCGAGGAGAAGTTCATCGACCCGGTGTCGGGAAAAGTGGTGGTGGTGTGGCTCAACCCCGAGACCGGCGAGCGCTTCCATATTCCGCGGCCATAGCGTGAGCGCTCGCCCCCCGATTTGGCGGGAACCCGGCCGTTCCGCGGTTTTCCCGTCGAGCCGCGTCCGAGCCGCTCGGCCGCAGGCGGCCCCCAAGCCCCTTGTGCGCATTCGTCCGGCAGGGCCGAACCGGACACGGGGACGATTGTATACAATTCTTTACAGCAGCCTCGGGTAAAATGGCAGCGGAAATGCGCGCCAAGACGGGCGTGTGGACGCATTGGACGACAGAGGAACGCCTCCTCGCCGGGGGGGTTCCAACCGCCGGGTATGGCATCCGGTTTGCGAAAAGCGCCGGCCTTTGAGGGTTGGGGGAAGGATAGCGGTATGTGGAAACGGGTCTGGATTGGACTGGTTGTCGCCGTTGCTGCCACTGCAGGACTCGTCGCGTGGCTCAAACGCCCGAAGCCGGTGCAATACCTGACTGCCCCGGCCAAGATCGGCAACGTCCAGCGCACCGTGACCACCACGGGCAGCCTCAACCCGGTGATCACGGTCCAGGTGGGCTCCTATGTCTCCGGTCCGATTCAGGCCATCTACTGCGACTACAACACGCGGGTGAAGATGGGCCAACTCTGCGCCAAAATCGATCCCAAACCCTTCCAGGTGGCAGTCGACGAGGCACAGGCCAACCTGACCAGCGCCCAGGCGCAGGTGACCAAGGACCAGGCGAGCCTGGCTTACGCCAAGATCAACTACCGGCGCGATGCGGGCCTGCTGGGCCGGGGCATCGTTTCGCAGGACACTGTGGACAACGATCGAAGCGTGTACCGCCAGGATCTCGCCCAAATCGGGGTGGACCAGGCCGCGGTCCAGCAACGGGCCGCCGCACTGGAAGCCGCCAAGGTGAATCTCGGTTACACCAACATCGTCTCTCCGGTCAACGGGACCGTCGTTTCGCGCAACGTCAACGTCGGCCAGACCGTCGCCGCAAGCTTCCAGACACCCACCTTGTTTCTGATCGCCAAGGATCTGACCAAGATGGAAGTCGATACCAATGTGAGCGAATCGGACATCGGCGCGCTGCGGGTCGGACAAAAGGCGATCTTCACGGTCGACGCCTATCCGGAGGAGCCCTTTCATGGCGTGGTCTGGCAGATCCGGAAGGCGCCCATCACCGTGCAAAACGTGGTGACGTACGATGCCGTCATCGAGGTGGCCAATCCCAAGCTGCTGCTCTTTCCCGGCATGACCGCAAACGCGCGCATCATCACGGAACAGCGCGACGCTGTGCTGACGGTGCCGGTCGCCGCGCTCCGGTTTACTCCCGCGGGTCCGGCGGGCGCGGGAATGACCGTGCCGGCGAACGATCGCGTGTATGTCCTCAGGAATGGCAAGCCCGCCACGGTGCCCGTCAAGGCCGGCTTGAGCGACGGTGTTTCCGTCGAAATCAAGTCGGGCGACCTGCATCCGGGTGAGCAGGTCATCGTCGGTGAACGCACGGGTGCCCAGCCGGCGCGGGCCATGCGCCCGCGGTTCTTCTAGTGCCGAAGGGATAGCGCGGTGTCCGAATCCGTCATCGAGGTTACGAACCTCACCAAGATTTACCGGGTCGGCGACATCGAGGTCCAGGCGCTCCGAGACGTAAGCCTGTCGGTGCGCCGGGGCGAGTTTGTCGCGATCATGGGCTCCTCCGGATCCGGCAAGTCCACCCTCATGAATGTCCTGGGTTGCCTTGATCGACCGACCAGCGGCCACTACCTGCTGGAAGGCGAGGACACCACCCAAAAGGATGAGCCGGCGCTCGCGCACATCCGCAGCCGGCGCATCGGCTTCGTTTTCCAGAACTTCAATCTGCTCCCGCGCACCAGCGCCATCGAGAATGTCGCCTTGCCGCTTTTCTATGTCGGGCGCGCGACCGACAGCACGAAGATTGCCGCGGACGCCTTGCGAGCCCTCGGGCTCGAAGGACGCGAACACAATTACCCCAGCCAGCTCTCCGGCGGACAGCAGCAACGGGTGGCGATTGCCCGCGCACTGGTCAACAACCCGTCCATCCTGCTCGCCGACGAGCCGACCGGCAACCTGGACTCCAAGACCGCCAACGACATCATGGCCACGATTCAGGCCTTGAACCGCGAGAAAGGCGTCACCGTCGTCCTGGTGACCCACGAGCCTGACATGGCGGCCTTCGCCGACCGCATCGTGACGATGCGCGACGGCCAGATCGTGTCCGATGAGGTCACGCACGCGGCGCCTTCGTCGGCTGAGTCCCTGCCCGGGCCGGTCCCGCCGGAACACGCCGCTGCCGGGCCGGTGACGCCCATGCTCGGGTCTTTCCTGACCATGGCCCTGCTCGTCGCCAGCCGCGCCATCGCGCGCAACAAGCTGCGCTCGGCACTGACCATGCTCGGCATCTTCATCGGCGTGGCTGCCCTCATCACCATGGTCGCGGTCGGAGAGGGCGCCAGCGCGGCGGTCACCGCGCGGATCGAAAGCCTCGGCACCAATCTCCTCATCGTGCTGCCCGGGAGCACGACGTCGGGGGGGGTGCGGGGCGGGTTCGGCAGTGCGCCGACACTGACCGTGCTCGATGCGCAAGCGATCAAGGCCAACGCGCCGGCGGTCGCCCATGTCAGTTATCTCATCCGCCAGCAGGGTCAGGCGGTCTATGGCAACCAGAACTGGACGACCAGCCTCCTCGGCGTCACGCCCAGCTACTTCACCATCAGGAACTGGCCGGTCGTGGCCGGGAGGCCGCTCAATGCTGCGGATGAGACCAACGGCGCCCGCGTCTGCGTGATCGGCCAGACCGTCTGGCGCAAGCTTTTCGGGGCGTACGAGAATCCGATTGGGGCCACCATCCTGGTCAAGAATGTGCCCATGGAGGTGGTCGGCCTGCTCGAGGCCAGGGGGCAGACCGGATTCGGCCAGGACCAGGACGATGTGATCTACATGCCGTTCACCACCGCGCAAGACAAGGTGCTAGGGGTGGCGGCACCGACGCTGGCTTCCTCGGCGAGCACGCTGTATGTCACGGCCCCCAATCCGTTCGGAATCCAGCCAAAACTGGCCGGCTACGTCAACATCATTTATGTGCAGGCGCGTACGACGTCCCTCGTCGCGACGGCCCAGACCCAGGTCACGCATATATTGGACGCGCGCCACCATATCGAGCCCGGTCAGCAGGAAGACTTCAGCATCCACAACATCAGCGACATCACCCAGGCGGTGCAGGAGAGCAGCCGGACCATGGCGCTGCTGCTGGCGGCCGTCGCCTCGATTTCGCTCCTCGTGGGTGGCATCGGGATCATGAACATTCTGCTGGTGTCGGTGACGGAGCGCACACGCGAAATCGGCATTCGCATGGCGATCGGCGCACGGCGTATCCATGTCCTGCTCCAATTCCTCGTGGAAGCGATCCTGCTGAGCGGCATCGGGGGCGTCGTGGGCATCGTCGTCGGCGTGGCGGTTTCGGAGATCGTTTCGCTCGCCGCCGGCTGGCCGACCCTGATCTCCCCGCTGGCGATCATTGGCGGTTTCGTCTTCTCTGCCATCGTGGGCGTGTTCTTCGGCTTCTATCCCGCGCGGCGAGCGGCACTGCTCAATCCCATCGAGGCGCTACGGTATGAATAGGAAAGAGGGCAATCCTCGCTCGCTCGCCGCATGGGCCCGGCGCCTGGGCGCCATCGCTGCAATCGCGGGGCTCGCGGGGTGCGCGGTGGGGCCTAATTTCGCGCGACCTGCGCCGCCTTCGGTCGCGGGCTATACCCCAACGCCCGTGCCGAACGTCATCCCGGTGGTCGCCGGCGAGCCCGCGCAGCACTTTCATGCGGGACAAGCCCTCTCCCGCCGGTGGTGGCGTCTGTTCGGCTCGTCCCGGTTGGATGGGGTCATCGCTCAGGCCATCGCCGACAGCCGGACATTGGCTGCCGCCCGTGCGACCCTCGCGCAGGCACAAGAAATCGTGGCAGCGGCGCGCGGCGCCTATTTCCCTCACCTCGAACTCAGCGCGACCGCCCAGCGCAATCGCAGTGCGACCGGAAACGCCTCGTTCGGCTTCGGCGGAATTTCGCCGATCAGCAACCTCTATTCCGTGGGGGCCGACGTGAGCTTTTCCCCGGACGTCTTTGGCCTGACGCGCAGGACCGTGGAGGAGCAAGGCGCCCTTGCGCAGTTCCAGCACTACGAACTGGCGGCAGCCTATCTCGCGCTGACCGGCAATACGGCAGCCGAGGCCATCACGATCGCCTCGTTGCGTGCGCAGATTGAGGCGACCGAGGCCCTGATCGCCGACGACGAGCGCAATCTTTCCCTCGTGGAGCAGGAGTTCGCGGCCGGAAAAGTCGCGCGCACCGATGTTCTGACCGCGCAAACGCAGCTCGCGGCGGATCGTACGGCGATCCCTCCGCTGCGCCAGCAGCTGTCCGCGGCGAGACATGCGCTGTCCGTCCTCGCGGGACGCGCGCCCGCCCTGTGGTCGCCTCCGGATTTCGAGCTGGCACAGTTCACGCTCCCTTCCGATCTGCCCGTGACGCTGCCCTCAAAGCTGGTCCGCCAGCGGCCCGATATCCTGGCGGCCGAAGCCCAGCTGCACGCCGCCAGTGCCGCCATAGGCATCGCCACGGCACAGCTTTATCCCAACCTCACGCTCTCGGGCTCCATCGGGCAGCAGTCGCTGCAGTGGGCCTCATTCCTCAATACCGCCAATCGTTTCTGGAATCTGACGGCCGGCCTCACGGCGCCGATTTTTGAAGGAGGGACGTTGGAGGCGCAGCGGCGCGCGGCGGTCGACGCCTATCACGCGTCGCTCGCCACCTATGAGCAGACCGTGCTGGCGTCGTTTCAGCAGGTTGCGGACAACTTGCGCGCACTGGCCCACGACGCCCAGTTGCTGGGCGCGGAGCGGCAGGCCTACGACACCGCGGGCGCCGCGCTGACGCTGCAGCGGGAAAGCTACGCCGCCGGCAAGAGCACCGTCCTCAATCTGATCGATGCCGAACGCTCCTACCAGCAAGCCCGCCTAGGCTATGTCCGTGCCCAGGCGCAGCGCCTGCAGGACAGCGCGAGCTTGTTTGTGGCGCTGGGCGGCGGATGGTGGCAAGCGAAGCTTTGAACGCCAGGGCAACAAGCGCCTAAATCAAGGCGCGATCTCTTCGACGAAGCGGGGGAAGTAGTGCGGGGCGATGACATATGTCCCGTCGCAATTGAACGAGGCGCGCACGATGTTCTGACTCAACGATAGCGCCGCATGCCGCAGGTAGAAGCCTTCGATGTCCCGCAACCGGGCGAAAGACTGCATGATGGCAGGAATGAGGTCCGGATTCACAGGCGTCCACGTGCGGCGATGCGCGTCCAGGAGACGACGCCAACTTCTCGGAAGGTAGCGGCGCAGCCCTCCCTTTTGCGCAGTACTGCGAATTTCCTGAATGATACCCATCTTCTTGCGATAGGGCACTTGGACGAAATGGCGTTCAAGGTAGCCCTCCGCGAGCAGCGAATCGGCATCGTGGATCTCGTAATTGAAAGGATTGAATACGGACTCGGTACGTACCTCGTCCGAATTGAAGCCGATGTACACGGCATAGCATCCCGTGCTTCGCAGGAGCCACGCGCACGCATCGAGGACCTTTTGGGCGTGGCGGTCGAGCCGACTCGGCTGGCGTGGCCTGAGCGGCACGGTCTCGCGCAAGCTGGGATCGCCCCGGATACCGACGTAGGAGCGCCCCGGTGGAAGCCCGAAGGCGCTGACGATGGGTTCGAAGACGAGATCCAGGTCCACTCGCCCCCACGCCGGATCGGGTTCTAGGCCGGGCCGAACGCTCTGGGCGTCCCGCGCCTTGGGCGAATCGGGGCGAAAAAGAGCGGCCCGATGGCCATGCCCCATGTCGGCGGTGTTTCGGTCTGCGTTGAGCACATCAGCATCCTGATTCTTGCGCCGACTTGGCTGGCGCTAGGCCGAGGCTAAGGCAGCGCGTTGACGGGTGCGGCCAGTGTAATGGCCCAATGTGATGGATGTGTGACGGGAACCGCTCACAAGAAGAACAGTCGCGCTGGGTCACAAGATGACGGACAAACATCAGACGCCCCGCAAGGAACATGCCCATCCGGAGCCTATCGGAACCGGCGAGCCGCCAGAAAAAGGCGACACGGGCGCGGCACTATCGAACCCCAGCCATGCATCGCGCATTGGCGAGGCGCACGCCTTTCCTTCGCCGAAGCGCCATCTTCACCCCCATCGACCCGGCGTGATCGACGTTCACGCGACTGCTCGGGTTGAATCGCAACGGGCGCTCGGGCGAGCGCATCGATCGCTCGGATGCTGGGCGGCCCGTTTCGCGCCGATAGGCACGCCCCTCAATGGCGTCAATCCCCGGAACCCATGGGTCGGCCTTTACGTAACGGCCGGCGGCCATGCGATTTTTTGCACGCGGCGAGCCTCCGGTGGAGAGGTTCATGCGTCTACCCACAGGCACGCGCAAACACCATCCGCACTTGCTGTTAAGCATAACAATATCGCCGCAATAGCATGATCTTCTAGGATATATCCGGGTCGTCCATCGGCGCGTCCAGGCTTCGCGGGGCGAATGGGCACGATCGGCCAGCGGGCGCAGTGCCAGTGCCCCGGTTTGTCCTAGGGGGGCGCCGGAAAGAACGGCCTTCAGCAAGCGGAAAACCTGCCGATACGCTTATATTGGAATCCGTTTTTGAGCGGCGGCACGAAGAAAGTCGTGGCGCCGATGCAAGGCCGGTCGTCGCAAGGTTGTATGGACGAAGGCCAGCCCCGGCGGGCCGAGCGCAGGAGAGCCGCTGACCGAAAGATAGAAAGCATGACCCATGGGTCGATCCAACCGCTGCCATCACCACAACAACTGCACGCGACCAGCTCGGGGAAGGGCCAATGCCTGAAAGCAAGCGCTTGAGGGCTGGCGCTCCGCCGCAGGGCGAGGGTTTGCCCGAGACTTCCGGCGTCGCCACCTTGGCGGCCGCTCTCGCACGGGCGCAGGCGGACATCCGCGCGCAAGAGGCACAGCTCGACGCGCTGGCGGACGCGACGGTCCGCATCGCGCTATACCACGACTCGATCAGCGACACCCTGGAACAGTGTTCGCGTTTCCTTGAGGAGCACCAGCTCAGCGCACTGTACCAGCGCATCCTTGTGGTGGGCTGCGAGCTTGCGCGCGCCCAGTGCGCGACCCTCGCAGTCTTTGACGCGGACGGATCGCTTGAGCATGTTCAGGTGCACGGACTGCCCTCGGCGATCGAAGCGCACCTCGAATCGTTGCGCGCAGCGCGTCACCCGCCTGCGCGGATTCTTGAGGCAGCCCAGTCTGCCTGCCTGGGCGGGCTTGCCGAGGGCCCGCCCTCCCATGCGGTGCTCAGTGTCCCCATGACCTATGGCGGTGCAACCCGCGCAGTGCTTTGCCTTGCGCGGCGCGAAGTTGCGGTCGGTTTTACGGACCACGACGAGATGATGGCCCAAATGTTTCTCGCCGAGGTCGCCCATCTCGTCGAAAGGGCGGACCTGCTTGAACGGTTGCGCGAGCGAAACCGCTTGCTTGGCGAGGAACGCGCGGCGCAAGACGCACTGATTCAGCAATTGAAGGAGGCGCGGGCGCAGCTCATGCATGCGGACAAGATGGCCGCCGTAGGCCAGCTTGCCGCCGGTATCGCGCATGAGATCAACAATCCCATCAGTTATGTGCATGCCAACCTGGGATCGCTCGAGCGCTATACCGCGAGCGCGTTTTCTTTGCTCTCCGTCTATGAGTCGGCCGAAAGCCATCTCGACGCCGATGCGGCAACGGCCGTGCGGCAAGCCAGGGAAGAGGCCGACTTGCCCTTTCTCACGAAAGATACCGGCGAGCTGATCGCCCAATGCCGCGAAGGCACCGCGCGTGTCCGCCGCATCGTGCAGGACCTGAAAGAGTTCTCCCACATGGACGGCGGCGACGGGTTCCAGCCGGTGGACGTTCACCGCTGCCTCGAAGGCACGTTGCGCATCGCCTGGAACGAAATCAGGCGCAAGGCCGAGGTGGTCAAGGAGTATGGCGACCTGCCCGCCATCGAAGTCTCCGATACTGGGCAGGGGATGCCGGAAGCAGTTCGTGCACGCGTGTTCGAACCGTTCTTCACGACCCGACCGGTCGGCGAGGGAACCGGGCTCGGACTGTCCATTTCATATGCCATCGTTAAAAAACATCGCGGCGAGATCAGCGTCACGAGCGAACCCGGCACAGGCACCACTTTTCGAATCACACTGCCGATCAGGCAAGGAACGCCTTGAATTTTTCTTCCCGCAAGACGGCGTGTCCCCTGCGTACCCATGGCGGCGCGGGGGCACCGCACGTGTCCGAGGTCCAAGATGTCGCTTCCCATCATTCACGTTGACCAACTCCAACCCGGCATCTTCATTTGCCTAGAGGGCAAGGGCTGGCTCGATCATCCCTTCTTTTTCAATTCGTTCCGCATTTCCGATCGCAAGCAGATCGCCACACTGCGCAAACTGGGGATCCAGTGGGTCGCCTTCGACCCGGCACGCAGTACCACCCGCCCGCTGGAACTGAAGAAGGTGCCCCAAGCGGTGGTATCCGAACTTTCCCCGGAAGATGCCCAGCGGATGGCCGCGAAGCAGGAACGCATTGAGCGCGTGAACAAATATCGGGAGCGCATCGTCATGCGCGAACGCGAGTATCACGCGGCGGTCACCTCCACGCGATCCGCGATCGAAGCCATGCTGCGAGATCCGGCCAAGGCGGCAGACGATGCGGCGCAGCTTGCACGGCAGATCGCCTCGACGTTCATTGGGGACGAGGGCGTTACGCTCACGTTCATTTCTTACGACAAGGTCGATTTGCCCGCCTTCCAGCACGCGACCAACACGATGATCCTGGCGCTCACCCTCGGACGCGCCGCCGGCCTGGATCCCGAGAGCATGGAGCTTCTGGGGTTGGGCGCGATGCTGCACGACATCGGCAAAGTAAAGGTCAAGTCCACGATACTCATGAACAGCCAGCGCAACGCTGCGGCAGAAAACGCATACCGAATGCACATTCCCTATGGGGCCGACATGGTGCGATCGGCCGTCGACCCGCAAGTGCTCGCCGTCATCGCTGGACATCATGAGCGTGCCGACGGCAAGGGTTTTCCCAATGGCCACATGCTCGATCAGATCGACCTACCCACGCGCATCGTCGCGATTGCCAACCGCTACGACAACCTGTGCAACCCGATACGGCTGGCCGATGCGTTGACCCCTGCCGAGGCGCTCGCGCGCATGTTTGCGAAGGAGTCCAACAGCTTCGACAGCCGCCTGTTGTCGCTCTTCATCCGCGAACTGGGCGTCTATCCGCCCGGTTCCTTCGTCCAATTGACGAATGGGGTTCTCGGCATGATCGTGGGCACCAATTCAGAGATGCCGCTGAAGCCGAGCGTGATGATCTATGAGCCGGCGACGCCGCGCTCAGAGGCGTTGATCATCGACATGAAGGACGAGCCTGACGTCAAAGTGGAATACACCCTGAGGCCGCAGAGCATGGACAAGGCGGTCATCGCCTATCTCAACCCCCGCATGCGAATGGCCTATTTCGCCGAAAAACAATAGGCAAGTCGGGCTCCAGCCGCTCACTTGAGGTGTTGATAACCTCGTCCCGGTGCGGCTGTCATGGCCGCCTCGCGACACCGGTTTCCCGCCTTGGCCTGCCCAGTGCCATCTCCAGTGCGGTTTCCACGCGCACAATGCGTAGCGCCGGATCCTCGATCCGTATCTGCTGGTTCTTGACCGTTCCCGCCATGCGCTTGACCTTGTCGTTCCTCTGGATGACCGTACATCATGCGCTCCAGGGGCAGAGCAGGGACGGCAAGAATCCGCGCCACTCAATCGCACTGAATGGCCATGACAGCGCGTGGTGAGTCGCCTGGGATATCGCTGCCGGCTGCGTCGCTTGCTTGGCGGCTTTCGCGGCGCGCCCTGCGCCTGCCGCTGATTGTCACGGTAAAACAGGTTGTTGCAGATATTTTCTCCATCCAGCCTTGGGGTAGGCCGCCGATCCGGCCGCGTTTGCGGGCGGCGGCCAGGCCGGCGACGAGGCGCTCCTGGATCAGGGCGCGCGCTTACTGCGCCAGCGCGCCAAATACCTGGAACAAGCACTCGAGCGTATGGCGACAGAGTTTTCCGCACAATCTTGCAGCCACCAGGGGTGGTGCAGAGGACTGTTGCAGATGTGTCGTAAAACATCTGTTTGACGGCACTGCACACGCCTTGTAATGTAGTCGCATTGTGACTACAGCCGGAGTATCTGAACCGTCCCTGGAGAATTGCCATGAGCACTACCGCCGACACCTACGTCCGCGCCCGTATCGACACCAACACCAAGGATCGCGCTGCCAGTGCGCTCGAAGCAATGGGGCTGTCGATCTCTGACGCCATCCGTCTGCTGATGCGGCGTATCGCCGACGAACAACGTTTGCCCTTCGATGTGAAGGTGCCAAACGCCACCACGAAGAAGGCGATCGCCGAGCTGGAAACGGGCAAGGGCAAGAAGTTCGCCACGGTTGACGACCTGATGGCGGGAGGCCAAGGGGCAGCATCGCGCCACGCTCGATGACGCTCTCAAGCCGGTACTGATTGCACTGGCGACCGATCAACTCCTCGATGCGCGCTACCGGGATCACGACCTTTCTGGCGATCGGGTTGATGGCGTCGTAATGCCGATGGGACGAATCGGCGCCGCAAAACATCGGTCAAGCCTGCGTCCGATAGAGCCGTTGGACTTCGCGGCGGGCGTGCCTTCGCGTGCGCTCGCTATTAATCCACATTCACAACAGGTATTCGTAATCCCTTGTTGGGCTGTACAATACAGCCGGCACGCGGTGCGGTTCCAGCGGGACGATGCGGGCACATGCTCGTCCTGCGCGATGGGCATCGCGTGCGCAGAGCATGTTCGAGGCTTGCCGCGCGAAGCAGTTGCTATCGTGCGGGAGCCCCGATCGCCGAGGCGCGAAAGATTTCCCGGGACGCGGCCATGAACCCGACACGCATTGCCCATCTGGACATGGATGCATTCTATGCCTCGGTCGAGCTGCTGCGCTATCCGGAGCTGCGCGGTCGTCCCGTCGTCATCGGGGGGCGGCAAGCAGGCGCACCGTTGATCCGGAGAAACGGCATCTGCCGCTTCGCACAACTGCGCGACTATGCTGGCCGCGGTGTCGTCACGACATGCACTTACGAAGCACGGGCACTCGGCGTCTCGTCCGGCATGGGACTCATGAAGGCGGCGAGGCTCGCGCCTGATGCCATTCTCCTGCCGGCGGATTTCGAAGCCTACCGGCATTATTCGGCCCGCTTCAAGGCAGCCGTGTCGGAGATTGCGCCGAAGATTGAGAATCGAGGAATCGATGAAATCTATATCGATCTCACCGACGTGCCTGGTGATTCCCGCGCACTGGGCCATCGCATTCAGCAGGCGGTGCTGGATGCCACGGGCTTAAGCTGTTCGATCGGCATCACCCCCAACAAGCTGCTGTCGAAGATCTGTTCCGACCTGCACAAGCCCAACGGGCTTACCCTCCTGGACATGGCCGGCGTGCCCGCGCGAATCTGGCCGCTGCCCGTAGAAAGGATCAACGGGATAGGGCCGAAGGCGACGGCGAAGCTGGCGGGTTTGGGCATCGCAACGATCGCGGATCTCGCCCAGGCGGACCCCGGTATGCTCCAAAGGCATTTCGGACCCTCCTATGCATCCTGGCTGCACCGTGCGGCGCACGGCGAGGGTGACGCGGCGGTCATCACGCATTCGGAGCCCAAATCGATCAGCAGGGAAACGACCTTCGAACGCGATCTGCATCCGCGCCATGATCGCGGCACGCTCTCCGATATCTTCACCCGGTTATGTTGGTTGGTCGCTGAGGATCTGCGGCACAAGGGGTACTGCGCGCGCACCATCGGCATCAAGCTTCGCTTCGACGATTTTCGCACGGTGACGCGCGATCTCTCGCTGCCGGCCGCGTCGGCCGAGCCCGCTGTCATTCGTCGAGCGGCAGGGGCTTGCCTCAAGCGCGTGCGTCTGGACCGGCGCCTGCGACTGCTGGGCGTGCGCGCCAGCGGCTTATGTGCGGCGGGGAACGCCAGCCAGGCTGACTTGCCATTGCAAGGGGAACTCGCGATAGGTCCTGCCGACCGCTGACGTCTTCGTCTCACCATACACCCGACGCTTGCCAGTCCTGCCGGCGGACGACCCCGGTCGTTTGGCTGGTATGCTAACTCGCAGTGATCTCTTGTCGGCTTATCGTGTGCACTTAGGCGAGCACCTGGAATTTGGAAGTTAGTCGGCTGCTGAAATTTGACATCTGTCCCAACGCGCGCAGCCCTTCGGGAACGAGTTATTGTCAAATCTGGTGTTTGGCGGCCTGAACAGCGGAGCTCTCAGGCGGCGAGTTCCTGTTGAAGCGGGGGATTGTCCAGCACCGCTTCCCCATCCTTGAAGGGAACGCCCTTCAGGAGCATTTCAATCCGGTCTGCGCCCTTGATGCAGCGCCACGATTTCTCGGCCTCCTCGATGAGCTTGAAAGTATCTGTCCGGTGCGGTGCACCTTGAGCGGGATCAGACGCTAACGCGATAATGGGGTGACGTCAGGCGCTTGGCTGCCAGAGATGCAGCAGGAGCGAGTCGATGTCCTTGGCCTTGGTGGTGGACAGCCGGGGGACCTCCCCCGATAGACTAGGCGATTCCCATTGGGTGCAAACGGTAATGCGTAACCCATGGAGCAACCGTGTCCGCCGGCATCGGGCGGGCAATCGCAAAGCCTTGTGCCATATGGCATTGGAGTTCAGCAAGCTTAAGGGCGTGCCGCTCGCTCTCTATGCCTTCGGCAATCACTTCGAGCCCTAGCATGCGAGCCGTCGTGACGATGCCCGTCACGATTGCGAGATCTTTCGGATCGCTGAGAATATTGCGGACGAAGCTTTGGTCGATCTTGATCGTTTGAGCGGGAAGCTTTTGCAGATAGGCAAGTGAGGCGTTGCCAGTGCCGAAATCATCGAGCGCGATGCGTACCCCTAGCTCATTACAGGCCTCGAGTGCGCGTCGTGCGCCGTCGAAATCGCGTAAGGGCGCGCTCTCGGTGATCTCAATCTCGACGAACGCCGGCGCAATGCCTGGGCGGTGGGAAAGAGCCTCCTCAAGATCCGAGGGAAAACGAACGTCCAAAAGGTGATTCGCACTGACGTTGACTGCAACGCGCAACGGCAAGCCTTGGTTATGCCAGCATTCACCCTGGGCCAGCGCCGCATCGAGAACGAACCGTCCAATTGGGCGGGCGAGGCGAACGTGATCCAAAGCAATAGCAAACGTCGCCGGAGTGTGAATACGGTTGTCTCCATCACATAGCCGGAGCAGAGCCTCAACACCCAGGACCCCATGGGGGTCGCGAGCATCGCCAGCAGCCACTATGGGCTGGTAGTAGAGCATCAGACGGTCCGCCTGCAGCGCCTTGTCGAGCATGTCGCATGCGCCCGCGTGGGCGCTCAGGCGTGCATTGAGCGAAGCGCTGTGCCGCGCCCACTGGTCCCGCCCTTTTTCCTTGGCCGAGTATAGGGCAAGATCGGCATGACGCAAGAGCGTCTCGCCGTTATTGTTGTCGAAGGGGAAGAGCGTCACGCCGGCACTGGCAGACAGGCGAATCGGTTCCCCGTTGATTTCGAACGGGGCCCGCATGGCCTCCATGACGCGTTCGCAAATCCGATCCAGATCACCTTGCCGCTCAAGATCTGTGAGCAGAAACCCGAACTCGTCGCCTCCCATGCGCGCCAGCGTATCGGCAGAGCGCAGCACGCTTTGGAGCCGCGCCGCAACCTCCCGAAGAGCGCTATCGCCGGCATCGTGCCCCAGATGATCGTTGATTTGCTTAAAACCATCGAGGTCGAGCAGACCGACCGCCAGGAGGCGTTCGTGCCGCAATCCTTGTCGGTACGCATGGTCGAGCCGTTCCGAAAACAGACGCCTGTTGGGAAGGCCGGTGAGCGGATCTTCGAGGGATTGCGCCCGCATGCGCTGCACCAGATCGCCCAGATAGGCGAATGCAAGGAAATAGGTGGCCCCCACCCGCTCAAAATATCCTTCTTCCGCTGCTCCGACGAGTCCCACTGCCGCAAAACAACCACTCCCGAACGGAAAACAGCCAACTTCGGCGACGGTGTCGCATAGGCCATGCATCCATTCGGGCCCGGTGACATCGCTCACTGGGCAGATGACGGGTTGCCCGCGATCGATAGCCTCCCAACACGGATCCCCCTGCAGCCTGGGGATGACAATCGCCTTGTCGCGGACACCGGCGGTGCAGCGGGCAATCAACACATCGTCGCGATCGCGAGTCGCATAGCTCGTCCACGCGACGACTCGACTGCTGGTCACGAGTCCGAGACAGATGGCGTCAAGCAGTCGCTCGCCGTCAGGATCTTGGGCTGCATCCTGCGTTGCGAGAACGCGGAGCAACACGTTGAAGACTGCCACCCGCTCAGTGTCGGTATCGCAAGCGGCAGAGGCGTAGTCATCGAATTGCGCGACCAAGTCGCCCACCAGAAGACGAAAGAGCGTATTCCGCACCAAATCGCGTTCTGCAGCCGGAACGTCCTGCCCGATCACCACGTTCCAGTGTTGC
This sequence comes from Pseudomonadota bacterium, assembly GCA_021817985.1. GTDB lineage: Bacteria > Pseudomonadota > Gammaproteobacteria > Burkholderiales > JAKAFK01 > JAKAFK01. Next base: position 46,263 of record JAKAFK010000005.1, on the reverse strand, counting down.
CAGCAGAGCCAGTATGCAGCGGAAAGCCAGGTCGGTTCGACACCCAGGGAGGGGTGGCGTTGCCCGAGGGCGCGCAGGTCTGCCAACCAGCCCGCGCCGAGTCCACTCCGCAAAAGCCCCTGTGCATGTGTAGTCTGCTTTCGGGTGAAATGTTCCAAATCTCCCTGCGCGACATCGCAGGATGGCGCCGAGTGGCGCAGAAGGCGATCGTATAGGTCGCTCGCCAACAGATGCATGTGCTTGGTCAGGGCATCGTGATGTTTGTGGAGCAATCGGAAATCCGCCTCGGTCAGTTCGAGATAGACGTGCAGGGGGAAGCCGTCCGGACGCGTGGCGTGTGCGCTCGCGGGCTGGCCCCCATCGCACGCGGCATGGCTGGACAGGGCACCGGATTCCGGAATGTCGAGGCGCACCACGATCGAGTTCCTCTCTTTTATTTTTTAGTTACTTGCCTGGCATCACGGTCGGGTTACTGGCGTGCCTCGCGAGCGAAAAGCTTTGGCTCACGGGATAGCGGGAGCGGCGCCATGCCGCATCGCTCTCGACTCGAAGAATAATCTACCGCATCATGCGGGCCGAGGTCTATTTCCCGTCGCCAGATCCTGTAAGCGGTGGATTCACTCCCTATCATGCACCTCCAAGAAAATCTCGACGTATGCTGGCGCAATCCGACGCACTCGAAGCGTCGCAACGGACTCAATTGCGGCGGGCGGCAGGATCGGTCACACACCTTCAGCCGAAAGCGCCTGATCCAACAGTTGGATCCAATGGTTGACCGGTACCGGCGATGCTTCGGCCAAGTGCGCCAAGCAACCGACATTTGCTGTAGCTATGGCCTCCGGGCGGCTGGCGAGCAACGTATCGATTTTTGCGGCGCGCAGCGATAGCGAGAGTGTCCGTTGCAGGATGGAATATGTTCCGGCGGCGCCACAGCACATAAACGGATAGGCGACCCGCGCCAACCGGAATCCCGCACGCTTGAGAATCTGCTCGACAACGCCGTTCAGCTTCTCCCCGTGCTGAAGGCTGCAGGATGACTGGAAGGCGATGCGTCTCGGCGGCTGCCCGGGTTCCGTGGCGGGCTGGAACTCGTTATGCCACTCGGCAGCAACAATCTCCGCGATGTCCTTCGTGAGCTCAGAGACACGTTGGGCTTTGTCGCAGTAGTCCGGATCGTCGCGTAGCAGATGGCCATAGTCACGAAAATGCATGCCGCAGCCACTGGCGGTTAGAACGAGGGCCTCTGCTCCCCCCTCGATGTGTGGCCATAAGGCATCGATGTTCTTGCGCATGAAGGCCTGCGCTTCGCTTGTTGCCGCCATATGCTGACTCACGGCACCGCAACAGCCTGCATTGCAGGGGATGAGCCGAATTCCGAACCGATCCAGCACACGGGCGGTAGCTGCATTGATGTCCGGCATTAGCGTTGGCTGAACGCACCCCTGCCAGATCACCATGGTTCGGGAATGCGAACGGCTGGGCCACGCGCCGGCGCGCCGAATTGCGGGAATTCTTGTTCGATAGTCGGGGGGCATGAATCGGCCCAGGGCCCGCCCGAGTCGTACTGCGCTTGAAAACAGAGCACGATGCGTGACCGTTGCACGAACCGCCCACCGGGTCAGCCGCTCTTTCAAAGGGCGAGGCGCCTCCTTCTCTGCCAACTCCCTACCGATGTCAAGCAGCCGACCGTAGCGGACTCCCTGTGGGCAGCTCGCCTCGCAAGATCGGCAGCTTAGGCAGCGATCGAGATGATGCTGCACGTTGGCACCGAGCGTGCGCCCCTCGAGCGTTTCCAGAGAATAGGCCGGCGGCAAGCCCGCAGCGCTTAATTCCTTGCCTTCCAGCAACTGTCTGATGAGATAGATCCGTCCCCTCGGCCCGTCCCATTCGTCGTTCAACAGCCGGAACGTCGGGCATCGAAATGTGCACTGTCCGCACTGAACGCAAGGCGACAAGAGCGTTTCCGCTTCGCGGCCTATTGCCGTATCCCGGTAGCGTTCCGTTAGCTCAACTTCCATCTTTGTCTCCGTGGTCGAGGCTTCGCGCGTGCGCGTGCATCGCCCAAAAGGATTGTCCGCGGTATGCGGCACAGGCGAGGCAACTCAAGCCGATTCACGCTCAGAGTATGCGATGCGCAAAATGAGCCTGTCCAAGAGCTAATTCGTATTGAGCCGATAGGAATCGACAATAGCTGCGGGTGGAGGAAGCATTCAAGCGGGGCCTCGAGAGGGGACGTTCGACGAAGACGATCGAGCAAGTGGGCAGCCCGATTCAAGGCGCGGCGTCTTGCACCTGCACAGATCCGTCTCGAATAGGGTGACCGACAAGATCTGTAGCAATGTGTAAAGCGAAGCGTCCGGATTCAGGCGCTTCTTGACGATGGCCACGAGGACACACACCGAAACGGCGGTCCAGATCTGGGTCTTGACCGCGTTCTCGGAGGTCTCGAAGAACCATTTGATGCGAAGATGCTGCTTGAGCCATTGGAAGAACAGTTCGACCCGCCAGCGCGCCTTGTACAGTGCGCAAATGGTCGCTGCCGGAAAGGTGAACTGGCTGGTGATGAAGACCGGCGTCTTGCCGGGGCCGTCGAGCGCGATCGTCGGGTCGCAGATGATCCCAGTGGTGAGGTCTTCTCCGAGTAGACGCGATGCGCGCTGAGATTGGATTGGGCACGCGTGACGAAGAACGCCCCCGCGAGGTGCAGCGTATGGGCTCGCTCAGAATCCATATCGCCTCGATCCATAACGTAAATCGCGCCTGCCTCCGGAATCAAGAGGTCGAGCGCATTCACGTCGTGCAGCTTGCGGTCGGACATATGGATGACGCTTAGGATGTTGCCCCGCCAGTCCAGCAGCGTGTGCATCTTCACGGCCGCCTTCGTCGACCGGAAGTGGGCCCACGGGAAGACCGACAGGCACAGGTCGATCGTCGTCGAGTCCAGGGCATAGACAGTGTCCCTCGAATCCAGCCCAAGGTCCTCGCCAAGATAGCCAGTCGCAGGCGCGGAGGGATTGAGTCTGCCCAAAGCAGTGCGAAATCAGGTGGGAGCCGACCGCATCCCGAACGAGGTCACATCGCGGAAATTCGTTGCCGAGAGATCTTCGCCGTCATAGCAATTCTCCCCTTATGGTCGGATACACGTGACCGCCTACTCCGACTTCCCGCAAGCCGCCAGACATTCGAGCCCGCAGCATGACCAACGACGGGCGCCGGACTTCGTGGCCCTGCTCAATGCGCAACGACAGATCGGAGACGCCGAGCACCTGGTGTTGGAGCAGATATGCCCCCAGCAGTGCCGCGCCGTTTCCGGTTGCGGGGTCTTCGCGCACACCATAGGCCTCAAAGAAAAAGCGCGCGCTTAGATCGTTCGCCGGATGAAGGGTCTGCCGGCAAAAAAGATAGACAAGGGAAGGTGCACCCTGGGCCGCCAGTGGGGAAAATGCATTGAGATCGAGTCTACAGCAGCGCAGGGCATCGAGACCGCGCAAAGGTACTATCAGGATGGAGACACCGGCAACAAGCGCCTGAATGGGGCTGCCTGTCTCGATGTCGTCGGGGGAAAGTCCGAGCGCACGCGCCACCGGTTCGCGCGGATAGGTTGATCCGAAGGTGGCTTCTGGCGCTCGAAACCATGGAACGTCTCGTCCGTTGGGGGACCGCTCGAAGCGAACCGGGATCTCGCCGACGGAAAGCCGGAGGATGATCTCGTTCATCGCCTTCGGCGCGACATACTGTCGGATGACCCAGGCCGTACCTAGAATAGGGTGGCCTGCAAAGGCGACCTCCCGCGCCGGCGTGAACATACGAATTCCGTATCTATTCTCAGAGTGGCCCGTAGGATCTACAAACGTCGTTTCGGAATAATTGATCTCTGCCGCAATCCGTTGCATCAACTCATCGGATAAGCCCGATCCAATGACGACAGCCAATGGATTGCCCGTGTAAGGCCCATCGGCGAAAACATCCACAGCAAACAAGGAATAGGGCACGAGATGCTCCCGACTTTGGGTTGTTGATGACAGCAAAGATTGGCCTCACCCCGGCACCCCTGGGGCCACCCACGCGCCCCGGCGCCGCCATGCCTATCTGCCGAAAGTAAGACTTCGCCGCGCGGCCCATGGGCATGTTGGAGATGCCTCACCGAGTTGTCAAGAGGACGTCCCGACAATCATCATGCGAATCGGGTGGGTAGGCATGCCCCAAGCGACTTGGCCTTCCCCACCCCGAGATCATGCGTCCGATCGCCGAAGAATCTATAGCCGATTCCTATCCCTACTATCCAAATTTGTTCTTGGACAGGCCTCCTTACGCGTCACATACTTGCCGCCATACATATCTGAATGTCGTATTTAATTCGCGGCAACCTGTCACGGGAGGCGTCAGAAATGGCAGTAGAAAAGGGACTTAAGCAGGGGCGCCGCGGTTTTCTGAAACAGGCGGGTCTGGCTGCAGGCACCATTTCCTTCATCGGGAGAGCCCAGAACGCCTGGCCTGACTCCGATGGAGCGGCGCGGATCGACATTCGCCCCGCGCCCTCGGGCGCCCTGCGCCGGGCGGGCCACGTCACTCGCGTCACCGCCGATCCGACCAAGATTCCACCCCCGATCACGAGGCGCCGGCCGGCGGTAGTGCCGGTTCTTCTGGAGGCGAAGGAGGTCCTTGCCGAGATCGAAACTGGCGTTCTCTTCAGGTTTATGACCTACAACGGGCAAGTGCCTGGTCCATTCATCCGCGTACGGGAAGGCGACACCGTTGAACTCACGCTGCGCAACCTGACAGAGAATACGCAGGCACACAATGTGGACATGCACGCGGTGATGGGGCCTGGGGGCGGCGCCCTGGCCACACTGACGCACCCCGGTGAGGAGGCGCATTTGCGCTTCAAGGCAACCTACCCGGGCGCCTTCATCTACCATTGTGCGGTATCGAACATGGACATGCACATCAGCTCCGGCATGTTCGGCATGATCTTGGTGGAACCGAAGAATGGGCTTCCCCATGTCGACCATGAGTTCTATCTCGGGCAGCATGAGGTCTATACGGACAAGCCCGCCGGTGCCCCTGGATACCATGGCTTCAATGTGGACGCCATGGTGAAAGAACAGCCCAATTATGTCTTGTTCAATGGCGCCAAGGATGCCCTAACAGCCACCGCCTATGGGCCCATGAGAGTTCATACAGGCGAGACTGCCCGCGTCTTTCTGGTGGTCGGCGGTCCCAACCTGTCGAGCAGCTTCCACGCTATCGGCAATGTATGGCAGGACTTATGGCCTGAAGGACAGACGCTCAATCCCGCTCATCGCTATATCCAAACCTACCCGGTGCCTCCCGGGTCAACCGTCGTCGCGACACTTCGCTTCCCAGTGCCTGGAGAGGTCAAGCTCGTCGACCACGCCCTGACTCGAGTGGTGCACAAGGGATGCCTTGCGGTCATCGAAGCCGAGGGCCCGGAAGTGCCATCCACATTTTCCCCAGGTAGCCTGCATAAGCTCTAAATGAGGTGGCATACATGAACAGAAGAGGATCCGACCATGACATCCAATAGCGCATCAAAGATGGAGCAAACGCCCAGTCCGGATTTTTTTGATAGTTCCGATTTCAAGGAAATGATGCGGACTGTCCATGACCTCGGGGGAGAGGAAGGAGGCCCCATCCGCATCGAGGAACGGGTTTCGAAGAAATGGGAAACGAGCACTTTCGTGACTTGCGAGTGCCTGGCTTGGCGCGGCGTGTGGAACACTGTGGAGAAGCATCGGCGGCACGCGGACCTCGGCCAGACGCAGTATCTGGGTTTGCCCTATTACGGCCGCTGGCTCGTGTCCGCCGCACGGGTGATGCTCGACAAGCAGCACATCACGTTGACCGAGCTGACGAATAAAATCGAGGAGGTGAAAAAGCGAAATGAAAAGCGTTAATCCGCCAGTTGAAATCGCCAAGGGCGTGGGGGATCCCCAGTGCTACAAGGGCAAGGCGGGAGGCCCTCCGAAATTCCAGATCGGCGATCGCCTGCGAATTCGGGATCTTCCCGACATCTTCTACAACCAAACCCCGGGATATGTCCGCGGAAAGGTCGGAGTCGTGACGGCCCTGGCTTACGAGAGTCCTGCGCCTGAAGACGAGGCTTGGGGTCATCTCGACGTGGTCGAATGGTTCTATGTGCTGGATTTCCTGCACAGCGAGTTGTGGGGCGAGTCACCAGAGGTCAATGAGACCGATACGGTTCAGGTGGAGATACCTGAACGGTGGCTCGAACCCGCGTAGTTCAAATTGCGATGTTGTGGTGGGGCGGTCCGTGACCATCTCGGGTTCCAGATGCGCCGGGTGCCCCCGTGACGGAGTATCAATGTTTTTCGGAGGATATTATGGCAAGAGAACTGGTGGATCGTCCGTTGGTGTATAGCTGCTCCGGATGTTCGAGCTTGGCGCAGCTCGCCAATGCTGTGGCATTGCGCCTGGACCGGGAGGGTGAAGCCCAGATGTCGTGCATTGCCGGGGTCGGTGGCGACGTTGAGAGCTTCGTGAGTCAGGCGAAATCCGGTCGCCCGATCCTTGGCCTGGACGGCTGCCCCTTGGCCTGTGTCCGGAACACGCTGAAGCGTCACGGCGTTCAGCCGGACCGATACCTGCAGTTGCAGGAACCCGGCCTCAAGAAGCGCTATGGCCATTACGCGGAAGAGAGCGATGTGGAGCGCATCTATCCGCATGTCGCTGAGATCGCCAGAGAGCTCCGGCCGATTCAGGATCGCGAGGCCTGTTGATCACGGATGGCAGACGGAATGCGCCATCGTATCCACGGCTTCGAGAACACCGGCACCAGGCACATTCTCGTCGGCACGCGGGCATCGAAGGCCCAGGACGTTTGTGACACTGCGTGCCAGGCAGGCGATGAGTTTTCGGGAACAGGGACGCGAGAGGAGGTATTAAGTTGAACAGACTGGCAACCACGGAAGTGAGCCACTATTCGGCAGGGGAGCATGCCGTCGACGAGCATCCCTGTCGGACGATGAAGGGGCAGCAATTTTTAGCCGAGTTGGTGCGCCGCTCGGGAGCAAAGGCGTTGTTCTTCGTGCCCACGTTCCTGTATCCGACGCTGGTCGAATTGGCTGACGATCCGATCAAGCGCGTCTTGTGTCACTCGGAGAAGGCCGCTGGGTACATGGCCGACGGCTACGCGCAGGCCTCAGGGATGCCGGGGATCGTCATTGCACAGGGGGGACCGGGAGCAACCAATCTCTATGCCGGTCTTGTCGACGCTTGGCAAAGCAATACGCCCGTATTGGCGGTAACCCCTGTTCTTCCGAGTGCCCGTTACCATGGGAACTCCTATCAGGAAGCCTATGTCGATTTTCGTCCGGTCACTAAATACGATGCCGACGTGCGCACGATAGAACGAATGGCGGAGTTTTTCGGCAAAGCTTACCGGGAGATGACGACGGGTGCACCCCGCCCCGTACATTTATACTTGGACGGGGCGTTGGAATCCGAGGAGACGGAATTCGATTTCCGATTCTTGGACCGGCGCTACTTTTCCTACCCGGCGTTTCGGCCACGTGCCGAGGATGAGATGGTGGAGCAGGCTGTGGCGGAGCTTCAGCGTGCGGAGCGTCCTATGATGGTTTGCGGTCGGGGAGCGATCGTTTCCAGCGCGTGGGCCGAAGTAACGGCACTTGCCGAGCTGCTGGACGTGCCGGTGACGACCACGCTGGGAGGCAAGGGCAGTATCGACGATCGGCATCCTCTGGCGCTCGGCGTGACGGGTTCCTACCGGCGTCCGTCCACTGACCAAGCGATCGCCGAGACGGATCTGGTGCTGTATGTGGGGTGCCATCACGGTGGCGCGAAGACAGAGTGCAGGCAATCGCCAAGGCCCGGAGTGCGGTCCATCCATATCGACATCAATCCTGCGCAGCCGGGTGCGAATTATCCCAACGTGTTGCCACTGGTGGGCGATGCACGGACAGTCTTGCGCCAAATGTTGGGCGTGGCGCGTTCGTCAAAGCGGCATACGCATGGGCCATGGGTCGCCCGAGTGCAGAAGGCCGTGCGGGAATGGCGAGAACTGGAATCTCGCCAGATCCACAGCGATGCTTCACCTATCCGGCCGGAGCGACTGGCGACGGAAGTCGTGAATGCATGCCCGTCCGATACGCTCTACGTGACGGACACGGGCTATGCAGGCACCTGGGCCGGGGTGTATATGGATCTTCCGGCAGGAAAGAATATGCTTCATTGCGAAGGCAGCCTCGGATGGGCGTTTCCGGCAGCGATCGGGGCCAAGGCGGCCGCACCGGAGCGCCCCGTGGTAGCGTTCACGGGCGACGGCGGGTTCTTCTACCACCTGACGGAGCTCGAGACGGCCGTACGGAACGGAATCAATCTCGTGACGGTAGTCCTCAACAACCAGGCCATGGCGTTCCAGACCCATTTCCTGCGTTCGGTTTGGCCAGATTCACGTGATCTGGACAAGCTGTCGGTATTCGGCGGAACGAATTTCGCCAATATGGCGCGAGAAATGGGGGCCTGGGTGGCGCGGGTGACCGACCCGAAGGACATCCGGATCGCCATCAACAAAGCCCTAGATGCCAACCGACCGGCAGTTCTGGATGTGGTTATCGACCAGGCCGCCGTTGCGCCGGTGGCGGTCATGGCAGGGCAGGGCAGCCGGGGCAATGTCGTCAGCGTATCCGGGGGAAGCAAGCGCGGCAAGTGACGTGATGATTCCGTGACACGGGCGGAGCATGGTTCGCCGGCGCTTCGCCCGTGTGCCCGCGCGATTCAAGAAGGATCCGTCTGCCAATTCATTCGTGGCTTCATTCCTTCCCTACTGGCCGGCGCCACACTTCGGGGAAACTGGCGCTCTTGGTCGTCGGTTCGACGGGCTATGCGAGAGTTCTCATTTTTTCATTGGGCCCGCGTGTTCTGACGTGTATTCTGACTGCATGCGGTGGCGAAGACGCTACGCACTGGAAGGTCTTCCTGGGAAGGAGGCACGACAAGAGTGAATCATATGGAACTAATGAGGCCGGGGCCTGTGTGTGAGGAGCGGGAAATCTACGAGCGCCTGCTGCCCTTGGAAAATGCACGAATCATAGAGCTGGGTTGCGGGAAAGCGGAAAAGACGCAAATGATCGCGAAAACGGGCAGGGTAGCCCACATCGTCGCGCTTGAAGTGGATGAGATCCAACATTACAAGAACCAACTGCTCGAGGACTTGCCCAACGTTCGCTTCGAACTGGGTGGCGCGCAAGCCATTCCAGCGCCCGATGGGAGCTTTGATATTGTCCTGATGTTCAAATCCTTGCACCATGTTCCGATGGACCAGATGGAGAAGGCGCTTTCCGAGATCCGCAGGGTGTTGAGACCGGGCGGACTTGCCTATATCTCCGAGCCGGTATACGCGGGAGCGTTCAACGACATCCTGCGGCTTTTTCACGACGAAGGCGTAGTCCGGGAAGCGGCGTTCAATACCGTGCGTCATGCGGTAAGCTCTGGCATGCTCGACCTTGTCCAACAGGAATTCTTCAGCACGCCCATGCATTTTGACAATTTCGAGCACTTCGAAGCAGACATTATCAAGGTGACCCATACTCGCCACGATTTGTCTCCTGAACTCCTGGCTGAGGTACGTACCCGATTTGCCAGGCATATGACGGCCAATGGGGCGGATTTCTTGATGCCTATTCGGGTCGATTTGCTGCGCAGACGGTTGTGTGCGTCCCCTTGTACAGATTGCGTGATCGCGTAACCGATGGAGTGAGGTGTGATGGGGCGTCGCCGCGTCGCGGTGCGCCGTAACCGCTCATCGGGCAGGTTTTGGACGAGTGCGACCTATAGCGCTGCGGCAGACGATGTTCCCTGCGCCAAGCCCAAAAAAAAATGGTGCCGTCGGCTGCTGTGTCAGCGATTCGCCAGTTTTCGCACCAACCCCGATCGTCGACTTTCCCATTGATGTCAGTGGTCCATAGCTCCACCGGCGAGCAGACCACTTTCCCTCTCTTTTTCTTCTCACAGCATGCCGCCAGGACCAGGCAGCGGTATGCCTGCCGCGGCCTGTCGTTGATCACTGAGAGATGGCGCCTTCTCACGGCGCATACAAAGTAGAACTTCCGGAAACAGCAATGGATTCATTGATTGTATGGCTATAAATCACGCCGCCTCCGGTTCGATGCGCGTCAGGCGGAAGCCCGTGGAAGCGGCGCGCCGGCTGAGGTGGTGAACGACACGTTGGCGGTATCGTTCGTCGTAATAGTCCTGTCCCTGGTCGACGTATTCGGCCCTTCTCGTCATAAGAGCGTAGATCAGGCGGGCGAGCTTGTGGGCGGTGGCGGTGATGGCTTTGTCCAACCGCGCAGCAAGACGCCGGTAATAGGCACCCAGGGAAGATTTGCTGCCGCTTAAGGAGAACGCCGCCATGCGCAGGACCTGGGCGAGACGATTCAACCCATGTTGGGCACACAAAAAAGAGAGGCAGTGTAACCTGCCTCAAGAAGGGTCGCGACATCGCGCAAGCGCCATGTCGCAGGCTTCGAAGGCACGCACTCGCGGCACGCGCCTTCGGGGAGGAACAGCTATTCGATGCGTTTGCTCATGGCCAGTCCGTCCAACAACACCGTCTCATGCAAACGCGCGTCTCGAAGGCACCCATGGCCGTTCGACCCAAGCCGAGACGCGGCGTCATCCGGGAAATGCGGCCCCTCGTCACTGGGCCGCATTTTGTCGTACCACCTGCAACGCGAGCCGGTCATTCAAGGCCGCGACGCGGCTCGCGAAGGTTGTGGCACAGGTGCGTGCCGACCAGGGAAAGCAGCCGCAGACCTTCCTGGGTCCCCGGTTCGCGCGCCAGACGAAGTATGCCACCGAGGCCACCGGATGATGGCGCGCTCCCTGCGACGTCTTCACAAAGTGCACCGAGGAGTTCTGCCAGCGCGAACAGCAGGCGCTGGCTTTCCTCACGGTTGATGACCTGCAGCAGGTACATGAGGCCTTCGTTTCGCGTCAGTCGGTCGAGTTGATTGATGCCCTCGCTCATTGTCCTTGCGATACGCGTCACCATCTCGTCCGACATGGCCCCCTGGGCTGCCGCAATGAAGTGCGCGATTTCAACGATCTGTTGAAGATCCTCTCTGGCGATGGCTTCGTTTGGAATTTCGACGTTGGAGTTCATGTGTGGGCTTCCTCAGAGCAGGCCGCGGACGCTTGTCCAGTACATCTGGTTGTATGCCATCTTGAACCAGTGAATGGATTTTGATGGCGGCTTCAGTGGGGGGAGGTTGACGTAATCGAATGCATTGTAGGTGGCACGGTCAAAACCCGCCTCGATAAAGCAGTAGACTTTGCCGTCATATGTGCGAACAGGCTTTGCCGTCCCCGTTTTAATCCGCGCCACGATGTTCGCCGTCACCACTTCAGACTCGAAATGAGCGGCCGATCCGGTCTTGCTGACCGGAATGTTGGTGGCATCGCCGATCACGTAGACATTGTCCCGACCGTTCATGGTGAGCTTGAAGCGATCGGTGGGGATCCAGCCGCTCTGGGTCAACTGGTTTTGTTCGACGATCTCCATGCCTCGATGCGGGGGGACCGCGATCAGAAGGTCATACTTGACCTCGGTTCCTTCCTCGCTGTAGACGATCTGTTTGACCGGATCGACCGATTTGAGATTGAACAGGGTCTCGTACTCGATGCCGGCCTTGTCAAATTCGGGCTTCGCCCAGCTGGCGACATTGGAAGTGGCGTGAACACGATTGGTCGGATACTGATAACGCAATGTCACCTTGTCGCGAATCCCGCGCGCATTGAAAAAGTCGTGCAGCATGAACATCGCCTCCACCGGCGCGACAGGGCACTTGTGCGGAATGGAAACCACCATCGCGACCGTGCCACCCTGAAACTCCGTGAGGCGCTTGTGGAGACGCACAGCACCCTCTTCGGTGTAGAACGTCTCGGCCCCCTCCGCGAGGCCCGGGACCTCGGCCGGCACAACGCGCGAACCGGTGGCGATCACCAAGATGTCGTAGCCGTAGGTCTTGCCGCTCTTGGTCACCACTTGGTTCTCATCAAGTGCGAATTTTTCGACCGGATCGACATGAAAGTCGACCTCCGGTTCAAGCAAGCTCGCCTCGTCTCGGTATAGCTCGTCGGCCGTCATCTGCCCGAACGCGACATAGAGCAGTCCCGGTTGATACATGTGCCGATCGGATGCCGAGAGCAAAGTGAGTTCGACCTTGCCGGCGCGGATCTCGCGCCCGAGCCTGCGGGATTGGCTGTTGGCGAGGATCGTGCCGCCTGTTCCGCCACCGACGATTAGAATTTTCATTACATTCCCCATGCAAATTTACGCGACGGCCCGACTTACCCAGTGTGCGGACCCAAAGTCATTTGATCTTGCGGACCGTGATGTGCCAGATCCCATCCACGTTCTCGTTACTAACGACCTCGTGGCCCACCTTATGAATCCATTCAGGAACATCCGCTGCCGAACCTTCGTCTGTGGACAACAATTCCAGGGTGTCGCCCACGTTGGCCTGCTTCATATAGGTAATAAGCTCCATGAGCGGGCCCGGGCAAAATGTGTTGCAGGCGTCGATAATCTTGTTCTCAGGCATTCCGATTTCCTCTCTTGCTGTTCAATTTCGTGTCGTCCTCAAAATGTCAGGAGTTGTCCGCCCTCGGCATCTCCGAGAAAGCGTGTAAGTCCGGTGGGCGGCCCGAGTTCCGGATCCAGATCGGCGTGCGTGATCTTCATGAGGTCCAGGGCCATTGAGCAGGGCAGTAGCGCGGCATCGCCGAGTTCCGCCGCCTGCTGAAACAGTTGCTTAAAAGGGGGCACGCCTGGTTGCTGCAAGATCTCGCCAAACACACCTTCCCCGGGGGGGGGCTCGGTGTTCTTCTTGACGAAGTAGGGCAGTGCGTTCATGGAAAGGAACACTGAAACCTGACTGCCAGTCGCCGCGGCGACTGATGCGAACATCGCAGCCATCTGGAGCTTTTCGCGCGTCCCCGTCACACAGATGATGCTAAGTTTGTTTGCCATGCCGATGATATCTCGCTCTCTGCTAATCAGTAGAACAGCAAAATTACATTTCTTGCGCCGCTGCCGCAGGCGTGGCTAAGCCCATTGCAACAGCGCATGGGAATCCCTGGGATTCATGCGGCCTCAGGTTGGCTGCGCGCCAGTCTGGGTGCGGTATAGACACTCGGCGGTCCTCTTCCTGATCCGGTGTTCCGGGTTCTTCCGGCCATTGAATCGACTCATGCCGCCCAGGCATGGCGCAAGCGCCGCAGAGGATCTTGCGAGAATCCTTTGACCGGACAGTTCGAGGTTTACGGACTGTCCGGTCAAACCCTCAGACGTCTCTTAGGCGGTGCCCGACCCTTTCGATCTGACGAGCCAGTTCCTCCTCGTCGAACAGCCCATGCCTGATCATGGAATGGGCCAATGCGAGAAGCGTCCGCTCGGGATAGGCGACGTCCGCGTATAGCGTTGCGGCCAGATCGTCCTCTTCCGCGCGGCGCTCAAGCAATGGCAAAGCGCATGACCCAGGAACAACCTGCCCATGGGGCAAGACATTCGAACTGGCAGCCAGGATGTCGCAGGTCGCGTCCAGTGTTACCTTCCATGGGGGGTCGGGGTTGGTGACGCCATACTGCGCTGCCAAGTCTTCCCAAACCCGCCCACGGTTGCGGACATCTTCCAGCAGCGCGATCGGCCCTTGCTCTGCTAGCGACTGCGCATTTCCAGAACCGTGATTCTTTCCTTCTGACATGGCCATGGGCCCTCCGTCGAAGACAACCGCCTTAATGCCCGTGCCCGTGCTCAACCGGATGGACCGCCTTGTGGATCGGGCGCGTTGTGTTGGAAGTGACGCCGGGTTTCGGCACCGCCACGCCGATCAGGCAATCGCGGGTGACGATTTCGGCCAACTGATCCTCGGTCCAGCCGTCGGTTCCCGCAGGGCGCACGGGCATAACGATGTAGCGGGTCTTCTGGTTGGAGTCGGCGACCCTGATCTGCACGTCCGAAGGGAGCTGCAAGCCGAATTCCGCCAGGACTTGGCGAGGCCACCGGACAAGGCGCCGGCGATAATTCGGGGTCCGATACCATTCCGGCGATTGGCCGAGAATCGGCCGCGGGTAACACGAGCACAGAGTACACACCACGACGTGCTTCAGGGTCGGCGTGTCCTCGAGGACACGCAGGTTGCAGTAGTCGCTCGGGGTACCGAAATGGGTCGGCGGGCTGTTGACCCAGTCGACGCCGACAGCCTTGCTGGCCTCGACGCCATCCGTGACGCAAAGCTTCTTGTACTCGGGATCGAGCCATGCCTTGGCCACTAGCCGCGCGGCCGGCGTTGGCCCCAGGGTATGAACATACTCGGTCCAAATCCGATGGTCTTCTGCGGAAAACAGCCCTTTCTCGATGGCGAGCTCTCGGACGGCCATCTCGAGAATCTCGAAATCGCTGACCTCGTCCACCACCGGCGCGGGTTCATGATGATGCTCTGACATTTGCATTCTCCTCCTGTCCAATCTATCGCGTATTACAGCGCTTACGCCTTCTCCAGCCAGCGTTCCGAGAACTCGGTTTCCAGCGTGTCGTTGGGGTATGCCTCGCTGTATTCCGGCCAAAGCTCCTTCTGCTTAAACGCAACGCTGTAGAACCATTCCGGCTTGTCGGTGTTGTCCCACGCCTCATCTTCTGCAGCAGGACTCTCATAGACGAGTTTGGTCACTCGACCCACTGCACCGCGAGGGTAGACCTGGCAGCGGGTGTAGAAGATGTCCGGCATGTCCTTGACGCGAACGGTGTCGCCCTCTTTGAACTTGGGCTTGCCAGCCTTCCCCTTGAAACACTGGGGGTCCCCGATACCGGTGGCGATCGAGGCATGATGCGATCGATCGTGTTGATGTTTAGTGCTCATGGCGCTTTTTCACCTCGTCAATTTTATTTACGAGCTCGGTCAACGTGACGTATTGCTTATCGACCAGGATCCGCGCGGCGGTCAGCAGCCACCGGCCGTAATAGGGAAGCCCGAGGTATGCCGTCTGGCCGATATCGACGTTTTGGCGGCGACGGCGTTCCTCGGCGTTCCAGACCCCGCGCCATGCCAAGCACTCACAGGTTGCAAAGGTGTTGAGTTCCCACTGCTCTTCTTCCTTTTCTTCATACCGGATGGGCACATCCGCTTCGCCGCCGACGTCATGCACCGATCGGGTGTACGCGCGATAGAGCGTGTGATCGACTTCGTCGGGATACGGCGCCTGAGTCTGCTTATGCAGAGCCGGCTGCACAAATCCGACGGACTGAAGATGCCGCAGCACTTCTTCTCTCGTGGACGATGACATAAGTGTTTGACTCCTCCGTGTGGTTACCGCAAAGCCACGCTGGCGCGCCATGCATTCTCGACTGTTGGCAAGAGATTGAGGTGCGGCAGCGTGAACGCCCGCCGTCAGCGCGCTTGTGCACTTCCTGGAGTCAATAGCCGACGCCAGGTGCTGAACAGCATGACGAGGCACCAATATGAACCCGTTGAATTGTTTTCTCCAAGACCAAATTTCGATGGTCTTTATAGGATTTCGCTATAAGCCATCGCCGCGCCTGTCCCTAGGGATCCCATTACCGTCCATTTCCGAGCCGTTCGTCGCCGGAATGCCGTCGATGCAGGCCCGCGCAACGCGTTGCAGAACAGCAATGGGAAAGGCCCTCAGGCTGGCGAGAGCACCCGCAAGCGCCACAACTAAGGGGTATAGGGTCATGCGATGCCCGGCGTGCCTTGGGACAGACACACGGATGATCTAAAGCCGTCGCGACTGCCGAGTCAGATGGGGAGCCAAGGAGGCGCCAAAGCGCCAGGAGGTTATGCCGACGCCGGTGGCGCAAATGTTCAAAGAAGAAAGGCGCCCCTGACGCCCTATAGCATGGACGCCTGGAAACAGGCTCGGCGACCGGCGAGTGCAGACGCTTGGTGTATGACGGCCCGGAGAAGGGACACGTGCTGCTGCCAAAATTTGATGCTTACGAGTCTGGCGCATCTGCGCTGGCGACAGATATTGCGCAAGGCGGTGCGACATCCGCGTGATACTTGGTGCTCGCCCAATCGAAGATCATGCCGCCAAATGCTTGGCACGCCGGGCTTTTGTATGCGTTCTTGAGGCAAATGAGACTCACCGCATGGGCGGGAAGCTCGGGAATCAGATTGATCGAATGAAACTCGTTCCGCGTGTGGGCGATCGTATTGGGCAAGATCGTCCCAAGCCGGCCTTGACGCACGATTTCAATAATGACGCTGAGCGAGGCCGCATCGATGGCAACCGTCGGCGAGATCCCTTCTTGGAGGAAGTACTGCGCCATGTGGCGCCGCAAGGCATAGTGGGTATTGAAAAGGACGAGGGGCACCTGTTCGATGACTTCTTTGCCAAGAGGACCCTCGTGCCCATACAGCGGATGCTTTTCCCCCACGACGAGGCAGAGCGATTCGACGAACAGAATGTGGGTGTCTATCTCCTCCGAGCGCGCCCGGGGGGACAGCGTGCTGCTGAACGCGATGCCAATATCGACGCGGTCCTCGGCCAACGCATCCTCGATGGCATCTTGGGGCATCTCCAATGCGTTCATCGCGATGCCCGGATAGCGTGCGTTGAAGCCTTCGAGCATGGGAGCCAGCAGAAAATCGGTGATCGGCGTCATGCCCAGCCGGATCGAACCGCGCGTCAAATCATTGAGCTCATGGACCGCACGCTTGGCCGTATCCAGTTCGACCAACGCTCGCCGGGCATGCTGCAGATAGATTTCCCCGGCGGCAGTCAGCCGGACGGTCCGCCCGGTCCGGTCCAGTAACTGGATGTCGAGCATGTCTTCCAGCTGCTTGATCTGCTGCGACAGCGTCGGCTGCGATACGTATAACGCCTCCGCCGCTCGTGTGAAGCTCCGATATTCTGCCACCGCGAGCAGATAACGGATCGAACGAGGGAAGAGGATATTCCGATCCATAGCCAACTCCTATCGGGCCATTGGAATTAAATCTTGGACAAAAATATTCGCACAATTCATATTCGCTTTGCAACAGCACTTGGGGCAGCTTGCTGGACGCGTCCTCCAGCACGGACCGGTGCCGTTTTTCAACGCCGGCGCCATTTCGGCATGCTCGGCGAGTGGCCCGTGGGGCAAACAACAAGGAGCGAGATTAATGAACAAGGCGGAAATGAAAGAGGCGATCCTTGCGGCTAAATGTGAAAGAAATTTGAAATGGAACGACATTGGGACGGCCGCGGGCCTGTCGCCCGAATATACCTGCTCGGCATGCCTCGGCATGAATCATCTCGAGAAGGAGCAGGCAGACGCCGTCGCGAGCATACTGGGGCTCAGAGACGACGTGTCCGCAGCGCTGCAGCGTTTTCCGCATAAGACCTGGTCGCAGGCCATCCCGACCGATCCCGTGATTTATCGCTGGTACGAGATGCTCAACGTGTACGGCGAGACGATCAAGGAAATGATTCACGAAAAATTCGGCGACGGTATCATGAGCGCCATTGACTTCACGATGGACGTCGGTAGAGAACCTGATCCGAAAGGAGATCGCGTGCGAGTCATTATCAGCGGCAAGTTCCTACCGTACAAGTCTTGGTAGCGACGCGTCGTCGCTCAGGGCTGACGTGCCGCGACCAGCCTGTTGGCACTCGGTTTGCGGCACAAGCGGTCTAGGTCGTCGAATGTTCCGGCTTGCGGCGGGCGGAATCCCGTCGGCCGGCCCCCCGAAGACCCCACGAGGCCGCGCGCACCGAAGGCGGCAGTGCAGACGCCTGTCCATCCGGCGCGCGAATGCGCCACGGCGAGCGCGAGACGCTGGGTTGGGGGTTAGGTGCACCCAGGACGGGCGCCATGAGGGCAATAGACGCGCTGCAGTTCATGACGGCTTTAAAGATGTACAAATGCAGCTTTCATCTGCATTCTGCACAACGTGACTCCGATCGGAAGAATACTGGCAAAATAGTCTGGTTTTCCATTGGCTGTTCCGTTAAACACCCCCAGGACAACTCGCTTTTCCGCTCTCCCTTGACACTCCGCCGCCGGATGTTTCGCCCTGCTGTTACACGCCATGAGGCGGCCCATACAATACTTTTAATCCGAAGGCGTTCGTCTTATCCTTTCCCGGAAGGCTCATATGACGACACTCTGGCATCGCCCTGTAAATAACAACAATACGAGCCCGCAAACCGCCGTTTATATGTGTATTTTTGGACATCAATCGCCAGCATTTGTGCGCTATGCTCTGATGGACCTTGTTGTTCTAATCATCATAGCGAAACCCTATGCATATCATAGGAATTTTGTCTTTGCGAAATCATGGCACTCATGTTTCCATTAGCTGGCAGCGGGCTGCCCTAGCGGCGGCATAATAGAGCGAAAAACTGAGCGCCGATCGCTGTCGATGACGAAACCACACTATTTAGAGAAAGAGGAGAGACCGATGAGCGTAAGAGTAGATGAAGACTGGGCTCCTGGGAGTTCCGGCGGGTCAGGCACCATGTCAAGTACGCCCTACGACGATCCGCTGGAGCCGCACAGCTGCGAGGTAACGCTGGAGCGGCTCGTCTGGGTTGCCGTGAAGAAGTGGGAATTTCCCTTGAGCTACCTGTTTCAGTCCCTGGCGGGCGGAGCCATGGTCGCGTTTGGGGTCATTCTGGCCATTGCCGTGAGCACGGGTATTCAGAACCCGGGCTTGGCCAATCTGCTGAGCGGGGTCGTGTTCGGGTTTTCGTTCGTCGTCATCCTGGTGTCCCAGTCCACGCTGATCACCTCCGATATGGCCGCCGGCTTCATCGCCCTGGTGCGTGGAAAAATGCGGTTGAGCAGTTACCTGGGATTCATCACCGTAGGCTGGATCGGCAACATCATAGGGGCATTCGTGTTCGTCGGGATCATCGCCATGGGCCCGGGCCCCTATGCAACGCTGCCTTTCCTGCAGCGCGCGCACATGCTCGGGATTGCAAAAACCGGCGTGGATCCGCTCTCCATGTTCTGTCTCGGCATCATCTGTACCTGGTTCCTGCAAACCGCGCTATTCCTGTTCTTCAAGGCGCGCAGCGACGTCGGGCGCATGGTGCTGGCCTACTATGGCCCTCTGGCCTTTGTCGCGGGCATGACGGAGCACTGCATCGCGAATGTGGGATTCATCGTATTCCCCCTCCTGATGCAAGACCGGCTCGCCCAGGCCCTGGGCGGGAGCTTGCCGGCCAGCGGCCCGATGCAGGCCATCACCTGGGGACTCGGCCCGACCGGCTTCCTGCGCAACGAGCTCATATCGGGCGCCGGCAATCTCGTCGGCGGCACCGTCTTCATGGCACTCGTCTTCTTGGCAATCGTGAGATTTAGACGGCCTGCGCCGTCCCGCAGGGTCTCCCGCGCGGCGATTTGACGACATGCTGAGGGGCGGGCAACGCGCGGCGGGGTTTTGACCCGCCCTTCAGCGGTGGCGGAAGCCAAGGGGCTTCGGCATCTTCGGATGCAATATTGTCCGCGCCTTCGGCAAAAAGCCAGGGGTTATGAATATGAAACGGAAGATAGGCGTGCTGTTTTCCTTCCTCGCCCTCGCGAATGTGGCCGCATGGTCTTGGGCTCTTCTCATATTTCGCTCGAACCCGGTGCTGATGGGGGCCGCGGTTTTGGCATACACGTTTGGGCTCCGCCACGCTTTTGATGCGGACCACATCGCAGCAATCGACAACGTGACGCGGAAGCTCATGCAGCAGAAGAAGAGACCTCTGCTGACGGGATTCTTTTTTTCGCTCGGGCATGCGCTGGTGATGCTTTTGGCGACGCTCGCCATCATTTTCGCCGTGGCTCACGTGGACAAGAATTTCCTTGCATTGAACGATGTTGCCGGAACCGTAGGCACGATCGTATCGGCGGTTTTTCTTTTCGTGATGGCGGCAATCAACTTGGCGATCGCCGGCGCCACGTTCAAAACCTTCAGACACGTCGTCCGCGGCGGGGAATACTGTGACGAAGACTTCGACCTGTTGCTCAATGGGCGGGGCTTTCTGTCTCGTATTTTTAGGCCATTGTTCGCTTTCATCAGCCAGAGTTGGCAGCTTCTGTTCATCGGGTTTCTGTTCGGGCTCGGCTTCGACACCGTAACCGAGATCGGCCTCCTTTCGATCGTGGGCGTCGAATCGGCCAGAGGACTGCCCGCATGGTCGCTCCTGGTCTTCCCCGCGCTCTTCGCCGCGGGGATGTCGTTGATGGATACGATCGACGGCGTCCTCATGGTCAGCGCCTACGGATGGGCATTCCTCAAGCCCGTCCGGAAGATCTACTACAACTTGACCATGACTGTGGCTTCCGTGGCAGTCGCGCTGGTTGTCGGCGGAATCGAAACGCTCGGCCTACTTGCTCACGAGTTAAACCTGCGAGGGGGATTTTTCGACCGGATTGGGTCCCTCAACGACCATTTTGGCTATCTTGGCGTCGGCATCGTCGGGATCTTTGTCCTGAGCTGGATCGCGTCCGTGCTGATCTATCGCTACAAGCGCTATGACTCGATTGAAGTCACGAGAGCCTCAATCCAGCCGCAACGAGGGCATGCGTGAGTCTGCGCGGGCTGACCAACGAGACGGTTACCGTTGCATATGCGTGGCCACCGCCTGTTCGCTCGGCGGGAAACAGACTTTGACCAGAGTTCAGACCGGCCCGGGAGAGCGCCGCCCGGAAACATCCGGGGAAAGTGTCCGAAGGAGGATGGCAATGGTTAGATTGATTGCGCTTGCGCTGACCATAAGCGTCGGCACCACGATTGCGGCGGCGCTGGGTGCATGGGTCGTATCGGACCGCGCATTGGTGGCTCAATGCGCAAGCGGCCTTCGGCAGGTCGAGACGTGGGGCTGCTCTCCAACCCGACGCGCGAGTAGGTCCATCGCCTTGCTGTGCGCCGGACGGAAGGCGTGCGCCATCCATAAGGGTAACGCGCAAGGCGGCCGGCCAATGCGGGCGCATCCGCGGTAGGCATGGCGCAAGAAGAGGAGGGCGGATCGCCGCGATTGTGGAGCCTGCACCGTGGGACCTAATACCCGCCCTGCCGAAGGATCAAACAGATCAACTACTGTTGAGCATCATGGATCATATCAGCAAGCTAATCGACGGGTTCAAACGGTTTCGCAAACGCCATTACAGCGGCGAGAATCATATCTTCCGGCAACTCACGCAAGTGGGCCAGTCGCCCAAAACGCTCATCGTGGGCTGCTGCGATTCGCGCGTGGACCCGGCCATCATTACTGACTGCGACCCGGGTGATCTTTTCATCATCCGCAACGTTGCGAACTTGGTGCCGCCCTTCGAAACAGGCGGTGCTTTTCACGGCACCAGTGCAGCGCTTGAATTTGGCGTGCGAAAGCTAAACGTGGAGCACGTCATCGTGCTTGGGCATACCCACTGCGGCGGGATTGAAGCTCTCATAAGGGGGCAGGCCACCGATGAGGGAGGATTTGTGGGAAGTTGGATGAGACTCGCACGACATGCGCGTAATCGGGTCCTCGCACGCATCCCGCAGGAGGTCCCCGAGACCATGATGCGCGAGTGCGAAAAGGAAGCTGTTCTGGTCTCGCTCGACAACTTGCTGACCTTCCCGTGGATATTGGAACGTGTCGCCCAGCGCAGGCTTACACTTCACGGGTGGCATTTCGACTTGGACTCCGGCACCCTCCTCTGCTACGACTCCGCAACTCACCGTTTCGTTCAATTGGGGGACTGATGAGGCGTTGAGCAGTATCGTCTGCGCACTCGCAGTATGCTATCCGCCGCCTCGATCCGCGCCGGGATGCTTGCCGCAAGCATGCGCGCTGCAGAACCCTGGCGAAGAACCATCAGCGCCTTCCCCCCGGAATGGTGATGTCGCCAGTCTTGGCGGCCGTGCCTGGGCTGGCGCCGGCGGCCGGTTTCATCCTATTGGCGCCGATGGCATGCACCAATTGGTCCGTTAAGATACTGAACGCCTGGGTGATCCCGACTGTCACAATTCCCGCGAGCACAGGTGCGCTCGGCGAAGTACTCATCTCTGTGACGCTGGCAAGGGGCGTAGCCACCACCAACGGCCATGCGAGAAGAGAATCGGAAGCCTTGATGAATCGGTGTTTATGCATGGCTGGATGCCGTGGGGCGAGTCGAGCGGGTGCAAGCGGGAAAGCAAGAGAGCGCCGCAGGAGTCACTCGGGCGTGCATACGCCCTTTCGCGCCGTCGAGAACCGGAACGGTGGTCTTGTCCGCCCATCTGGTTCATAATCATCCGCCATATGCGGAAAGACACACAATTCATCTCCAGGCGCAAGGAAGGGACATGAACGACGGCCCCGCGGGCATGCCCGAGAGCTGGCTTAGCGAGCACGGAACGGCGCTCTATCGCTATGCTTTGGCCCAAACGCGCGATGAACACCGGGCAGAAGAGGTCGTGCAGGAAACCTTGCTCGCGGCCCTAGAGAGCCGTAGCCGGTTCGCAGGCAATGCATCCGTGCGCACCTGGCTCATCAGCATTCTCAAGCACAAGCTTATCGACCTTTTTCGCCGTGAGGCGCGCGAAACGCCGCTCGACGATCCGGACGATCCAGAGGGGACGGATGCGCTGTTCGATGAGCGCTTCAATGCATCCGGACACTGGCGCGAGCAGCTTGCTGAGTGGGGAAACCCCGAGGAACTGCTGGAGCGAAACCAGTTTCTTGAGATCCTCCAGCGTTGTCTCGATGCCTTGCCGAAGCGCCTCGCGCGCCTGTTTTGGCTGCGCGAGGTCATGGAGGAAAATACCGAGACCGTTTGTCAGGAATTGAGCATTACGCCGACCAATTTATGGACCATGCTGTATCGAACTCGCCTGCGTCTGCGGGAGTGTGTGGACCAAAATTGGGCGGGCCAGGTTTAGGGACGAACGGCAATGCTGAACTGCAAGGATGCGAGCCGCTTGATGTCCGAGAGGGAAGAGCGGGTTCTCAGCCTTCGAGAACGATTCGGACTTGCGCTACATCTGGCCATTTGCTTCGGCTGTCGTCGCTTCGATCGCCAGCTTTCCCTTCTGCGCCGGGCCTTTCGCAAGCTGGGACTTGATTACAAGGCGAAGCTGGAAGGTATAGATCTCTCGCCGGACGCGCGCGAGCGCCTCCGCAACGCCCTGGCAGAAGCCGAGAGGCACCAGGGCGATTCCCGCTGAGGTCGGCTGGTGCCTGGGCATCTCCTTGAAATGGACAAGGCCCGCGTCCCGCTTACGGGTGGCCGGTAGGGCTGGGCCCCACGGTTTTCCGGGGCAAACATGCCGCCACGAAGGACGCGGCGGGGCGCGCCTCGCTCCGTGGGGCGCTCGCACGCTCTCCACAAGATCCTACTGTCCTTAGACGTTTGCTTCGGCACGCTTCGCTGTCCGGTCGCCGGCACGTCGTGTCGTTCGGCGTTGTGATCCTGCCCTCACGGCGGACGTGATGGTCGGGAGCGAGGTGTCTGTGTCCGGGCGGACATCACCGTTGGGTCCGACGGCGGGTTGACCGCCATCCGTCCACGGACCACCGGCCCGGCCCCCAAAGCACAACCAACGCGATCAAGATCCCCCATATGGCATGAAACAGAGCCGCAGGGGTAAGGGAAGGGACGGGCAGGGTGTGCCTGTAGGAAAGGAAGGCGACGGCATTGACCACAAAAAGGCCGAGGGCGCCAAAACGGCCAAAGACTCCAAACGCTACCAATGGGGGCAGCAGCAGTTCCCCTGCGGTGCCCGCCACCGCAGCCACGTCCGGGGGGAGCAGGGGCACCTGAAACATATTTTGGTACAGCCACAAGGTTGCGTCCCAACTGCGCAGACTTTCCAGACCCGACGCAAAAAACACGTCGGCGACATAGAGGCGTGCGGCCAGCAGAGCAGGGGATTGAAGCCATTCCAGGGCCCTCGTCAGAGAGGCCCACGCGCGGGCGAGCCAGCGGCCTGCAGACAGACGGCATGCGGCGGTGTGAACGTTCAACGCGATCTCCTTTAGGGACAGAGGGGTTCCACGCCCGCGATCCAGCCCCGTGTCACCGCTTCTCGGAGCCAAGCGTGCAAATCCATTTCGGCAGTTACACTCTCCAAGGCTGCGCCGAGATCGGACGCCGCATTCAGGGAACGTATCCACGCCATCTCGGGCTCCGACAAGGGGCGCACCTTCGCCTGCCAGCCCTCGCGCCACACCCAGGCGTTTTCTGCTGCATCCAAGATCGCGGCACGCAGGCGCGCCTCATCTGGAGGCACAGCCTTGTGCAACGTCCAGAGCGTGACAATGGCCCAATTAGAGCACAGTAGACGTGTGCCCGGGGCGAGCCGCAGGCGCAGCGATGCCGGATCCATTTCCGCAAGGCGTTCTAGATCCCCTTCGGTCAAGCGGGCGGGGGGTTCGTACAGCACCCGCCATAGTGCCCAGTCCAGCCGGGCGCTGTCGGCAAGCCAAGGCCATGGGGCAAGCTCATTCTGCTGCGCAAGGAAGTCGGCGAACGCCTCCCCCATCCAGGCGAGATCGCCGCGCAATGGCGGCCGTATCTGCCGGTAGCGCGCACACAGGGCCCTGAAGGCGTCGTCGCCCAGTTGGGCGACCAGGGTCGGAAACTGCATACGCAACGCGTTGACCGCATGAGCCTGTCCGTTGCCACGGTATGCACGGAGTCCGGCAATCCAGGATTCGCCGTCCTGCCGAATGCCCGCAGTGGGCGCCATGGGCGCGACAGGCGAGAAAATTGCGGCCACGAGGGTCGCTTGGCGCAGCATCTCCGCTTCCATCGACGGGGCCGTCATCGCCTCCGCGGACGAGGGAGTGGGATCAACGAGAGCAGGCGGCGATTGTGGCGCCAACGCGCTGTCCTGCCGCTCCATCCGAGCTGCCTGCTCGAGCATGGACTGCGCCCGCCATGCCTCTCCCAAGAGGATCTCCAGGGCGGGCAGCCGTTCGTCCCACTCGATGAGCGTCGGCACCGGACCGAACAAATGCAAGGCGTGTCTATAGGCGCTCCATACCGGCGAAGACACGGCTTCAGAGTGGTCATCGATCACAAGGCCATGCTGCGCGCTATGGCCCGCGAGGTGGATCTCGCGGACGAGTCCAGGCACACCCTCTCGCACAAGGTCATTCAGCCAGTCGCAGACCGTCTTCAATGGGTCGGGGGCGCGCGCATTGAGCGCGTTGACCATGAGGTTATTGATGTCCAGCAGCAGGCCGCAGCCCGTGCGGCGCGAAATCTCCGCAAAGAAGCCGGGCTCGCTGTAATCGCGCTCACTGAAGTCCAGGTAAGCACTGAGATTTTCGATGAGAATCGGGCGGCGCAGCCGCTCTTGAACGCGCGCCACGTTGGCGGAAAGAATCGCCAGTGACGCTTTCGTGAAAGGGATCGGAAGGAGGTCGTTGGCGTGCGCCACGCGCCCGTTCCACGGGGCACGCGCAAAGCTCGCATGGTCCGACACTCGCACCGGATCCACACGGCTCACCAGTTCGGCGAGCCTGTCCAGATGCCAGGCATCCAGCCCGCAGGCCGAACCAAGAGCCAGGCCTACGCCATGCAAGCTGACCGGATAGGCGGCGCGTACGCTTGCAAGAACTTGCGCGGCGGCGTCATGCGGATTGAAGAAGTTCTCCGAGTGCACCTCGACGAAGCCAATGTCGGGCTTCGCACGGCGGAACGCTTCGTAGTGCGGCTGACGCAACCCAATCCCGGCCTGCGGTTCAAGCGCAAAACAAGGCACACGCGCCTCCTTCCGTCTGGGTGGCGTTAGGACTGGCGCTTGTTCATCCGGGCCTCGAAGGCCTTGACCTCGGCCGGGCTTTTCAGCACGGCCTGTGCCTGCTGCATCGTAAGGCCGCCCATCCGCTGGCAGGTACCCGTGGGAACAACCTCGAAGTCCCCCGGATTATAACTCTCGGTGCTGGTGCCTTTGCACGAATGCAAGCCTGACAAGCCCGCGCAGTCGTTGTGTCCCGCCGTGGCGATCCCGAAGCACTTGCCCATGCTGCCCTGATCGGCAGCCTGTGCATTGGGCATGGCGCCCAACACGCCGGCGGCCAGCAAGGAAGCTGCTGCGGCACGAAGAAATTGTCGCTTATCCATGAGATAACACCCCTTACATATTGTTTTAATGCAATAAATGCGCATACTCAGGCGGCCTGCGAGAGTACTGGACTCGACGCCTACATCCTGGTCGCGCCGCCCACCGCACGAGGCTATTCCGATCTTTCGGCAGCCCAGAACAACTTCGTGACGGGTGTTGCCAAACTTAGTCGAGGGGAATGGAGAGTCCTTACATGTCGCCCAAAAATGGGAAGGTGCGCGCGCTGGACCTTAACGACGATCGCCTGGCCAAGACCTAGCACGGAGCCGCTGGAGGCCACTTCGGGTCGGTCGAGGCTCGATTTTCACGGTGCTGATCGCCTGGCGGGAGGATCCTGAACATGCGGGCGCCGCATGACCTCGCCGGGGGGCACGTGCATGGTGGCAGGGCGGTTCCGCCTGTGGGAAGAACAGCTTGGCTCACTGGCGTCCCTGCCTCCCGCCGGAATCATTGCGTCTGAAGATGCGCGAGGCGCCCTGTCTGAAGCGGTCAAGTAGACGACGCGCCCACAGAAATTCCGTGGCCAGGATCCCAAGACCGATCGGGATCACCACGATGGCCGGGCCCGGCAGCACGGTAAGCGCAAGGCCGAACGCAAGCACGGTTGTCCCGATCACGGCCACGACGAGCCTTCGCACCCCCCGCAGGGAGAATTCTGGTTTTTTCAGGGTCCATCGGCGCTGCATGATTGAATGATAGCTGTCGACAATGATCCAGACCTCCCCGATACCACCGTCGTTCCAGCCGCAGCCTGCGAGCAGAGTGCGCGCAAAGCGCTAGGCGGCAGCACGCTGTCCACCGACGAAGAGCAGAATCTTTTATTCAGCAAACCCCTGGACGGCGTATGTGCGAGTGCCATCCTGTATAGCTTGGTGGAGCCCGCCGAGGCGAATGGGTACACCCCGTTCGATGGCCTCAAACACTGCCTGACCGTCATGCCCAACCTTGCCGAAGTCGACCAGGTTGCTTCACCAATTACGACAACGCTCCTACGGAGAGCTTCTGGCGTAGTATGAAAAACGAACTGGTGCATCACCGCCGCTACGCGACCCGCGCGTCTCGGTGACGAGGCACCGGCAGTCTTTGCGCAGAAATTCAGCAGTCAGCACGCCGTCGCTTTAGACGGGAGTGTCCACTATTGACAGGACACCTCACGGCGATGTGTTCTGGGATGGGTATGACATTCACACGCAGTTGGGCGCGGCGTCCGTTGGGAATTGCGCGAGTGTGGAAACGACGGTGACCTCGAGGGGATATCTGGTCGGCAATCGGACGGATCGGGTCTGCCACTAAAAAAATGAGCGTTGACCACTAAAATGAATGGCTTGATCGATGGATGGGTGCGGGGCGATGGGATGGCGCGTTCCGGACGCAAGGCCTGCTAATAATTAGAACCATCATTTAACATAATATACATTATACGCAACCATGGCATCTCATAACTGCACTGGGCCTCCGCGATTGCTTGTCGCAAATCCGCTCAGCAACGCTTGAAAGCCAAGCATATGCTAGCATGGTGACGGATAGATGAAGGAGCATCTCGTGCTTATCAAATTATTGCCAAGCGGCAAGGAGTTCGCGGCGGAGGAAACAGATACATTGCTCGAAGCCGCGTTGCGCTCGGGCATTTCCCTTCGTTACAGCTGCAGCAATGGCGCGTGCGGTGACTGTCGCGCCAGATTGATTTCCGGTGCTGTGCGCGAGACTGGGCCCCAGGACTTCCAGTTCAGCGAGGCGGAGAAAAGCCGGAATCCAATCCTGCTGTGCTCCACGTCCGCCCTGAGCGATCTGGAAATTCAGGTGCAGGAAGCCAACACCCCGCACGATATTCCGCTCCAGGAGATCGGAACTCGGGTGGAGAAGCTTGAACATGTCCAGGACAACGTTGTGGTCTTGCATCTGCGCACGCCGCGGAGCCAAACCCTGCACTTTCTGGCGGGGCAGCATGTCAGCCTGGAGGTTGCCGGACTCTCGACGGGCAACAGGTCCGTGGCAAGTTGCCCGTGCAATGCCATGCACCTTGAATTCCACGTCCGTCACGTCGCCGACGATCCGTTTTCAGACTATGTGTTCACCCGGCTCAAGCCAGGGGAAACGATAAAGATCAAAGGGCCCTGGGGAGATTTTCAATTGGACGAGGGATCCATCCGCCCGATTCTGTTTTTTGCCTACGAGACAGGCTTTGGGCCGGTGATGAGCATTATCCAGCACGCCATTGCGCTGGAACTCCCACAGCCGATGGCCTTGTACTGGCTGGTTGACCAAGCTGGCGGGCATTATCTGGAAAACCAGTGCCGTGCCTGGGAGGATGCCCTCGACAACTTTTCCTATACACCTCTTGTCGCCACACAGGCTAACGACGGCGATCCCATCGCCTCACCCCAGACGACCGCACGGCATTTTGCCCTGGCGGGCCAAGACATCTTGGCGGCCCACCCCGATTTGCGTCAGTATGACGCGTACCTTGCGGGACCGGAAACAACGATGCAGCCACTGCTCGAGCAGCTGCTGCACGCGGGTTTGCCGCCTGCGCAACTGAAGATGAATTTCATGCAGTGGTTCTAGTTCTAGATCCAGCCGTGAAGAATCCGCTACCCGGAGAACCCCGGAATCCTCGCATATGCTCGGCGCCCAAATATCCGCGCCGAGTTGCCGCCTGGGCGATTCCCGTCGGGCAATCGGCCGAATGGGCTTGACGCGCCCGTTTAGGTTCCACCAAGCACCCCCATCACGATAACATTTCCCCCACCACACAACGCTCCGAGAAGGTGCACTCGATCACATCCTGCTGGCGACGCCCGCCTCGCCGATGGTCGCCTCCTGCTCCGTTCTACGATGATCTCACCGTTGTAATCGAACCACACCGAATCCATGCCACTAATAGGGGAATCCGCTAAGGGGCGCGATGGCCACGGATTAGGCTTCAGGGCAACGAAAACACATCGGCATATGTGCACAATGTAACACGACAACCGGTACATTGTTACTACTTCTTTTAAATCAACAACATGCTAGTATTCGAAAGTGCCTTGTTGGAAAAATGGCACGGTCCTATGGACCACAACATATTTAGACATTAATTAGGGATAAGGAGGAGATCAAACATGGCAAAAAGTATGGGGTGGCACGCTGCCGCCCTGTTCGTCGCAGCCCTGGGGGCCGCAGGCATTTCGCAGCCGAGCCGCGCCGCTGACTCGCCGCCAGCAACCGGGCAGTCGGTCCACCATCGGGTCGTTTTCCAGGTCAGTGACGCAAGCCCCCAGAAGTGGAATCTGACGCTCAACAACGCCAAGAACCTGCGCCAGGCTCTGGGGCGGTCTGTGGCGATCGAGATCGTCAACTATGGGCCGGGGATCGGCATGCTGAAATCGAATTCGGTCGTCGGTGAGCGTGTGGCCAACGCGGTACGGCATGGGGTCAAAGTGGTGGCGTGTGAGAATACCATGAAGGCCCAGCACCTCACCAAGGCCGATATGCTGCCCACGATCGGCTATGTGCCGGGCGGCGTCGTCGAAATCATGAAAAGGGAAGCAGAAGGCTGGAGCTACATCAAGCCCTAGGCTCGCATCTGTGTGGCGCGCTACCTAAGGCGCCCCTGATCTCCAACAGGCACGAAACAGCTTTCGTATAAATCATAACGACTTTGGAGTAGACATGAAGATGAAGCTCATCGTACTGGCGGTCGCCAGCGCTATCGCACTGCCTATTGCCGCGCAAGCGGACTCCAGCAATGTCCGGATTTCCGGCTACCTCAACATGTCCGTGGATAGCCTCACGGGCAACGCATACGGCGTCGCCGCGGGCAAGCCGGGCAACAACGCCTCCATGACCAACGTCTCGAGCAATGCCTCCAACCTCGTGCTATCCGGCGACGAGGGTCTGGGCAGCGGCTGGAAGGCGATTTGGCAGGTGCAGACCTTCATGACGTTCGGCGGGACCGGCAATACGGACCCGACCTACTCCGACGGTCTGTCGAACGGTGCGAGCTTCGTGGGTTTGTCGAACGATTCCATGGGCACGGTGCTGGCCGGCAAGATTGAAACGCCCATGAAAATCCTGGGACGCAAGGTCGATCTGTTCAACAATGAGCTCGGCGATACGCGGAACATCATCAGTGCCGGCACGGCAACGGGGTTGAACAAGGCGGGGACATGGGACAACTCGTGGGACTTGCGGACCAATAACACGGTGGCGTACGTGACTCCCAACCTTTCCGGTCTTGTCGCAACCCTCGCTTATGCGACCAACGTGGATACTGCGACGAACGTGGCAAACTCAGTGGCCGCAGAAAGCGTGGAATCTCTCAATGCGCTGTATTCACACGGTCCCGTTTTCGCCGGCGTGGCCTATGAACGCCACAATCTGGCGATGTCTGCGACCCCTTACGCCTTGCGGCTGGCAGGAGGCGTCAGGCTCGGGCAAGCCAAGCTGGTTGCGCTCTGGCAGACGACCAAGAACAACTACGGGGTATCGGGCAACGATCGCAAGGCTTTCGGCGTCGGCGGGGCGTATGCCATGGGAGACAACACCGTCAAGTTGCAGTACTACAAGACCCAGCAGTTTGCGAGCGTCTCCGGAACGGATGGCTCCCTGTGGGATCTGGGGTTCGACCATGCGATGTCCAAGCGCACGAAACTCTATGTCGCCTATGCGGAAGCGAGAAACGGCAGCGCTACGGCGTTTACGCCGTTTGGCGGCGGACATGGGGACGATCCCGGCACAGTGACGGGCAAGAATCCGCATGGCATTTCTCTGGGCATGATCCACACGTTCTGATGCGGGCATATCCGCTATAGAAGGCGCCCGGCCTTGCAAGCCGGGCGCTTTTTTTTGTGCGCCGGTCAGGGTTTTATACGATAGCCCTCACGGAGAACAACCCAAATGGGGTCACGGTAACACCCCAAAACCCCTGCAGCCGCGCAGGGCGGCACGGGCGTTATGGAGTCGCCCCCCCCCCGACGGACGAATGCGCGTCTCATTTGGGGCTCTCCCGGCCCCGCCAAACTCGTCCTTGCGTCATACGGCATCCGCCGAGTCGAAATGTTTCACAATCGTCTGGAGACCGGCAGTCACCCGTTCCAGTTCCTCCGTCGCTTGGCGTACGTCTCGGATACTCCGCATGCTCTGCTCGGCAAGGGTCGAGATGTACTCCATCCCGTTGGCAATGTCCTCGCTTGCCGTGGATTGCTGGATGGAGGCGCTGGCAATGTGGCTCGCCATTTCGGTCACCTGTCCAGCTGCCTGGTTGATCGCCTGGAAGCTGTCTCCGGTGGCGCGGATAAGGGCCATTCCGGTTTGCACCTCTTCGCCCGCCTGATGCATCGCGTGCACAGTAACGTTCGCGGCCTTATGGATTCCCTCCACGATTTGGGCGATGTCGGTGGTGCTCACCGTGGTGCGCTCGGCAAGTTTCCTCACCTCGTCGGCCACCACTGAGAAACCGCGGCCCTGGTCGCCGGCACGAGCCGCCTCGATAGCTGCGTTCAGAGCCAGCAGGTTTGTTTGGTCGGCGATGTCCTTGATCACTTTGGTCACATCGCCGATCCTTTGGATCGATTGATCCAGTTCGCCAATGCTGCCGCTGGATGCCTCCACCGCCCGGACGACGCGGGAGGTCGCTTCCATGCTCCGGTGCATTTGCGAATTGCCTTGTCCCACGATCTCCTGAGCGCGCACCGCTGCGTCGGCCGCGCCCTTGGCGCTTTCGGCAACTTCGCGAATGGAAACGGTCATCTCCTCCATGGCGGCGGAGGCTTGCATCACCCGGTCCGTCTGTGCCTGGGCGCGGGACACGACATGTTCCACGATGCCTTCCAGTTGCGCAGTGCGAGTCTCGATCGCTGAAGATGCTGCCGCCACTTCATCGATGATGACCTTGAGATGCACCTGCATATAGGCCAGTGCGGTCAATACCCGACCTGGCTCGCTCTCGCCATTGATGTCGATACGGTTGTTCAGGTGGCCTTCGGCGACACGCTCGAACGTCTTGATGGTAACGCTGGTCCCGCGCTCGATCATCCGACTGATCCAAGCGCCCAGGACCAGCGACGTCAAAGCGCCGGTCCCAATCACTGCCTCGCCGGCGCCGTCTAGCTCGAAGTACGTCAAGGCGGCACCACCCACCATACAGGCGTTCATCAGGGCGATCAGCGCGGCCAGACCGTGTTTTACCGTGATGCGGTTGGTCCAGCCCGGTTTGGGCAGGGACTTGCCCTGTTTAACGTGGGCGTACAGAATTTCTGCTGCCGCGATTTGTTCCCGGGATGGCGGCGTGCGCACCGACATATAGCCAACCACCTGCCCCCCCTTGCGGACCGGCACGACAAACGCCTCTACCCAGTAATGGTCGCCGTTCTTGCAGCGGTTCTTGACCAAACCGCGCCACGGTTTGCCTCTCCTCACGGTGCGCCACAAGTCGTCAAAAGCCTCTGGCGGCATATCCGGGTGGCGTACCACGTTGTGGCTCTGGCCGATGAGTTCTTCCCGGCTGAAGCCCGCAATCTCGCAAAAGGCATCATTCGCATACGTAATGACCCCCTTGAGATCGGTCTTGGTTACGATGGAACCGGATGTAAAAGGCTTCTCGATGCCGGTGACCGGCAGGTTGATCTTCATTAATGGCTCATCCCCAGGAGTATAGATTGTTCGCGCCTTGTATCTTGGTATTAGGTCAAGGCGTCTCGATGCGCGGCATACGAATCATTCTTATACCAACTCGGATTGATAATCTCAAGCGCACGACCTCTGAAAGCCATCCGATCTGTCCATGGAGCCGGGAATCGAGTCTCCCCCGCGAATCTGTTCTTCATCCATTCTTTCCGAAGCAGCCGACACGCCACGCCCCCGGCAGCCTGCATATGCGCGCTTTGGCGGCGATGCACGAAGGTCGGGGATCCCACCGCGCTCCGGCGAGCGGTGGGCTATGGTAAGATTCATCGTCAGATTTCTTTTTGCGGGCAAGGCGGACATGGCATCGACCTCCAATTTTGATGAACGCGCCAAAACCTGGGACCTGGATCCCGCCAAAGTCGAGCGTGCGCTCGCAGTCGCCGGGGCCATACGCACCCAGGTTCCATTATCGACCCGGATGCGGGCACTCGAATACGGTTGCGGAACCGGCCTGCTGGGCTTCGCGTTGCAGAGCGATCTCGGCCACATCGACCTGGCCGACACTTCTTCCGGGATGCTTGCCGTGCTCAACGAGAAGATCGAAGCGGCCCATGCAGGAAACATGCGCACGATGAAGCTCGATCTCACCGTGGATTCCCTGCCCTCGCAACGCTATGACCTCGTCTTCAGCATGATGGCTTTCCACCACATCGCGGACATCGACCGTCTCCTACGGAGCCTCCATGCGCTTTTCGCAGCCCACGGCCACCTGTGCGTCGCGGATCTCGACGCCGAGGACGGCTCCTTCCACGGCGCAGGTTTCACCGGGCACAACGGATTCGATCGCGATGATCTGAAGCGCAGGAGTATCGCCGCGGGTTTCCGGAATGTGCGTTTTTCGACGGCGTTTCACATTACCAAAAACGACAGCCCGGGTCAGACCGATTTCCCCATTTTCCTGATGGTCGCGGAAAAATAACGGCGCAAGACGGCGCCAATCGGCGCGTCGCGGGTCGGGAAGCGGCAGGCCGTGATCGCAAACGGCGTGCCCCGCACGCCGATGCATGTCCGGGCGGGAGCTGGCGCCTCAGCGCTGAAAAAATGCGGTGCCGCCTTGTCCGCGGTGTGGGCCGCGGGCTTTCGTCGGCGCGGCTGGGTTTGGCACATGATCGCCCAGTCGGCTAGAATGCTGCGAAAGATTGTGTTCGCGCACTCCCCTCCCTCCGGGACGCGCGTGCTGCCTCACACTCCACAAGGATCGTCCCCCGCCATGAGTCAATCGCCATACTGGAGCCCAGTAGTTCGCAGCCTCACGC
This sequence comes from Pseudomonadota bacterium, assembly GCA_021817985.1. Lineage (GTDB taxonomy): Bacteria > Pseudomonadota > Gammaproteobacteria > Burkholderiales > JAKAFK01 > JAKAFK01. The sequence goes on along the minus strand of JAKAFK010000005.1, from coordinate 12,239 downwards.
CTTATGTGCCGGGAGAGCAGCCCAAACTCGCGAACCTGATCAAGCTCAACACCAACGAGAACCCGTATCCGCCCTCGCCCGCGGCTATCGCTGCGGCGCAAGCCGCAGCGGGGAACGACTTGAGGCTGTATCCAGACCCCGACGCCACCGCCCTGAAGCAAGCCATAGGAGAACATTATGGTGTACCGCCGGAGCACGTCTTCGTCGGCAATGGGTCCGACGAGGTTCTGGCACACGTCTTCCTGGGCCTCCTCAAGCATCCGAAGCCCATCCTCTTTCCCGACGTGACGTACAGCTTCTATCCGGTCTACTGCAAGCTTTACGGCATCGACTACCGGACCGTGCCGCTGACCGAGACGTTCAGCATCCGAGTCCAGGATTACGTGCAGCCTAACGGGGGCATCATCTTCCCAAACCCCAACGCCCCAACCGGTCGCCTATTGGCCGTTCGGGAAATCGAGCAACTGGCCGCCGTCAACCAAGACTCCGTGGTCGTGATCGACGAGGCATACATCGATTTCGGCGGTGAGAGTGCGGTTGCCCTGACCGCTCACCTGCCCAACCTGCTCGTGATCCAGACCTTGTCCAAATCGCGTTCCCTCGCCGGATTGCGCGTCGGTTTCGCCATCGGTGACTTGGCGCTGATCGAGGGGCTCGAGCGCGTCAAGAACAGCTTCAATTCCTATCCCCTCGACCGCGTGGCCATTGCGGCAGCGAGCGCCGCAATGGCCGATCGCGCGCACCTCGAGAAGAACTGCCGCGCCGTCATGGCCACCCGCGATGCGCTCAGCGCCAGACTCGAAACGCTGGGATTAGAAGTGTTGCCATCGGCCGCCAATTTCATCTTCGCGCGCCATCCCGCCCACGATGCGGCCCAAATGGCGGCCGAGTTGCGTCGTCGCCACATCATCGTCCGCCATTTTCCCCTTCCCCGCATCGAGCAGTTCCTGCGCATCACGGTGGGAACGGACGAGCAATGCGAAAGCCTGCTCGCCGCGCTGCGCGAGCTTGTCGGCTGAAACGGTCTCAAACGAACGTTCGACGCGGATCTTCCGGAGCCGAGCCGCACTAGGGCGTAGGGTTTGGAATCCGCTCGTGGATGTCGTCGATGCGCGCCAGCACATCCGGCGAGAGCGTAAGATCCATGCTGTCCAGGTTGCTCTTGAGCTGAGCCATGCTGGTGGCCCCGACGAGGGTGCTGGTGACGAAGCCGCGACTGCGCACGAAAGCAAGCGCCATCTGTGCCGGCTCCAACCCCGCTTCTTGCGCCAAATGCACATACTGCGCGGTGGCCGCCGCCGCATTCGGTTTTTGATAGCGCTGCGCGAAGCCGGGAAAGATCGTTACCCGGCCCTTCCCCTCCGCGTTCATGTACTTGCCGGTGAGGCAACCGAATGCGAGGGGACTGTAGGCCAGCAGACCGATGTTCGCATGTCGGCAGACTTCGGCCAAGCCGTGCTCGAAGGTGCGATTCATCAAATGGTAGGCATTCTGTATCGACACGATCGTCGGCAGCCCCATCCGCTCGGCCGTATGGACAAACTCGCACACGCCCCACGCGGTCTCGTTGCTCACGCCGACATAGCGAATCTTGCCGGCTCGAACAAACTCCCCCAGGGCAGCGAGCTGCTCCTCAATCGGGACGCTCTCCTTTTCGGCCGCCGCATCATAGCGGGTCGCGCCGAACATCGGGACATAGCGGTCCGGCCAATGAATTTGATAAAGATCGATATAGTCCGTCTGAAGGCGCTTCAGGCTCCCATCCAGCGCGGCGCCCAGATGGTCGCGGGAAACACGGGGCCCACCCCGTATCCACTCGAAGCCGCGATTCGCTCCCGTCGCCTTGGTGGCAACGATCAGGCGGCTGCGTGCTTGCCTTTTCAGCCAACTCCCCACATAGCTTTCGGTGCTGTGCACCGTTTCCTTCCGGGGCGGCACCGGGTACATCTCGGCCGTATCAATGAAATTGACACCGCGCGACACGCTGTAATCGAGCTGTTCATGCGCATCGGCTTCGGTGTTTTGTTCTCCAAACGTCATCGTCCCCAAGGCCAGTGCGGACACTCTCAGGTCACTGTGGCCAAGCTGCCTATATTCCATATCCCGCGTCCCTCCCTTGAAATCTGGCGTGTTCATGGTTGACTATGCGCCAGCAGTGGCGTTCCCCGAGCCGGCGCCCATGGGGAACCACCCCTCGGCATGGGCGCACCGTTGCTTCGGTGTCGGAACCTCCTCGCCCCGCTCCCCTGCTGGCCATCGCCGCTGCGCACCTATCACGCAGGGCGTTGGCGCCAAGCCGTCCGCGGGAGCGCGCAAGGACTGGCTCTCCATGTCGATGCACGATACCACGGGGGCGATGGGGGCATCGGTCGCATCATCGACAGCGCCTTGGCCTTGGACCGAGACAAAGCCCGTCCTGGCACTTTTCTGCCCGTGCCCTGCTGCAGTACACTAGGCCCGTTATCCACTCGCCATAATACCCATTTCCATGAGACAGAGACATTAGCGAATTTGCACAATTTCAATGGATTAGGCATTTTTCGTCCGTAATTTACCGTCATGCGGACCGCGCGTCTTCATTGGATTCTAGCAAGAATTACGGACGAAAAAACGGCGCTGTCTCACGGGGCAACGCGACGTAGACGCACATATTGCAGCATTATGGCGGAAAAGCGAGGCATCCGATTGTTTTGGCGGCCGATTCACAACGCATTGTCAAAAACTCTGCGCCTACGTGACCCGTTCGAAAACGGCTATGGGCGCGGACCTTGTTGGAGTTTTGGACAGCACGGGCTGCTTATTATTGGGGCTGGCGCGCGATTTTGTGTAAATACATTTCCGGGCAAGGTTCGCCGCCATTAAAGGCGCCGGATATAACCAAGCGATTGAACCGACTTATTCGTGTTGTATTCTCTGTGCGAGGCAACCAGAAATGGAGTGGTGGCACCCCGAAGAACTCCGAAAACGCGCATGCGCGATTCACGAAATCAATGATGTTTCCGCCCTTGATACGGGAAGTGGCATCGGCGCATACAGACGTCTCTTTTTGCAGGATAGTCTCGAAGGCACCCAAATCGCACACCACAACGATGTTGAGCCTATCAACAAAATCCGCTGGCTGAGCAAGGTGTTGAACCTCCCGCGAGACGGGATAACCACCATTTTGGATGCTGGCTGCGGCGCGGGCTTTACGACTGGTGCCTTGGCAGAACATTTCCACAATGCAAACGTGACTGGCATAGATCTTTCAGAGGATGCTATCGGCTATGCCAGCGCAAAATTCCCTCGCGCCAGCTTTCAAGCTCGAGCGATCTCGCCTGGCCAGGGCACACTGGGTCGTTTCGACATTATATTTTGCTTCGAATTCTTCCCGTTCACGCGAAACGCAGATCCTCTTGTTCAGGCTGAGTTCATGCGGTATTTCGGCGATCAGCTCAGCCAGAATGGTCTGATCGTGATCTTTCAGAAGTGGGACAATCCTACGTCGCTGTCAGCCATCCTCGGCGAGGTAAAACAACTTTGTCCCGGACTGGTATTCGAAGTTCATTCCAGCCCGCACACGAGGTTACCTTCCTGGTTGCCGACCCCCTTTGCCAAATTTGGGTCCGCACTGATAAGCATGACCGGGCGTGAAGGAATGAAGCGTTTCGTCGCGGTCAGGAAAGCATCGCCCTAATAAGATGCTTCGGCGAAGAGTGAGCTATCGGGGGTCTTTGATCCATCTTGAAGGTCTACGAACTGCTCGGTGACATCGGTGTACTGCTCGGGCAGATTCGTCATTGTCCCAGCAACGCCTCAAGCTGCGCAGCATATCCCTCCAAGAGCGATACGCTCTCGACATAGGCACGCTCGACGTCGGCCGGCGCCGATCGCGATGTAAGGCCTGCAATCGGAAGGTGCGGCCTCGCGGGAATCACCGGTGTGGGGCACTTCTGAATGACTGGCACCGGCACGTCGACGGTTTGTGTCACAACGCGCGAAGTCGCACAGCCGGCGAGCGCCAAAACGCAACAAATAGCGGCTATTTTCATTTCCATCCTTCCCCGAGCTTTGCGCCCTCTGCGGCCGCCCACGCGACCGACTTCGTGCAGCCAGATGGGACAGGAAGAGCGGCAATCTGTTGCACATGGCGCTGATATTGCACGGCCGCTGCTTGCGCAGCGCGCTCGCGTGCTTGTTCCTGCTGTGCGGCTTCCGCAATGGATGCGGCGGCGGTGGCCCGGAGCCTCGCAATTCCAGCGTTCTGCGCAGTCACTCCGGACCGTAGTTGCGCGATCGTTTGCTGTTCGGCTCCGATTTTGGCGTGCGCTGTTGCGAGTTCACGCTGCACCAGGTCGATGTGTGCGCGCTCGATGCCGACCCAGGCGGCGAGGGCGCCCATGGGAATAGCCCACCAAAAGCGGCGAAGGATGGGTAAAAGGACGGTCCACATGGCCAATATCTCCTACACACCCTTGGGCCGCTTGTCGAGGCCCTTTTCGGCCAGGACCGCGGCCACATCGTCGACGTGCAGACAGTCGCACATGCAGGCGTAGGTGGCGTGACCGCCCTCGTGCACAATACTGCCGTTGCAGTAGTCGTTGCCCGGCGTCGCGTCTTGCAACATGCCGAAGGCCACAATCTCTCCACCTTCCACCCGCACGATCTTGTCGCCGTTTTTTGCTTCACGTCCGTTTCTGTAATGCATTTCAATTTCCTCCACGAAGTTTGAGCATCGCCCCCAGGCCGCCAAAGAGCGCCCCGATGCCGATGCCGTATTGCTGCATATCGAACGCCTGGTGCTGCCAGACCACCGAGTAGACGGCGAGACAAAGCGCAACGAGGATGGCGAGGACCGCCATGATGCGGCCGTCGTCCGGATTGCCAGCGGAGTCAGCGATGAGTCTCTGAAACCAGTTCATTTCAGTACCTCCTTTGCCCGGGCATAGAACGTCTCGCGGTCCTCGAGTCCGTTCAAGCCCCCGTTGATGGCCTTCGTCACAGCAACGAATAGTCCTCGATCCGCCAGCGCATTGCAGTGATGGGTCTCCCAATACCACCCGGCTGAGCGAGACGCCGCCATCGGCTCGGATAGCAAATCGGGTTGGTCGACTAGATCCAGCCCCAATGCGTCCCCCACCCTTTTGTAATTCGCGCGCCCCGTTGTTTGCAGCAGCCCGCGGCCGCGAAACTTGAATCCGTCCCCCGGGAAAACGTCGCCAAGGTCCTTTCGACCTTCATAGCCCTTCTGTGCCTCGGTGGGCCCCCAAAGCTCGACGAGCCACTGGAGCTGCCCGGACTCGTGCGCGATCTGGGCGACGAACATGGCCGCGCGTTCCGGGGTCGTAATGCCGAATTCCTGCATTGCCGCGTCGAGCGGCTGCACGAACATCTCGACACGCTCGGCCGCAGCCTGCGGCATGATGTGGTGCAACTGGCCGGATGTAATCATTGCTGCGCACTCCGTTGCGCCGCCATATGCTCGGCGATCAGCTGAGCCTGGAAGCGCTGGACGGCGTAGGGATCGACGAAGAAGCTCTGCGTGTTGTTCTGGGCCTTGAAGCCTTTTTCGCCAGGGCGCACATTGAATGTGCCCTCGCCGCTCGTGCTCCAGTTGGTCGAGCCCTCGGCTCCGATCACGCCGTCCGCGACAAAGCCCTTGGTATGCGCGATTTGGTGCGTCGCGGATTGCCCGACGACGAAGTGCGTCCGGTAGCCCTCGGGATCTTTCGCCGCATCCGACTCCAGCAGCTTGCGTTCATGGACGCCTCCGGCCTGCGACTTGTCCAAGGTGATGAGGCATGTGATGCGCGGATCGTGCACGATGCCCATGATGATGTCGTTCAGGTCGTCATCATCGAAGCCAAACATCGAAAGGTAAAGGCTGCACTTGACGCGCGAGAGCACATGCCGCAGCGCCCGATGGACGTCGTCGCGCCCAACGAACAGAATGCGGAAGTCTGCGCTCGCGGTCGCGGGAAACGCCTTCTCGCTGGTGTACGGTGCCAGGTCGTCCAGTCTGAAATCGTGCAAGCTCATTTGTCCGCCTTTCCATCCAGCCGGTCGAATATGCGCCCAAGCATCGCCTTGATCTCCTTCATGTCCTCGCGGAAATCGTCTTTGAGCACGTATTTCTCAGGCAGCTCTTCCCGCAGCCTGGCGAGATCTGTGCGGAGCTCTTTGACGGCGTACCAGAGCGCTCTGGCGAGCCACCCGATCACCGCCAGTGCGGCATACACTACCCAGTTGGCCATGCTCTTGATGTCGATCATCCCGACTCTTCCAGGGGCGCGTAAAATAAAAAAGCCCCTTTCGGGGCCATCGGAGCCGTGGGCTGCGTCGCTAATGCAGGTTCTGGTCCTCTGCGCTCATCGCGCGATCGCAGTGCCCAGGGTCAACTGCATCGAGCAGCTCGCACAGGAGACACGCCCACCGTTTCGGTCTCGCATGCGCCGCTCGGCTGCTTATGGTCTGCCCGAGGCGCCCGTTGCCGGCGACGTTGCCGAGGGCGTCGTAGGCAACGGCGATCTCCCAGGCCTCTGACGGCGCAGTCCATGCCGCCCAAAGCATCCGAAAACCGATAAACGCTGCGCCGACCTGGCACAGAAGCCAGATGCCGATGAGAATTCCGCGCTGCTTCATGAGATGTCCAATGTGTTGCTAGGCAGCGTCGCGGAGGTGCCATTAATGGCTCGGTAGCAAGCCGAGATGAAACCGAGGACCGCCGTTGCGAACGCCTTGAACTCCATCACCGATGGGAAGGAATGGACCGCCCCGCTTGCATCCGGCCAATCGTAAGCGGATGCGCCCCCTGGGAACCTGCCATTGAGCAGGATTCCCGTCACCACTCCATTGATATGCGCCTGATCGTTTGGAGTGATTGAATACGATCCATTGATCGCCGGGGTGGACCTTGACGAAACGGTAACGGTGCCGGCTAGCAGCCTGACCGCTTGCTGCGCCGGCGTCAGCACGGGGGCGACATATTCCGAGCCGTTCCAGATATATCCGGCTGCGGCGGCGACCTGAGCGGTCTGTGCCTCTGCGGCGGTCAACTCCGTCATGCCTTTCGGCCAGATGGGCAGCGACACTGCTGCCCCGTTGTTGTCGTCGTGCAGACTGCCATCAACGGGGTTTTGCCAGATCGACATCTTCGTTCCCTCCCAGATTAATTATCGGAGCTCATACCAGCTAAAGTAGTTCGTGTAGCTGGCAGGCGCTGCTGCTGAATATGATGCCCCTGCGGGCACTGTCACTGATGCGGCGCCATACGCCGATCCCGGGGCACCAGAAGATGCGCCGCTCACGAGGATCTGGAGGCCATTCACCGACATCGCTACGGCTCCGGAAATGTAGCTTGGGGAGTTATTCGTAACCGCAAATTCGATTGAGCGACCGGTGGTGTTGTAATAAGTTGTTGAGAGTGACCGGCTTGCCTTCATGTCCTGCCATGTCTGACCGCTTCCTAATGCGCTTACGACGGTGCCTCGTACCGCGTACCAACCATTGGAGCCGTTGCTCTCCACGAGGAGATTGTCGCCCTGGGCGAGGACGAGGGATGGGACAGCACCGTTATTCGCCGAGATCGTGTCAGTCCCATTCGCCGCAACGGTCATCGCGCCGGAATTGAGATTCAGGAACTCGATTCGCAGTCCTTTCGCGACTGCCGATGCCAGCGGCAGAGTTTGAGTCGTGGCCGCCGACGTTCCGCCGATCACGGTACCGCCAGCCACCGACGCGGCAATTCCACCGGTCGCGGTCACGGTGGCGACGCTGGAGGCATTGAGACCTCCCTTTGGCCCGAGTTGAATCCCCGTCGAGAATCGCAGGGTCGCGGCGGTCCCGGCTTCATTAACGCGCAGCAACGCGCTGTATCCCACAACCAACTCGCCGCCGCTCAGCGCGACGGCGCCCGGGAGTTCGATGGGGATCGTGACATTGCCGCCCCCTGTGGTAATTGTCATTGTCGCGGCGCCAGTCGATGTCGCCTTGATGCCGGTCACCCATATTGACATGCCGGGCGTGAGCGTCGCTGGTATCGGAGTCGGCGCGACGGATAGGGCGTTAACGAGGCCAGTGTCAGATGCCGACGCAGTCCCGATGCTCGACTGGGAGAGCGCAGGGCCCCGTAAATCGGTGATGATACCATTCGTGATACTCGCCATGCCCACGGTCATCGTCAGGCGCGCAATCGCCACCTTGCCCGCGGGAATTCCCGGATCGGCAGGCGCCGCAGCTTCGGTTCCCGTGGCCACGCCCATGGCGCCCGTGATGCCATCGACGTAGACGATATCGTTGCGCGGGTTATTGACCGGCGCGGCCAGAACGGCCGATATTTGTTGCGCCACCGGCGTGGGCACGCTCCCGGCCTGACTGATGATGCCGCCATCCACCACGACGGTCATGTTAGTGGCAGTCGCCGCATGCGGCGCGAAGGCGTCGACGATATTGGCGGCTACCGCCCAATTTCCGTCGTTGTCGCCGCGGTAGGTTGTCGGGTCCTGCGTGGTGAAATTGGTCTGATTGAATGTCGCGACGGGCATGGTCCGTTACCAGGTAATGGCCGCCAGTTCCGTGGCGGTCGTAGCGTTGACGATCTGCTGCTGAAGGTCTGCGTTTTTGCTAAGCGCGGCAATGACGGCGGTCTTGCCATCCTGCCCTACCTGCTGGATTTGTACGGCCGTATGAGCCACATAAGCCCAAGCGCCCGTAGCGTTCATGCACCAAAAAGATGTCGTCCATCCCGCCGGCAGATTCGGGAGGAGACTTGCTAGGACAGATGCCGCCAGATTGGACTGGTCGCGGTCCTTGGCTGGGTAGGTGTAGGCGTTTCCCAATGCCGAGCTCGTGAAACCGGCGAAGATCTGCGCCTGACAAGACGCGTTTATGGCCGCAGCCTTGGCGGTTTTCAGGTCAGCAAGGCTTGGGTCCGGAGCTGGTGTTAATTGACGGTTTTGCACTTGCCAAGCCTGGCTGTCGCGCGTCGCCCATTGGGTGTCCGTGAGGAGTAGCAGAGCATCTTCCGGCGGCAGGTTGGGCCATCCATTGTCGGTATCCAGCCAGCCCAGGATTGGCGATGGGTTGGCCGACGGGTTGAACCACGCGTATTTGGGCATCTTAATAGCCGTTCCCAGTCCAGTTGATGTTGCCGCCGACGTCCGTGCCGCTGGTGTCCCATACGTGCGCCGTGAAAGCGGTGGTGGTAATGCTGGTGGCGGATGCGAAAAGCGCCCCCGAGCCGACGTAGGTTGCCGTCACCTGCGGTGGGCTATGGAACGGTTGAGAGAACGTGATGCTCGCGCCTCCGGCCGGGATCGTCACATTTGATCCATCGACCACCGTTGCATTTGGCTTGTCGCAATGCAGGGTGAAGGCTGACAAATAAGCGGGCACTGCGCCCGGCGCCAGAGTCACTCGACCGCGGATATATCGCATCTGCAGGGGGCTCGTTGTCCATGCCGACCAAATACCTGGATCAATAGACCCTGTAAGCCAAGTGTCAATGGAGAACGACACCTGTTGAGTGCCGGATATTCCGGGCCCCGGGACCGCCGTCATGGTGGCGTAGACTCTCAGCGTATCGTTGAAGCCCGTGTCCCGGGCATCCGTGTCATAAGTGCACGATGCGACCGGGAACGGAATCCAGGGAAGAGCCGACGGGTTATCGGATGTGGAACCGACCCCAAAATCCTCCCATTGCGTGTAATGGCTGGCGACGTTCTGATCCAGCGGCACAACGACGCCCGTCCAGTGCCGATAGCATCCTGTGAGGGTGCCGGCGAAGCCCGGGTCTTCTCGGTCAGCCAGAATCACATCGTTCTCGTTGGTGACTGTGTAATCGTAATAGACTGGTGTCGAAAGCTGGTCGGCGATATCATGGGCGCAGATCGCAAATGTCCACGTCCCGGGCGCCACAGAAGCATTCGTCATCTCGGTGCCCGCGGCCACCTCCGTCAACGTCTCCATCGCGCTCCACGCGTTCCCGCGCACGCCGTAACGAATGTCGTAACCCTTGAGCGCGAAGTCATCCACCGGATCCCAGACGAACGTAACGGCGCCTCCGTTCTGCGAGACTGAAAATCCCTGCACCGCGGGTGGGGACGCGGGCCCCTTGATGGTGTAGGTGGTGGGATTCACGTCTGCCAACGTGACTTGGCCGCCGCCATAGGGATTGAAGGGCAGGAATTTGAAATAGACGGTCTTGCCGATGTGCTCCTTGGTATAAGGGATCTGCGCGACTGCCTGGTCGATGCGCACGAACGGCGTGCCGGCATTGTGGGCGGCTATGTCGGTCCCGAAACCGCCTCTTCGCAGATAGCTCAGACTGTATTTGTTCTCGCCTGCCCCCCCCGTTCCGGTGAAAGTCGCGGTCTCGTAGCTCACAAGCTCTCCATCTGCATAGCAAAGCGTGTGAAATAGGTCCGCGTCTGACTGTGCCCCCCCGAGTAGAGTGCCGTTGCCGTAATTCAAATCGACGGAGAGAGTGTCAATCAGATCCGGATCGCTGCCCAGCGGCAAAATGGCAGTCAGGGTGCCATAGGTGGCCGAGCCATAAACCGTCTCGACCTTCTTATAGGTCTGGTCGTCGAACGAGACGTAGATATCGCAGCCGCCATAGTCGGCGAGGTTGCACCCGATCGCGCACCATAGCTCGAGCTGATTGGCGAGCTGCGGAGGCGCGTCGAAGATCACTGCCGGCGAGAGATTGAGCGGAGGCGAGACGTTGTAGTTGGTGGTGAAGCCGGCCGGAGCCTGCGTCGCATAGCTGCCGGCCGTTGCCACCCCGCTGGGAAACTCCTCGGCCTGGACCGTCAGGTTGCCCTTTTCGTTCTCCTCGATGCTGGTGATGCGCACCGGAAACTGGTCGAGCCCGAGTCGCGCATCCGTTAGGGTGACGATGTCCATGGGCTCGAGCAGGATCTTGTCGAGTCCCAGATCGAACTCGAAAGTGTTGCGGATGTAGAGCTGCCGCTGAAGAATCAGGTTTGCGACCGTCAGGGCGACGTTCGCCGATGTGATGCCGTCGGCTTGGACATCCGGCATCACCCGCAACCCGTAGGTCTCGATGTTGGCCGTATCGTTGGCCACCGCCCTGGCGGGATCATAACTGTTCGATCGAGCCTTGTACGTGATTTTGACCTGGTTGTACGCATCCGCCTTTGTCTTCCGCGTGATAGTGATCGGATCCGTGTGGCCGCGATCGAGGAAGTCGTCATCAGTGAGGTCGTATTGCACTGTCAGGCTGGGCGTGAAGGTCGCGCCGTTTCCGGTGACAGGCTCGTCGCCGTATGGGATGATTTTGACACGCCCCTCCGACCAGATTGCGGCGGAGTTGGTCTGCTGCAGCCAATCAGAGATCCACTGGGACGCCGATTTCTGCTGCGCGAGCGCCGGCGACAGGAACAGGCCGTTCGCCACACAGTAGTCGGAATATTGCGTCATGTCGCCAACCTGGGCACTCGCAAATCCGACGCCGTATTGCGGATTTGTCAGGAAGTCCGGGATGAACGCCGCCGGGTTGGCGTCTTCGACGCCATTCCCGTAAATGAGCAGCCCCTGCACCTCGAAGTTGTGATTGGGCAGTGTCGGGCTCGTGCCCATGTCGTAATAGCCGGTGGCGACATAGGCGATGCCCGGGTAGCTGATGGCCTCGCTCGGAAAATTGGTGGTGAGGTATCCCCACGTCGCCTGCGGCGCCGTGCCGGTGAAAAGCGTCAGGCCCAGGGCGGACATGCTCGTCAAGTCTTTGTTGGCCCATATGGTGCCGATGCCGCCTATCGGCCCCTCGCACAAGCCCATTGCCACGGCGGCCGAATATTCGTAGGTCGAGGGGCTGCCGGCGCCGCCTTTGCCACCACCCCCGCCACCACCTTTGCCACCACCCTTGCCACCACCGGAACTCTTCGCCGTGGCCTGAAAGTTGCCGTACCACAGAAGATTCGTGGACGCGCGCATGGTGCCGTAAATGATGGGCACCGGGGGGCCGTACATGCTGGTCTGGAAGTTGATGCCGGCCGCGACGGAGCTATATGCGGACGTGGGCCGCGCGCCGCCTTTGCCCCCCATCCCCATCAGCCGTCAACTCCATTCATGGCGTAGAAGACGCGAGGCAGCCGCCCCATTTCTCCTTGTGCACCGTCAGCCAGCACCACCATGCCTTCGCGGCGATGGGCATGGATGATCGTGGGCCAGTTGACCACGATTCCGCCATGGGAAAAGCACCGGCCGTATTTGTAGGCCACGACATCGCCCGGCTGAGG